>NZ_QPLS01000005.1:0-295250 GCF_003665955.1 Halorubrum sp. Atlit-28R
AGATCCTCTCCTCGCAGTGGGCGGGGATGCCGGCGTTCCTCGGCGAGTACAGCGACGCCGGACAGCCCATCTCCGGGCTGTTCTACTACCTGAACCCCATCCAGAGCCGCGGCCAGTGGATGTGGTTCCTCGGCGAGATCCCGGCGTCGGTCGAACCGTGGATGATCGCGGTCCGGCTCGCCGTCGACCTCACGTTCATGATCGTCGGCGGCGCCATCTTCGCGATCTTCTGGGTCGAGACCACCGGCATGGGGCCGGAGGCGACCGCGAAGCAGATCCAGAACTCCGGGATGCAGATCCCCGGGTTCCGTCGGAACCCGCAGGTCGTCGAGAAGGTCATGGAGCGGTACATCCCGCAGGTGACGGTCATCGGCGGCGCCCTCGTCGGGCTGCTCGCCGTGATGGCGAACCTGCTCGGCACCATCGGTCAGGTCTCCGGAACGGGGCTGCTGCTGGCGGTCTCTATCACGTACAAGCTGTACGAGGAGATCGCGGAAGAGCAGCTGATGGAGATGCACCCGATGATGCGCCAGATGTTCGGCAACGAGTAGCGCTCCGCGACACATCCTTTTCGCGTCGAGTACCGCCCCTCCCAGCCGCCGGTTCGTCCGTTCGACCCGGGATCTCCGCGTTTATTGTCCCCGCCGACCAATCGTGCCGCATGGCAGACACGATCCTCGTGCCGCTCGAACTCCCGGACCCCGAGCCGCTGTCGCCGCTGCTGATCGAGGACCTCTCGTCGCTTGACGTCGTGGTGCTCGGGCACTACGCCCTCCCGGAGCAGACGCCGGCCAGCTCCGCCCGCGAGCAGTTCGGCGAGGCGGCGCGGGCGACGCTCGACGAGGTCGCCGACGCCTTCGCCGACGCGGGGGCGTCAGTCCGGACGCGGCTGGTGTTCGGGAAGGACCGGGCCGCCGCGATCCAGCAGGTCGCGGCCGACGAGGGGTGCGCCGCCGAACTCGACCCCGCGCCGACCGACGGCGTGCGGCGCATCCTCGTGCCGCTCCCGGACGTGGCGGAGTTCGAACGGCTCCCGCGGTTCATCCGCGTGTTGAGCGAGGACTCGACCCAGCGGATCACGCTGTTCCACGTCGTCGAGGGCGAGCAGCCCCGCGAGCGTGGCGAGGAGATCGTCTCCGAGACGCGCGACCGCCTGATCGAAGACGGGTTCGACGCCGCGGCGCTCGACACGCTGGTCGTCGAGGGGGACGAGCACGACGAGGAGATCCTCCGCGTGGCGGCCGACTACGACGCGGTCGTGATGTACGAACCCGAGTCCACCCTCGGCGATCACGTCTTCGGGACGCTCGCCGACCGCATCGCGAACGAGACCGACGACCCGGTGATCGTCGTCGACCGCGACTACTGACGCCCGCCGACGCCGTCGCGTCAGTCGCTCTGATACGCGGCCGACGGGGAACCGGGTCGCGCTACGCCACCGACACGGAAGTCGGACGTCGCCGCCCGAGAGGAGCTACGACTCGCCGCGCCGCTCGGATTCCTCGTCGTCGTTCTCTTCCACCGTTTCGCCGACGGTCTTCTCGACGGTCTCCTCCACCGTCTCTTCGACCGTTTCCTCGACGGTCTCCTCTACCGTCTCTTCGACCTTTTCGCCGACCGTTTCCTCGACGGTCTTCTCCACCGTCTCGCCGACTTTCTCCTCGACGGTCTCGCCGACTTTCTCCTCGACGGTCTCGCCGACTTTCTCCTCGACGGCCTCGCCGACCTTCTCCTCGACGGTCTTCTCAACCGTCTCGCCGACGGTCTCCTCGACTTTGCCCGTGACCTCCTCGCTGACGGTGTCGCTCACGTCGTCGGCGACCTCGCTGACCTCCTTGTTGACGGTCTCGCCGACGGTCTTCTCGACGGTTTCCCCGACGCTCTTCTCGACCTCCTTGCTCACCGTCTCCTCGACCTTCTCGCCGACGGTCTCCTCGACGGTCTTCTCGACTTCTTTGCTCACCGTTTCGCCGACGGTCTTCTCGACCTCCTTGTTGACCGTTTCGCCGACGGTCTTCTCGACGGTCTCACCGACGGTCTTCTCGACCTCCTTGTCGACGGTCTCGCCGACGCTCTCCTCGACCTTCTTGCCGACTTGGTCCGCCACCTCGCGGGTCATCCAGTCTGGGTCGAACCGCGCCATCTTCCAGACCACGTGGATCACGTAGGAGGCGAACACCCCGATCCCGAACGCGATCGCGACGTTGTTCATCTGCGTCGTCGCGATCAACACGATCGACAAGACGATCAGGGCGCCGTACGCGATGTCGGTTATCGCGTCCACTCGCGCCGGACTTACCATCCTCGCCCCTCCGTTCCGTCGTTGATTGCGGCGGGCCGTCCCCGTGCGGCGTCTCCGTTCATACGTTTACCTTCCGCGCCGACGGCGTAAAAGCCACTCATTGTCTCCGTCCCCGGGCGCCGTTCGGCGCTTCGGCGGCCCGCCGGTCCCGGAGCGGGGTCCTTTTAGCCCGGGCTGGCCGAATCGACGGTATGGACATCGAAGAGGGCGGACTCACTGTCTCCGTCCCGGAGGCCCGCGACGGCGCCAGCGAGGGCACCGGCGGCGGCGTCTTCTTCAACCCGACCCAGGAGCTGAACCGCGACGTGACGGTCGCGACGCTGCGCGCCTACCGCGACCGCGAGCCGCGCGCGGCCTCGTACCTCGACGCGATGGCCGCCTCGGGGATCCGAGGCGTCCGCGCGGCCGCCGAGGGGTACCGGGTCACCTGCGCCGACGTCGACGAGGAGGCGGTCGAACTCGCCGCCGCGAACCTCGACGCCAACGACCTCGACGGCGAGGCGGTCCACCGCGACGTCAACGCCCTGCTGTACGACGAGGGCCCGTTCGACGTCGTCGACCTCGACCCGTACGGCACGCCGATCCCCTTCGCGGACGCGGCGTTCGCGAACGGCCGCAACCTGGTCTGCGTCACCGCCACCGACACCGCGCCGCTGTGCGGGGCCCACCTCCAGAGCGGGATCCGCAAGTACGGCGCGGTCCCGCGGAACACCGACTACCACCCGGAGATGGGGCTCCGGACGCTGGTCTCGGCGCTCGTCCGGACCGCCGCGCGCTACGACAAGGCGGCGACGCCGGTCCTCTCGCACGTCTCCCGCCACTACGCGCGGACATACCTCGAACTGGAGTCGGGGGCCCGCGCGGCGGACGACTGCCTCGATGGCGTCGGGTACGTCGACCACTGCGAGGACTGCCTCTGGCGCGCGGCGACGCCGGGGCACGTCGCCGACCCGGTCGACGCCTGTCCGGAGTGCGGGGGCGACCGCGTCCTCACGGCCGGCCCGATCTGGCTCGGGCCGGTCGCCGACCCCGACTTCGCGCGCGCCGTCCGCCGCGAGGTGACCGACGACATGGGCGAGGCGAAACGCGCGCGTAAGCTCTTGGGCACCGTCGCGCGCGAGCTCGACACCCCCACGCACTACGACCAGCACCGGCTGTACAAGCAGTGGGGCGAGCCCGCCATCGGGATGGACGAGTTCGTCGAGCGCCTGCGCGGGGCCGGCCACGAGGCGAGCCGCGCGCACTACCGCGGCACGGCGGTCAAGAGCACGGCCTCGATCCCCGAGATGCGCGAGGCGGTCCTCGGCGAGGACGCGGACTGACGACGCCGGCCTCGGCGGGGACCCCGTCGCGCGGCCGGCACCCGCTGGTTTTTGTCGCCCTCGGTCGAACTGCCGGGCGTGTCCCGACACTCGCGCAGCGCGTTCGGCACGGTCCGGCGCGTCGCCGACCTCGCGGTTGACCGCCAGGTGACGTTCCTCGCCGCGGCCATCGCCTACTACGCGTTCGTCTCGCTCGTCCCCGCGCTCCTGCTGCTCGTCGTCGTCGCCACCGCGGTCTTCGGCGAGACCATCGCCGCGCAGCTGGTCGCGGCGACCGGTGACTTCCTCACGCCGGCCGGGGAGGAGGCGGTCGTCCTCGCGGTCTCCTCGGCCGGCGGCCGGACCGGCGCGAGCCTGCTCGGCGTCGGCGTGCTGCTCTGGTCGACGCTGAAGGTGTTCCGCGGGCTCGACACGGCGTTCGTCTCGCTGTACGGCGGCGACCAGACGCCCGGGTTCCTCAAACAGGTCGCCGACGCCGCCTCGGTCGTCGTCGGCGTCGGCCTCGGCCTCGGCGCGATGGTCGCCGTCGGCGCGTTCGTCGCGGCCGCGAACGCGCTCCCGCTGGTCGAGGTCGCGAGCGTCCTCGCGTTGCCCGTCCTCCTCGCGGTCGTGTTCCTCCCGATGTACTACCTCCTCCCGCAGCCGGCGGTCGGCGTCCGCGAGGCGCTGCCGGGCGCGGCGTTCGCGGCCGTCGGCTGGACGCTGCTTCAGGCCGGGTTCCAGGTGTACGCCGCGGGCGCCGCGCAGTATCAGGCGTACGGCGTCATCGGCGGGATCCTCCTCCTCGTCACCTGGCTGTACCTCGCGGCGGTCGTCGTCGTCCTCGGCGGCGTGGTCAACGTCGTGCTCGCAGACCGCGGCGACGGCGGCGAGGGCCGCCCGCCCGACCGGGACGCCGGGCCCGCCGGCCTCCCGAACGACGCCGCGGACCGGCAGTTACAACAGGACCGCGACCGACCCACGGGTATGAACGGCGAGTCGGACCCCGACGGGGACGACGGCGAACGGCCGCGCGGCGCGCCGGACGTCGCCGCCCTCGAAGCGGAGGTCCGCGAGCTGCGGTCGCAGCTCGACGAGTTCGAGGACGACGTGGAACGCCGCACGGTCGACAAACCGGAGGTCGAGTCGGAGCTGAAGCGGTACGTTCGCTCGCGGATGCGGCGCGGTCACGCCCGCGGCTGGGGGCCGTACCTTGTGCTGCTGTACGGGACGGTGCTGACGCTCGCGGCGCTGACATCGCTACAGGGGATCTACGCGGTCGGCGCCATCGTCGTCCTCGGGCTGTCGACGCTCGGGCTGTACACGATATTCGTCGTCGTCGGCATCGGCCTCAACCTGATCGAGACGCCCGGCAAGGCGCTCGACTACGCCCGCCGCCGCGGGGATGACTGACGCGGCGACCGCCGCGCCGGCGACGCCTCCCGGAGTGACCGACCCGTGACGGGGATCGTCGCCCCCGACCGCGGGCTCGGCGAGATCGCGGTCGTCGACGCCCTCCCCGAGTTCGTCGTCGTCCTCTTCGCGGCCGTCACCCACCTGGCGGACCCGTGGTTCCTCTTCGCGCTGCTCGCGGTCGGCTACTGGTTCGCGAGCGAGGGGGTCGCGGGGTCGCCGCGCCGCGCCGGCGCGACCGCCATCGCGGCCGTCACCTGCGCGTACGCCGCGACGGCGCTCGGCAAGGCGTGGTTCGCGGTCCCCCGGCCGCCCGGCGCGATGCCGCCCGCCGACGTGCCGACGTGGCTCCCCGCGCTGCTGACCGGGTGGTACGAGGCGCAGGTGCTCTCCGACGGGTTCGGATTCCCGAGCGGCCACGCCACCGGCGGCGCGGCCGCGTACCTCGCGCTGGCGCTGCTGTACGACCGGCTCTGGACGGACCGCGCCCGCTACTTCGCCGCCGGGGCGGTCGCGGTCGCCGTCGCGGCCTCGCGGGTGGTCATCGAGGTACACTTCCTCGTCGACGTGCTCGCCGGGCTCGCCGTCGGCGCGGGGACGGTCGCCGTCGCGCTGTGGCTGGCCGGCGACCCGCGGGTCCGCCGCTCGGCGAGCGCGGAGACGGCCGCCGGCCCCACCGCCGACCTGAACCCCGCCCCGGCGTTCCTCCTCGCGGCGGTCGTCTCGGCCGGCGCGCTGGCCGTCGCCGTCGCCGGCGGGTACACCGGCAAGGTCGTCGAGGCGGGGGTCGGGATCGCCACCGGCGCCGGCGGCGCGGTCGGCTGGCGGCTCGTCGAGGGCGACGAGCCCGCGGTCCCGGTCCGGGTCGCGGTCCCGGCGCTGGCGGTCACGGGCGGGCTCTGGGTCGGCGCCGACGCGCTCGCGGGGACCCTCCCCGTGACGCTGGTCGCGACCACCGCCGCCGTGGTCGCCGTCGTCGCGCTACCGGCGCTGCCCCGATACGCGGGGCGGACGGCCTGAGCGGTCGCGAACGTTCTCTCACGCGTCCCGACGGCCCGACCGGACGTACAGAGACCTGTCGGGGAGCGTGGCGGTGAACCGCAAAAAATCGAGGGCGAGTCGAACGAGTGCCGTGCGCCGAGCGGCCGCGCCGTCGCCTCAGAAGGTCTCCAGGTAGCGGTCCTCCTCCCACTGCGACACCTGGGTGAGGTACTCGCTGAACTCCTGGGACTTCGCCTCGGCGAACTTCTCGGAGGTGTGGGGGCCGAGCGCCTCTTGGAGCACCTCGTCGGCCTCCAGCTCCTCGACGGCGGCGCCGAGGTTCGGCGGCAGCGTCTCGATGCCGTACTCCTGGCGCTTCTCGTCGTCGAACTCGTAGATGTCCTCGCGGACCGGGTCGCCGGGGTCGGCGCCGGTCTTGATCCCGTCGAGGCCGGCGGCGATGAGCGACGCCATCCCGAGGTAGGGGTTACAGGACGGGTCGGGGCTGCGGACCTCGAAGCGCGCGGAGACGCCCGCGGCGTCGGGGACGCGGACGAGCGCCGAGCGGTTCGTGTCGGACCAGGCGACGTAGATCGGCGCCTCGTAGCCGGGCACCAGTCGCTTGTAGGAGTTCACGGTCGGGTTCGTCACGGCCGTGAACGCGGGCGCGTGGTTCAGGATGCCGCCCATGAACTGGTACGCGGTCTCGCTCAGGTTGAACTCGTCGTCGTCGTCGGCGAACGCGTTGCCGTCCTCGTCGAACAGCGAGATGTGGCTGTGCATGCCCGAGCCGTTGATGTCGGCGATGGGCTTGGGCATGAACGTCGCGTGGAGGTCGTGCTGCTCGGCGACGGCGCGGACGACGGCGCGGAACGTCGCGATGTTGTCCGCGGTCGAGAGCGCGTCGTCGTACTTGAAGTTGATCTCGTGTTGGCCCTCGGCGACCTCGTGGTGCGAGGCCTCGATCTCGAAGCCCATCTCCTCTAGCGTGAAGATGATCTCCTTGCGCACGTCGGACGCGAGGTCCTTCGGGGCGAGGTCGAAGTAACCGCCGTTGTCGTGCGGGATCGTGGTCGCGTTGCCGTCCTCGTCCTTCTCGAACAGGAAGAACTCCGGCTCCGGACCGATCGAGACGGAGTAGCCCATCTCCTCGGCCTCGGCGAGGACGCTTTTCAGCACCTGCCGCGGACCGCCGGCGAACGGCTCCCCGTCGGTGTCGACGATGTCACAGATGAGCCGCGCGGCGCCGCTGTCGCCGTCGCCGTCGCTGCGCCACGGGAGCACCGCGAACGTGTCGGGGTCGGGGACGAGCCGCATGTCCGACTCCTGGATACGCACGAACCCCTCTATGGAGGAGCCGTCGAAGTAGATGCCTTCGGTGAACGCCTTCTCCGCCTGGTGGGCGGGCACGGAGACGTTCTTCACGACGCCGAGGATGTCGGTGAACTGTAGCCGCAGAAAGTCGACGTTCCTCTCTTCGATCTCGTCGAGTACAGCCTGTTCCTCGGCCGTGAGGCCGCCGTCCGGTTTCGCTTGTTCGTCCGTCATGTTCTGGACGTCTGATTCGTTATCTGCCAGTATAAAGGCCTTATCGCTTGGCGCATGAACCGCCGGACAGGCAAAACTGCTGGACGTTCGTAAAATTCTAAACCCCCGAAAGCGTGGTTGGGTGTGATGACGTACGAAAACCTCGACGCGAAGCTCATCAACTCGCTGCTCAGCAACGGCCGCGCGAGCCTCCGGAGCCTGGGCGACGAGCTCGACGTGTCCGTGACGACCGTCTCGAACCACCTCCGCGACCTCGAAGAGGAAGGCGTGATCCGCGGGTACACGCCCGTCGTCGACTACGACAAGCTCGGCTACGACGTGACCGCGGTGCTCCAGCTCAAAGTCGAGGGGAGCGCGCTGCCGGACGTCACCGAGAAGCTGCGCCAGGAGAAGCAGATGGTGAGCGTCTACGAGGTCACGGGCGACTACGACGTGATCGCCATCGGGAAGTTCACCGACACGGACGGCATGAACGACCAGATCAAGTCGATCCTCACGGACGCGGACATCCGCGAGTCGAACACGAGCGTCGTCCTCAACGCGGTCACGGAAAACGAGCAGTTCGACCTCGACGTCGAGGAGTAATTCGCCCCGTCTCCGGACCGATTCCCGCCTACCGGTCCGCCGCCGCCTCCAGGACCTCCACCGCCGGGAGCGGCTCGCCCGTCAGCGCGCGGATGTACGCGCCGCCCGCGATGGAGACGTGCGAGAAGTCGTCCTCGCTCAGGCCGTACATCTCGATGGCCCGCGAGGTGTCGCCGCCGCCGACGACCGAGAAGCAGTCAGTCTCGGCGATGGCCTCGAGGACGCCGACGGTGCCGTCGGCGAACCGCTCGTCCTCGAAGACGCCGAGCGCGCCCTTCACGAAGACGGCGTCGGACTCGCGGATCGCCGGCTCGTAGTCGGCGACCGTCGCGGCGCCCACGTCGAGGAACGCCTCCCGCTTCTCCTCGATGTCGTCGACGGCGACCTCGGCGCGGTCGCCGTCGGCCCCCTCGTACGCGAGGTCGCTCGCCAGCCGAACCGCGTCGCCGCGCTCGTCGAGGACCGACTCGATCAGCTCGCGGTTCCCCTCCCACTGCTCGTCGAACAGGTCCATCTCTCCCACGTCGCGCCCGACGGGGTGCCCCGCGGCGCGTAAGAAGAGCTCGCCGGCGACGCCGCCGAGGAGGAAGCGGTCGACGCGGTCGTCCAAGGCGTCCATCACGCCGATCACGTCCGTCGCCTTCGTCCCCCCGACGACCATCGTGACCGGGCCGTCGAACTCACGGGTCGCGATGGCGGTGTTAGCCTCGTACTCGGTCTCCATCACGCGGCCCGCGTACGCGGGGAGGGCGAGCGGGAAGCCGACCAGCGAGGCGTGCGACCGATGCGCCGCCGAGTAGGCGTCGTTGACGTACGCGTCGAAGCGCGGAGCCAGCGTCTCCACGAGCTCCGTCTCCGCCTTCTCCTCGGGCGACGCCTCCGGGAGCTCGTCGTCGCACATCCGGGTGTTCTCCAGCAGGAGGACTTCGCCCGGTTCGAGCGCGTCGATGGCGTCCAGCGCCGCCTCGCCGTACGTGTCGGCCACGAACGCCACGTCGCGGCCGACGTGGTCGGCGAGGATGTCGGCGTGACCGGCGAGCGACGTGAAGTCGTCGCGGCCGGGCCGCCCCTGGTGGGCCATGAGGACGACGCGGTGACCGGCGTCGGCCAGTTCGCGGACGGTCTCCGCGTGGCGCTCGAAGCGGCGGTTGTCCTGCGGGTCGCCGTCCTCGATGGGGGAGTTGAGGTCCAGTCGGACGAGGACGCGACTGTCTGCCGGGAGGTCGTCGATGGTGTCGAAGGCTGGCATGGGTGAACGGTCGTCGATGAGTCACTTAAGCGGTGGCGCTCCGGGGTTGCGGTGCCGTCGGGAAGCGGTTCGGGGTCGGACGGGAGGCCGCGCTTACGCCTCGTCGCGCACGTACGCGGCCATGTCGAGCATCCGGTTCGAGAAGCCGTACTCGTTGTCGTACCAGGTGAGGATCTTCAGCAGCTTCCCGCCGGCGACGACGTTCGTCGACTGGAGGTCGACGTAGCTGGAGAAGGGGAGGCCGACGATGTCGGAGGAGACGACCTCCTCGTCGGTGTAGCCGAGGACGCCCGCGAGCGGGCCGGAGTCCGCGGCGTCGCGGAAGGCGGCGTTGACCTCCTCCTCGGTGACCGTCTCGTCGAGGCTGACGACGAACTCGGTGATCGAGCCGGTCGGGACCGGGACGCGCATCGCCATCCCGTCGATCTTCCCCTCCAACTGCGGGAGGACCTTCTGGGCGGCGCCCGCGGCGCCCGTCGACGTTGGGACGATGTTCTCCGCGGCGGCGCGCCCGCGGCGCCGCTTGCTCATCGGGCCGTCGATGAGGCTCTGGGAGCCGGTGTAGGCGTGGACGGTGGTGAGGGTGCCGGCGTCGATGCCGAACTCCGCGTCGAGCACCTTTGCGACCGGCGTGATGGAGTTCGTGGTACAGGAGGCGTTCGAGATCACGTCGTCGCCGTCGTACTCGTCGTGGTTGACGCCGTAGACGAGCTGTTTGACCGGCTTCTCGCCCTTCGGGGGCGCCGAGATGATCACGGTGTCCGCGCCGCCGTCGAGGTGCGCGCTCGCGTCGTCGCGGGTGCGGAAGACCCCCGTACACTCCAAGGCGACGTCGACGTCGAGCTCGTCCCAGGGGAGGTCCGCGGGGTCCTGGACGTTGAACAGCGAGACCGACGTGCCGCCGACGGTCAGCTCGTCGCCGTCGCGCTCGACGCCGTCGAGCCGGCCCATGACGGTGTCGTACTTCGCGAGGTACCCCATGTCGTCGAAGTCCATCACGTCGTTGATCCCGACGAGCTCGATCCGCGGGTGCTCCACCACCGCGCGGAACACGTTGCGCCCGATGCGACCGAAGCCGTTGAGCCCCACCCGCACGACCTCGTCGTCGCTCACGTCGTCACCGGCAGACAGATACGATTTACTCATGTTCGAAAAAGCCGAGACGCAACTACTTAAATCCGGCCCAGTCGCGCCGAGACCGTCATAATCGTTAGAATTTGTTACGCCCGGTATCGCCTATCGCCGGCGCGGTCGACCGAGCGCCGTCGCCCGACGTCGGCCGTCGCCCCCCGGCGCGAGGCGGATAGGGGCCGATACGGCGACCGACAGAAGGCTTATCGGGGTCACCGACTTCACGGAAGGTATGGACAGAGACGACCGCGACGATCCGTTCGGAGACTTCTTCGAGGAGATCGAGCGGATGATGAACGAGATGGCCAACGCGGACGCCCCGTCGGCCGACGACGCCGGGTTCGGCTCCGACACCCACGTCGACGCGTACACCACCGAGGAGTCGGTGCGTCTCGTCGCCGACCTCCCAGCCGTCTCGAAGGACGACCTCTCGCTGCGCTGCGACGGCGAGGCGCTCACCATCTCCGCGGTCTCCGACCGGCGCGAGTACGACGAGACGGTCGAGCTCCCCGCCCCCGTCGACGAGCACTCCGCGGATGCGACGTTCAACAACGGCGTCCTCGAGGTCTCGTTCGACCGCGACGACGACAGCGCGTCGATCGACCTGGCCTGAGTCGGTCGGGCCCCCGATCGCCCGGCGCCCCCGCTCTTCACCCGTCCTCGGCGGTCCGTCGGATCAGCGCCGCGAACCGGTCGTAGAAGCCGTCCTCGTACTTCGTCGCGGCGTCGACGGTCGGCCGCGCGTTCGTCTCGTTGACCACGAGCCGGTCGCCCGTCGCGAGCAGGTCGACGCCGAGGTAGTCGATCCCGAGCGCCGCGGCCGCGCGCTCGGCGAGGTCGCGCGCCTCGGGGTCGAGGTCGACGCCGCGGGCGGTCGCGCCGCGGTGAACGTTGTGCTTCCACCGGCCGGCCGCGAGCGCGTCGTCGTCGAGGACGCGCTCGACCGCCCCGGCGTACGCGCCGTCGACGACCATCGCGCGGTAGTCGCGCGCGTCGGGGAGGTACTCCTGGATCAGGAACGACTTGTCGCCGGTGGCGCGGTAGTCGTGGATCAGGTTCAGGTAGTCGACGACGCCGAGCAGGGAGTCGAGGTCGGTCGCGGTCGCGACGCCGACGCCCCGGGTCGCGGAGTTCGGCTTCACGACGACGGGATAGGAGAACCCCGCGGCGGCGTCGACGACGGCCGACTCGTCGACGGGGTTCGACACGAGCGTCGTCTTCGGCGTGGGCAGCCCCGCGGCCGACAGCGCGGCCAGCACGCCCGCCTTGTTCCGCGAGGTCACCACCGCGTCCCGGCCGTTCACCCACGGGACGCCGAGGCGCTCGTCGACGACCGCGCCCTCCATCAGGCGGGTGGGGTAGACGAGTCCCACGTCGACCCCCTCGAACTCGTCGGGGTCGGCCGGGACTCCCTCGCCGGCCTCGCCCTCCGAGACCCGCAGCGTCCGCTCTTTCGCCTGAACGTGGCCCACGTCGATGCCGCGGTCCGCGAGCGGCCCGCGCACGCGCTCGAACGTCTCCGCGTCGGTGGTCATCGCGAGCCTGAGCATACGCTCGCTGGGGTCCGTTCGGACTTAAGCGCGGTGCGAGCGCGACGACGGCGACACCGACACGGTACGCGGTGGCGCGTGCCTGCGAGCGGCCGCCGAAGGCGGTCGCGAGACAGCACGCGCGAGGTCGCCGGCGGCGGAGCCGCCGGCTGCCAGAGAATCTCCGATTCTCGCTGGGGTCGCTGGCTCCCGGAGCGAAGCGGAGGGTGCCAGCGACGAGGCTGGGGCTTTGGAGGCGATCGCGGTCTACCCGGTATCAGTGCTTTATAAACAACCGACCAGGTACTTGACGATGTTCTCAACCGGTCTACGTCTACCGATCTACTGTAGGTGGCCTTCCTCGCGGAGCTGTTCCGCCTCGCTCTTCTCGTAGCGCCACGAGATGTCGGCCTTCTCGTCCTGCCAGTCCCACGGCTCGACGAGGACGATGTCGTCTTCGCGGATCCACACGCGCTTCTGCATGCGACCGGGGATGCGGGCGGTTCGCTGTTTCCCGTCCGCGCAGCGCACCTTGACCCGGTTCGCGCCGAGCATCTCGACGACCTCCGCGAACACCTCGTCGTCGTCGGGCATCCGGAGGTCGTTCCGACCGCCGCCGTCTCCGTTGCTCATGCGTACGCGGTGATACGCGCTCGTCGAAATAAAAGGGCCGCTCTCCGCCGGAGCGCGCATCCGCCCCTTTTAAGCACGACCGACGACCACCCGACGATATGCGTGACACGCTCGGACTCGAAGGCATCGCCGGCCTCGTCGTCGTCGTCGCCGCCGTCGGGATCATCGCCGTCCGCGACCCGGTCATCGCCGGCGCCGTGATGGTGCTGCTCGCCGGCCTCGCGCTGATCGCGAAGGGGCTCGTCGACACCGCCATGCGGTCGTTCGGACTGAAGTGACGCCGCCGCGGTCGCCCCGAGCGCGGAATCCCGGCGTCCCGAAAGAGTCATAATCACCGACCGTTCCCCTCCGGTATGGTCGAAGTACCCGCCGTCGCGGTCGAACTCGTCGAACTCCTCGCCGTCACCGTCGGCGCCGGCGCGGCCGCCGCGGTCGGCGTCGTGCTCGAACGGTTCGGGCTCTCCGCGGTCTCGGGCGGCGACCTCGTGCTCGGCGCGTGGGCCGTCGGCATGGGACTGATCGCGCTGTACGTCGGACTCGTCGGCCTCGGCTACGAGCAGGCGCTCCCGCGGCTGCGCCGGCTCGCGAGCGGCGAGTAGGACCTACTTCTCCCCTCGGTCCCGCACGCTCCCCGAACGCTCACAGCTCTCCGTCGGCCGCCAGCTCGCGCACCCGGGCCGCGCGCTCGCGGATCGACTCCCACTCGGCGTCGTCCTTGCCGTCGACGTGCGAGTACATCAGCCCCATCCGCCCGGTGCCGCGCAGCGCCTCCTCGTTCTCCTTCAGGAAGTCCCAGTAGAGCGCGTTGAACGGGCAGGCGCCCTCGCCGGTGGTCCGCGAGACGGCGTACGGGCAGTCCGCGCAGTGGTCGCTCATGCGGTTGACGTAGCTCCCGGAGGAGGCGTACGGCTTCGAGGAGAGCACGTCCGTGCCGAACGACCCCATCGCGACGACGTTCGGCGTCGTCACCCAGTGGTACGCGTCGACGAACCCGAGGTGGAACCACTCGTTCAGTTCGGCCGGGTCGGCGCCGTACACCAGCGCGAAGTTCGACAGCACCATCAGGCGCTCGATGTGGTGGGCGTAGCCGTACTCGCGGACGTGGTCGACCGCCTCGGAGAGACACCGCATGTCGGTGTCGCCGTCCCAGTAGGCGGGCGGGAGGTCCCGGTCCTGTCCCAACTGATTCGCGTCGGCCAGTTCCGGCATCGCCTCGCGGTAGACGTGACGCACGAACTCTCGCCAGCCGATCACCTGCCTGACGAACCCCTCCGCGGCGTTGAGCGGGACGGGCGCCGGCTCCGTTGACTCCGCCGACTCCGCGCCGTCGCCGAAGTCGTCGAGCGACGCCGTCGCCCCGCCCGACGCGCCGTGCTCCGCCGGGTCGTACCCGCCGGGGTCGACGCCGCGCTCCGCGTAGGCGCGCTCGACCGCCCGGACCGGCTCGCGCGGGTCGAGCAGGCCGAGGTTGATCGCCGGCGAGAGCAGCGAGTGCGAGCAGAACGGCTCGCCGCCGACCATCGCGTCCTGATACCGACCGAACGCGGGGAGCCCGTCGCTGACGAAGCGGTCGAGCGCCTCCAGGGCCGCCTCGCGCGTCACCGGCCACGCGAACTCGTCGAGCGAGTCGTTCCCCCACGTGTCGAACCGCTCGCGGACCCACGCGTAGGTCTCGCGGGTCAGCCCGTCCGGCTCGAACGCCGGTCGCGCCGGCGGCTCCCAGCCGTCGGGCGGCGTCTCCTGGTTCAGGTCGTCGTAGTTCCACTCCCCGCCGACCGGGTCGCCGTCGTCCATCAACACCCCCGTCTCGCGGCGGACGTGCCGGTACCAGTTCTCCTGCCGGAAGGTGCGCTCGGCGGCGCCGTCGTCGCCGACGAGCGGTCCGTCGCCGTCGCCCGCCCACTCGCGCCAGTCGGCCGGCGTCGTCCAGAACAGCTCGTTGTCGACGAGGTCGAGGGTCCCGCCGCGCTCGGCGACCAGCCCGCGGAGCCGCTCGCCGGCGCCGTGGCTCGCGGGGCGCATGAGCCGCAGGCGCGGGCCGTCTCCTCCGCTCGCGTCCCGCTCCGCGAAGAACTCGTCGAGCCCCTCGCCGAACGACTCGGCCCGCACGTAGGTCACGTCGTGGCCGCGCTCGCGGAGCTCGTCGCGGAAGTGCCGCATCGCCGAGAACACGAGCGTCAGCTTGTGGGCGTGGTACGGCTTCCGGTCGGCGAAGCCGTGTGCCTCGATCAGCAGCACGTCGTCGGCGGCGTCGAGGACGTCGAGGTCGGGGTTGAGCTGGTCGCCGAGCAGCCAGCAGGTCGTCCGGTCGCTCACGGTACCCGATCCACGGGCGCCACCGACATAGCTCCGGCGGCGCCGCGGATTTCCCCGATCGCCGAGCGTCCAGCACCGCCGCGGCATCCGCGGCTTTTTGTCGCCCCCGCGTGTCGGGCGACCCATGAACGACATTCTCACGAACTGGCTGCTCGGTCTGATCGCCGCCCTCCTCGCCGTCCTGGTACTCGACTCGACCGGCCAGTCGTTCCTCGACCCCCTCTCGCCGATCGCGAACGTGCTCGCGCTCGTGACGTTCCTCGCCTTCGTCATCCTCACCGGCGCGTTCCTCGTGTACACCGCGTCGTTCCGTAACTGGCGCGCCGACGCCCGCCGGCGATCCGATCGGTTCCCGGCCCCCTCCGCCGCCGCGCGTAGCTTTTTGCCGCGCCTCGCACTGATCGAGGCATGGAGTACACGACGCTCGGGAACACGGGGACGACCGTCTCGAAGATCTGTCTCGGCTGTATGAGCTTCGGCGACCCCGACTGGCGCGAGTGGGTCCTCGACGAGGAAGACGGGAAAGAGCTGGTCGAGCGCGCGATCGACCTCGGCGTGAACTTCTTCGACACCGCCAACATGTACTCGAACGGCGCGAGCGAGCGCGTCCTCGGCGAGGCGCTCGACGGCCACGACCGCGACGAGTTCGTCGTGGCGACGAAGGGGTACTTCCAGATGGACGAGTCGAACCCGAACTCGGGCGGGCTCTCGCGGAAGGCGATCGAACAGGAGCTGTCGAACTCCCTCGACCGGCTCGACACCGACACGATCGACCTCTATCAGATCCATCGCTGGGACGACGACACCCCGATCGAGGAGACGCTGGCCGCGCTCGACGACGCGGTGCGGCGCGGCGACGTGCGGTACGTCGGGGCCTCCTCGATGTGGGCCCACCAGTTCGCGGAGTCGCTCCGCGTCAGCGAGCGCGAGGGGTACGAGCGGTTCGCCACGATGCAGAACCACTACAACCTCGCGTACCGGGAGGAGGAACGCGAGATGCTCCCGCTCTGCGAGAAGGAGAGCGTCGGCGTGATGCCGTGGAGCCCGCTCGCGCGCGGCTACCTGGCGCGCCCCCACGAGGAGGTGGACGCCACCCTCCGCGGCGAGACCGAAGACCACCTCTACGCGCACCCGTACCGCGAGGGCGGCGGCCGCGAGGTCAACGAGCGCGTCGAGGAGCTCGCCGCCGAGAAGGGCGTGAAGATGGCGCAGATCGCCCTGGCGTGGCTGTTCCACAAGGAGTGGGTCGACACGCCCATCGTCGGGACGACCAGCGTCGAACACCTCGAAGACGCGGTCGAGGCGCTCGACGTCGACCTCTCCGACTCCGACCTCGACTGGCTCGAAGCGCCGTACGAGCCGGTCCGCGTCTCCGGCCACGAGTGAGGGGCCGACCGGCCGCCCCGGGTTATAAACGCACCGTCGCGGACGCCACGGCAACCCTTTTCGGCGGCGCCGCCGAACCGTGGCGCATGGCAGACGACGACGCCACCGACCCCGAGAACGGCGAGGCCGGTGAACAGGGCGACGCCGCCGACGGCGACGACGGCGAGGAGAAGTCCTTCCGCGAGCGCGTCGAGGAGATCCGCGAGCGACGCGAGCAGGAGCGGGAGGAGGGCGACCGCCCCGACCCCGAGGAGATGATGGGCGGCGGCGGCCCGCCGGGGATGGGCGGTGGCGGCGGCGGGAACCCCTTCGCGCAGATGATGTCCGGCATGATGGGCGGCGGCGGTCCCGGCGGCGCGGGCGGCCCGCCCGGCATGGGCGGCGGCCCCGGCGCGCAGGGCGAGCAGGGCCCCCGCGGCGACGACGGCGGCAACGAGGAGCTCGTCCGCGAGGTGCGCCAGCTCCGCGACGAGGTCCGCGACGCGACCCGCCAGCTCCAGCGCATCGCGCAGGCGCTCGAAGACGACTGAGCCGCCGGCAGCTCCCCGCGCCGTCTTCCTCCGTTTTCCGCTCCCGAACAGCGACCCGTCCGTCGGTCTTTCGGACAGTAGCGGTGTGCCCGAGGACATCCGCGTCCCGCAAAAAATCCGCGTCGCCGACCGCTCGTTACCGCCGCTGCCCGTCTAACACTCCGACCAGCCGCACGACTCGCACGTCTTGCAGCCCTCGGAGTAGTAGAGGTTCATGCCGCCGCACTCGGGGCACTCGGGCGACTCGCCCGCCGCGATGAGCTCCTGCGTCGAGTCGTCCGCGCCCGCGTCGTCGTCGTCCGCCGCCGGCCCGGGCCCGCTCGGAGCGTCGGTCGCCGTGCCGGCGTCGACCGCGCCGCCGTCGGTCTGGCTCGGACGACCCGCGCCGGAGGCGGCCTCCTCGACGTCGTCGAGGCTCTGTTGCTGGGGGATCCCCTTGTCGACGTCGTCGTCGAGGTAGCGCCGCAGTGCGGTGCCGATGGCGTCCGGGATCGACTGGATCTGCTCGCCTTTGTCCCAGGCGACCTTCGGGCTCCGGGTGCCCTGAAGCTCGTCGACGATCTCTTCGGGGTCGACGCCGGAGCGCAGCGCCGTCGAGATGACCTTCGCCAGCGCCTCCGTGAAGGAGTTGGTGTAGCCGCCGGAGTGGCCGATGTTCGCGAACAGCTCGAACGGCAGCCCGTTCTCGTCCTCGTTGATGGTGACGTACAGCTTGCCGTAGCCCGTCTCGACGCGCTGCGTGACGCCGTTCAGGGAGTCGGGGCGCGGGCTGCGCTCGCTGTAGTCGATCCGGGGCTGCTCCGTCGCTTCGAGGAGGTCCGCGACCTCGGCGTCGATCGCCGCGCGGACGTCCTCGTTGTCGAGGAACGCCTCGACGCCGCCGAACACGTCGTTGATCTGCTCGACGATGGTCTCGGCGGCCTCGGTCTCGTCGGCGAACTCGGTGTTCTGCGCGCGGGTCGTGAGCACCTGCTTCGAGCGGGTGCCGTCGCGGTAGTAGGTGACGCCCTTCCCGCCGTTCTCGTAGATGTACTCGAAGACCTCCTTGGCGTCGTCGAGCGTGGAGTCGTTCGGCGCGTTCACCGTCTTCGAGATGGCGGAGTCGACGCCCTTCTGACAGGCGACCTGGACGCCGGCGTGGTCCTTCGCGGAGAGGTCGCCGGTGACGACGAACAGCTCGCCGATCGCGTCCGGCACCGTCTCTAACCCCTCGACGCCGTCGAACGCGTTCTCGGCCATCTGCTCTTGGGCCTCCTGTTTGACCGCGTCGACGTCGACGTCGTTGGCCTCCAGGGTGCGCAGGAAGTAGTCGTCGAACTCGACGAGCATCTCGTCGCCCTGGACGTCGTCGGAGACGTTCTTGTAGTAGGCGACGTTGTAGATGGGCTCGCAGCCGCCGGTCGTGTTGCCGATCATCGACGTCGTGCCCGTCGGGGCGATCGTCGTCGTGTTGTGGTTGCGGATCGGGAAGCCGTCCGCCCACTCGTCGGCGTCGAGCCCGGTGTAGTGCTCGAACCAGTCGCGGTGTTCGGTCGGGTTCGCGTACTTCGAGTCCGCCCAGTCGTTGAACGTCCCGCGCTCCTCGGCGAGCTCGTGGGAGGCGAGCTTCGACTCGTGGTTGATGTGGGTCATCAGCTGGCGGGCGATCTCGTTGCCCGACTCGGAGCCGTAGCGGACGCCGAGCTGGACGTACAGCTGCGCGAGCCCCATGATCCCCAGCCCGATCTTCCGCATGTCCCGGACCTTCTGTTCGATCTCCGGGACGGGGAAGTCGGACATCGTGACGACGTTCTCGAGGAAGCGGGTGCCGTACGCGATCCGCTCGTCGAACGCCTCGAAGTCGATCGCCTCGTCCAGGAACGCCTCGACGGCGGCCGCCTCGGAGTCGTACTCGTCGGCGTGCTCGTCGGACCAGACGCGCCAGTCCGGCGCGTCGAGGTCGGCGAGCGTCGAGAGGTTGATGTGGCCGAGGTTACAGGCCTCGTACTCCTCGAGGGGCTGCTCGCCGCAGGGGTTCGTCGCGAGGATCCGGTGTTCCGGATGCTCCTCGACGTCGAAGGAGTGCTCCTTGTTGATCCGCTCGAGGTAGACGACGCCCGGCTCCCCGTTCTCGTGGGCGCCCTCGATCATGTGGTCCCAGATCTCGGCCGCCGGGACGGAGAGCTCCTCGCCCACCTCGACGTGCTCGCCGAGGCCGAACATGTCGTACAGCTCCTTCGTCTCCGGCGTCGCGACGTGGGGCTCCTCCGTGCGCGGGTTGGTGAAGGTGAACTCCTCGTCGTTCTCCAGCGCCTCCATGAAGTCGTCCGTGACGCCGACGCTGATGTTGAAGTTCGAGAGGTGTCCCTCGACGGCGTTCCGGAGGTGCTCGGGCACCTTCCCGTCCTCGTCGATGAGGTCGCGGGCCTCCTCTAAGGCGTCCGCGAAGGAGTTGTGCGTGAAGTCGTCGGGGTCGTTCAGGCGCAGCGAGTGGGCCAGGGAGACGTCCTTGTTCTTCGCGTGGATGAACTGGATGACGTCGGGGTGCGAGACCCGCATGACGCCCATCTGGGCGCCGCGGCGCGCGCCGCCCTGCGCGATGGTCTCGCACATCTGGTCGAACGTCCGCATGAACGTGATCGGACCGGACGCGATGCCGCCGGTGGAGCCGACGGAGTCGCCGTACGGGCGGAGCTGCCAGAACGCGTACCCCATGCCGCCGCCGGACTGGAACACCTCGGCCGCCTCCTTGGCGGTCTGGTGGATGTCGGTGATGTCGTCGCCGGGCGAGTCGACGAAGCAGGCGGAGAGCTGCTGGAGCTCGTCGCCCGCGTTCATCAGGGTGGGGGAGTTCGGCATGAACGAGAGCGACTCCATCCCCTGCCGGAACGTCTCCGCCGTCGCCTCGACGTGGTCGCGCACGCTCTCGGGCAGCTCGGGGACGACCGTCTCGTACGCGAACTTGTTGACGTTGTGGGCGGTGAGCGTCGTCTCCGCGTCGTCCGCCGCGGTCGTGCCCGCGCCGAAGACCTCCTCGGCGAGCTCGTCGCGTCGCGGGTGGTCGGGCTTCAGCTGGTCGGGCGTGACGGTGACCTCGACGCCCTGCTTCTCGGCCTCGAAGACGGCCTCCGCGAGCGCGACGTTGCGCGCGACGCGGTCGAACAGCTCCTCCTGGTCCTCCGCCGGCTCGCCGTCCGCGTTCTTCCGGAGGTAGCGCGCGGGCAGGATGTTGTGGTAGGCGTTGCCCGTGAGCCGCTCCTCCATGGTGTCGCCCGTGGTGCGTTTGATCGGTAGCTCGACTCCGTCCGCGGTGACGCCGTCGCTGCTCATTCGGCGGCCACCCCGCTGGCTTGGCGTGGGATATGGGTCATCTGTAGTGTTGGTGTACTGGCGAGGCGGGCCCTTGTAGGTTCGGATGTTCGGACCTGCCCGGCATCTACATGTCCGATTCGGTATGTAACGTCGGTCCGGCGCGTCTGACGCTGACTACGGTACGTCGGTAAAGGACGGACTCCGTACACATAAGCATGGGTAGACCGGAGTGAAACTGGTCGTCGAACGACCAAACCGAGCGACGGAAGCGGCCTCCCACCGGAACAAAAGGGGGGTTGTCGGCCGGAGATTTCCCCGGTAACGACGGCCGCTCGTCTCTCTGTGTCCGTCCTCGGGCGGATCGCGCGTCGGACTCGACGCAGTTCTCGCCGCCGATATATCAACGATCGACAACTGGGTCCGCCCTCGTCCCACAAGCTTATCCCCGGCCTCGCCGTGACCCCGGACATGACCGCACCGTCGCTCGCGCTCGCGGGACTCGTCGCGTCGGCACAGGCCGCGCTGCTCGGCAGTCAGATCGGCCAGCTGCTGGTCGCCCTGGTCGCCGTCGCGCTGATCATCGTCGTCGGCAAGTTCGTGCTGAAGCTCGCGTGGCGGCTCGTCACGATCGGTATCGTCGTCGTGGCCGCGTTCTACCTGCTGTCGACGCTGGGCGTCGTATAACGAACCGACGGGGGAGCCGCCCCGCCAACGGGACGGGCGCTCGGCTTACTGGAACGCGGCGCCCGGCTCGGCCTCGTCGCGGTCGACCTCCGACCGCTTGAACCGCTGTTCTATCTCCTCGTAGCGCTCGCGCGTCTCGGGGGTGACGCTCGGGTTCACCTCGCGCAGCGCGTCCTCGAAGTGGGCCATCGTCACGCGGACGTTACCGACGGACTCGCCGACCTCCTCCGGGGTGACGCTGCCGATGAACTCCCGTGAGGCGTTCATCGACGCCTCGCGGGCGACCGCCTCGATGTCGGCGCCCACGTACCCCTCGGTCTTGCGCGCCAGCGCGTCGAGGTCGACGTCGTCCGCCAGCGGCTTGTCCCGCGTGTGGACCTCGAAGATCCGGCGGCGCGCCGCCTCGTCGGGGACGGGCACGTGGACGTGCCGGTCCAGCCGTCCGGGGCGCAGCAGCGCCGAGTCGATGAGGTCCGGGCGGTTCGTCGTCGCGATGACGACCACGTCCTCCAGCGATTCGAGCCCGTCGAGCTCCGTCAGCAGCTGGGAGACGACGCGCTCTCCCACGCCGGAGTCGCCGGAGTTCTGCCCGCGCTCGGTGGCGATCGAGTCGATCTCGTCGAAGAACACGATCGTCGGCGCGTTCTCGCGGGCCTTGCTGAACACCTCGCGGACGCCCTTCTCGGACTCGCCCACGTACTTGTTCAGCAGCTCCGGCCCCTTGATCGAGATGAAGTTCGACTCGCTCTCGTTGGCGACCGCCTTCGCGAGCAGGGTCTTCCCCGTGCCCGGCGGGCCGTACATCAGGACGCCCTTGGCGGCTTCCATGTCCAGCTCCTCGAACACTTCGGGGTACTCGAGCGGCCACTGGATCGTCTCGCGGAGCCGCTCTTTGGTGTCTTCGAGGCCGCCGACCTGGTCCCAGCTGACGTCCGGGACCTCGACGAACACCTCGCGGAGCGCGGAGGGCTCGATGCCCTTCATCGCCTCCTTGAAGTCCGCCTCGGTCACCTGGATGCTGTTCAGCACGTCGGCGTCGATCTCGTCGCTTTCGAGGTCGATCTCCGGCCGGATGCGCCGCAGCGCGTGCATCGCGGACTCCTTCGCGAGCGACTCCAGGTCGGCCCCGACGAACCCGTGGGTGTTCTCGGCGTACTCGTCTAGGTCGACCCCGTCGGTCAGCGGCATGTTCCGCGTGTGGACCTGGAGGATCTCCTTGCGGCCGTCGCGGTCGGGGACGCCGACCTCGATCTCGCGGTCGAAGCGGCCGCCCCGGCGGAGCGCCTGGTCGATGGCGTCGACGCGGTTCGTCGCCCCGATGACGACGACCTCGCCGCGCTCCTCGAGCCCGTCCATCAGCGACAGCAGCTGGGCCACGACGCGGCGCTCCACGTCGCCGCCGGCCTCCTCGCGCTTGGGCGCGATGGAGTCCAGCTCGTCCATGAAGATGATCGCCGGCGACTCCTCGGACGCCTCCTCGAACACCTCGCGGAGCTGCTCTTCGCTCTCGCCGTAGTACTTCGACATGATCTCCGGGCCGGAGATCGTGTGGAAGTCCGCGTCGATCTCGTTGGCGACCGCCTTCGCGATCAGCGTCTTCCCAGTGCCCGGCGGGCCGTGGAGCAGGACGCCCTTCGGCGGGTCGATGCCGAGGCGCTTGAACAGCTCCGGGTGCCGCATGGGCAGCTCGATCATCTCGCGGACCTGTTCGAGCTCGTCGTCGAGCCCGCCGATGTCCTCGTAGGTGACGTCGGGGCCCTCGCCGGTGCCGCCGGCGGTGTCGCCGCGGTCGGCGATCTCCTCGGCGGATATCTCCGAGATCGAGATGTCGGTCTCGTCGGTGATGACGACCGTGCCGCCGGGGCTCGTCTCGGCGATCTTCATCGGGACCGCCTGCGACTGGCCGCCCATCAGCCCGAAGCCGAGGGAGGTCCGGATCGTCTGTCCCTCGGTGACGGGCTGTCCGGAGAGCTTGTCGCGGATGAACGGGGCGATCTGTCCCCGCACCCGCAGCTGGCTCGGGAAGGCGATCGTCACCGCGTCCGCCCGCGAGACGTCGACGTCCTCGACGGTGACGCGGTCGTCGATCCCCACGTCGGCCTCCTGGCGGAGGCGGCCGTCGATGCGGATCACGCCGGTGCCGTCGTCCTCGGGGTAGCCGGGCCAGACGCGGGCGATCGCGGCCCCGTCGCCGCCCTCGACGCGGACGATGTCCCCGCCGGAGAGCCCGAGCTCCTCGGCCGCGACGCGGTCGATCGCCGCGAGGCGGCGACCGGCGTCCTTCTGTTTCAGCGGCTTGACGGTCAGCTTCATCGCTCGCCCTCCACGGTGAGCACGCCGTTGTTCACGGCCGCGTCGACGGCCGTCCCCGGCAGCTCGAACTCCGATTCGACCGGACCGTCCGGTCCCTCCACGACGACGATCGCCGTCTCGCCGACGGTGTCGACGGTGACCGAATCGTCGTCGGCCCCGAGGTCGGCGGCGACGATCCACCGGTCGTCGTACTCGTACCGGCGCAGCAGCGCGCCCTCGCCGGTCGATCGGGTCTGTATGTGATTCATCCTAACTACGAGTTAGTCGCAAAGACATATAAACTTGTCGCTCAAAATCGCATGACGTGAGTGTTTTCGATCGCATCGGTAGTGTAGCGGTTCGGACTGGATCACCCGGCGATCGGGCGCCGTCGAGCGATCGGATTCGGGGCCGGTGCGGATCGCCGGTCCGCGGGCCGGATCCCTCCGGCGTTTATACCGCTCGGCGCCGAACCGCCCGGACATGGAACGGGTCACCCACGACGGCCGCGAGACTGCGTACCGCCGGTTCGACCGCGGCGGCGACGGACCGACGGTCTGTCTCGTCCACGGCAGCGGCGGCACGAAGGACGTCTGGAAGTCGCAAGCGCGGCTCGCGGACCGCTTCCCCGCGGTCGCGGTCGACCTCTCCGGCCACGGCGACAGCGGCGACGCGACGGCGTCCGCCGGCCGCGAGGCGCTCGAGGCGTACGCGGACGACGTCGTCGCGGTCGCCGAGGCGACGGACGCGACGGTCCTCTGCGGGAACTCGCTCGGGGGCGCGGTCGCGCTGTGGGTCGCCTTAGAGCGGGACCTCGCGCTCGACGGCCTCGTGCTCGCCGGCACGGGCGCGAAGCTCGCGGTGGCCGAACCGCTCCGCGACGCGCTCGCCGACGACTTCGAGCGGGCGGTCTCGCTGCTCCACGAGCCGGACCGGCTCTTCCACGACGCGCCCGCGGAGTACGTCGAGCTCTCCGAGGCGGCCATGCGCGCCTGCGGGCGCGCCGTCACCGAACGCGACTTCCTGACGTGCCACCGGTTCGACGTTCGGGACCGGCTCGGCGAGGTCGCGGTCCCGGCGCTCGCGGTCGTCGGCGCGCACGACGGGCTCACCCCGCCGGCGTACCACGAGTACCTCGCGGCGGAGATCCCCGAGGGGGAGCGGACCGAGATTCCCGACGCCGCCCACCTCGCGATGCTCGAACGGCCGACGGCGTTCAACGACGCGCTCGCGGAGTTCCTCGGCCGACTGTAGTTGCCGCGGCCGTGCGGACCGCAGTCACCGGTCACCGCGCGCCGTCCGTAGCTCGGAGGCACCCTCCACGCCCGAGGCTCGGAGGCACCCTTTTAGGTCGCCCGCGCGTCGCGGGGCCACATGGTCGACAGCGACGAACGGGAGCCGGACACGGGTCGCGCGGACGGATCCGGGGACCGGGCGGACGCCGCGGGCGCCCCCGCCGAGCCCGACATCGAGGACCTGCTCGCGAAGCTCGACGCCCTGAGCGACACCGTCGACGAGGACCACGAGCGCGAGAAGGTCAGGCAGACCATCTCGCTCGTCGAGCGGATGCCCGGGACCGGCGCGCTCGCCGGGCGGATCACCAAGTACACCTCCCGCGACCTCGCCGAGTCGTTCGTCGGCGCGGTGCTCTTCGCGCTCCCCCTGCTCGTCGAGGGCGGCGTCTTCGAGATCGCGGCCTGGTTCGCGGCGACGACCGTCGCGGGCGTCCCGGTCCTCCTGATCGGTCACGTGGGGTTCATCCTCGTCGCGGTCGCCGGCCTCCTCTACTTCGCCGACTTCCGGCAGATCACGATCCGGCACCCGATCTTCGGACTCGTCCCCCGCCGGTACGCCGGCGTCCTCGTCGTCTCGCTGGCCACGTCGGCCAGCATGCTGCTGTTCTGGGGCCGGCTCCACGAGGGCGACCCGACCGCGCTCGAACGGGCCGGGCGGATCGCCGTCGTCTGGGCCGCCGCCGCGTTCGGCGCGGGGCTCGGCGACATCCTCCCCGGCGAGTCCCACGGCGAGGACCTCGGGAAGTTCGACCTCGACATCGGCGACACCGAGTGACTCGACGCGGTCGATCGCGCCGGAGCGGTCCGCGGTCGCCGCACGCGATCCGAGCAGTCTGCCCGATCCGGTCCGGGGACTCCCGGTTTTCCACAGCTTTTTCGCCGCGGCGACCCTACCCGCGTTCATGTCAGCGCTACGCGACGCGCTCCGGGACCTCCCGGACGCGGTGTTTGCGGACCTACTCGAGTCGGACGACGGGTACGTCCTCGTCGTCGACCTCCCAGGCGCGGCCGCCGAGACGACAGAGGTGCTCGTCGAGGACGGGCGCATCGAGATCGAGGGCCGGCGCGAGAAGACCGTCCCCGACGGGTTCGAGTACGTCCGCGAGGACCGCCCGCTGTTCCTCGACGCGGAACTCCCCCTCCCGACCGACGCCGACGGCGCCGGCGCCGACGCCGAGATCGACCGCGGCGTCCTCGAAATATCGGTCCCCAAGCGGGAGCGGGACGTCTCCCGGACCATCCCCGTCGACGACGCCGACGACGAGGGCGACGCCTGACGGGTGGTCACGCTGGTCAACCTTCGCGCCTACTGGCGGTTCGTCGTCGTTCTGCGGCAGTTCTCGCCGCTCATCATCGCCTACTGGCGTGACCGCCGCCGGTACTTCCTGTTCGGCGGGAGCCGCGAGGTCGACGCCGAGATCCAGCGCGAGCGCGCCGCGGTGCTGCTCGACATCCTGCTCACCCTCGGCCCGACGTTCATCAAGCTCGGCCAGATCCTCTCGACGCGGCCGGACATCCTCCCGCCGGCGTACATCGAGGTGCTGGAGGGGCTCCAGGACGACGTGCCGCCCGCGCCGTGGGAGGAGTCGAAGGTCGTCCTCGAAGACGAATTCGGCCCGGTCGACGACGTCTTCGACGAGTTCGACCGCGACCCGATAAGCGGCGCCAGCCTCGGACAGGTGTACACCGCCACCTACGACGGCGACGACGTCGCCGTGAAGGTCCGCCGACCGGGTATCGAGTCCCTCGTCGAGGCCGACCTCCGAACGATCCGCTGGTCGATCCCCCTGATCAAGCGGTTCACCGGCGCTGGCCGGGCGTTCTCCTTGGAGAACCTCGCCGACGAGTTCGCCAAGACGATCCGCGAGGAGATGGACTACGCCCGCGAGCGGACGATGCTCGAAGAGATCCGGAGCAACTTCGCCGACGAGGACCGGATCCGGATCCCGGAGACGTACGAGCCGGTCTCCGGCCCGCGCGTGCTCACGATGGAGTACGTCCCGGGCACGAAGATCAGCGACATCGACGCGCTCGACGAGGCGGGACACGACCGGACGGAGGTCGCGGAGACGCTTCAGGAGGTGTACCTCCAGATGATCATCGAGGACGGGGTGTTCCACGCCGACCCGCACCCTGGGAACCTCGCGGTCGCGGACGACGGCGCCGTGATCTTCTACGACTTCGGGATGGCCGGCCGGGTCGACCCGTTCATCCAAGAGAAGATCGTCGACTTCTACGTCGCGGTCGCGCGACAGGACATCGACGCCATCCTCGACACGCTCATCTCGATGGGGACGCTCTCGCCGGAGGCCGACCGCGAGGTGATGGGCAACGTGATGGAGTTGGCCATCGCGGACGCCAGCGGCGAGGACATCGAGCAGTACCAGGTGAACCAGATCATCGAGCAGGTGGAGTCGACCATCTACGAGTTCCCGCTGCGGCTCCCGCCGAACCTCGCTTTGGTCCTCCGGGTCGCCACCGTCGTCGAGGGCGTCTGCGTCACGCTCGACCCCGAGTTCGACTTCATCTCGACGGCGACCGACTACCTCCGCGAGGAGGGGTACTACGAGCAGACCGCCCGCGACCTCGCCGAGGACGCCGGGCGGCAGGTCCAGCGCACCACCGAGGCGCTGTTCACGGTGCCCCCGAAGGCCGACGAGTTCCTCGCCCGCGCCAACCGCGACGACCTGACTGTTAACGTCGTGTTGGAGGACGACACGAAGGTGTTAGAGAAACTGGCGATGCGGATCGCCTACTCCGTGCTGCTCGCCGTCGGCGTCCTCTCCGCGACGATCCTCTACTCGTTCGCCGAGAACTGGCGGCTCGCCGCCGTCGTCCTCGCGCTGGCGGCGCCGCTCGCGATCGCCCTGTACCGCTCGTTCCGCAAGCAGCGCGGGCTCCGTGCCACCCCGCAGTTCACCCGTCAAGGGATGAAGCAGCGGCGCGACGACTGACCCGCTCCCTCCCGGAAACGGGCCGCTTCAGGCCTCTTCCGGCCGACAGATCCACACGTCTTCCGCTTCCTCGACCGCGTAGTCCCGCGCCGCCAGCCACTCGCGGAGGGCGGCGGAGCCGGACCCGGCCGCGGTCTCCTCCGAACCCCCCTTCGCGTCCTCGGCCGCCGCCTCGGCGGCCTCGTGGACCTCCACGACGAGCAGCGGGCGGTGGGTCGCGAGCGTCGCCGTCGCGCCCCGGAGGACCGCGGCCTCGTGCCCCTCGACGTCGACCTTGATCGCGTCCGGCGGGGGGACGGTGCCGACCCCGTCCGTCCCCTCGCCGCCGACGCCGTCGACGAGGTCGTCGAGCCGGCGGACGGGGACCGACTCCGTGCCCGCGACGCTCGCGCCCCACCTGGTCGCCGACTCGCGGTCGAACGCGGAGCACTTCGAGTACGTCGAGCGGTAGAAGGTGAGCGTCGCGTTCGCGTCGCCGAGGCCGGCGCGTCTGAGGTCGATCACGCCGCCGGCCCCGCCTCCGCCGCCCAGCCCGTTCCGGTCGGCGTTCCGCGCCAGCCGGTCCGCGCTCTCGCCGTTCGGTTCGAACGCGACCACCCGGCGGTCGGTGCCCAGCGCCAGCGGGACGGCGTGTTCGCCGACGTGCGCGCCCACGTCGAGGACCACCGCGTCGTCGGGCAGTCGGTCGAGCGCGTCGAGCCCGGGGTCGTCGCCGTGGGGGTTCGTCGGCTCGTAGCTCCAGTACCGCCCCGCGACCGTACGCTTCGGCGTCGCGACGCCGAGCGCGTAGGTGAGGTCCGCGAGGCGGTACAGCGTCCGGAAGCCGCGCCGCTCGACCCGGGCGCGCAGCGACGAGAGGGGCCGGCTCATCGCGGCGTCACGCCCCGACGACCTGGATCGGGACGAGGAGGAAACAGAGCGCGCCGACGGCGAACGTGGCGAGGCCGACCGCGAGCCGCGGCAGTCCCACGCCGTCCTCGTCGGCCGGGTTTGCCGGACCGTTGAACGCGATCACGGCCGCGAACACTCCCCAGAACGCCCAGAGCCCGACCGACTCGTTCAGTCCGAGGCCACGCCAGAAGTGGAGGTAGGCGGCGACGGCGAACAGCGCGCCGGGGACGAGCGCCGCCACCGTCTCCTGTCGCGGCCCGAGCATCGCTCGGACCATGTGGCCGCCGTCGAGCTGGCCCACCGGGAGGAGGTTCAGGAGCGTGAAGAACATCCCGACCCAGCCGCCGATCACGACCGGGTGGGCGCTCAGCCGCGGGTCGCCGTAGCTCGTCGGCTGGCCGAGGACGCCGGCGATGAGGTCCAGAAGCGGCGGGTTGTTGAATCGGATCACCGGCCCCGAGGAGTTCGCGAGCTCCGCCGGCACCCCGATCGGGTCGAGCGAGAGCCCGACGGCGGTCACGGCGACCGTCGCGACCAGCCCCGCGATCGGTCCGGCGGCGCCGATGTCGAAGAGGACCTTCCGCGAGGGCATCCGCCCGCGGATCCGGATCACCGCGCCGAGGGTCCCGAAGGGGAAGATGAAGGGGATCACGTACGGAAGCGAGACGGGGACGCCGTGGTATCGGCCGGCGGCGTAGTGGCCGAGCTCGTGGGTCATCAGGACGCCGAGGACGGCGGCGGTGAACGGCCACGCCTGGAGCAGGGTGAGGGGGTTCGACTGTATCTCGGCGAGCGGGACGTAGTACCAGCCGTAGGCGCCGACGAACAGCGTCGACAGCACGGTGGCCGCGAACATGGCGACGTTCACCCAGGGTATCCCGTCGCGGCCGCGGTCGAACGGGGTCGCCACGACGACGTGCCCGTCGTCGACGGCCTCCACGTCGACCTCGTAGCCCGCCTCCCGGAAGTGGGGAGTCAGCTTCCGCAACAGCGTCCGCTCCGGGACGTACGACTCGCCGCGGTACCGCACGCGGCCGTCCTCGCGGCGGACCTCGTCGATCCGAAAGAACGTCCGGAGGGGCTCCGGACGCGGGGCGCCGTCGCCGGTCGCCGCCGCGTCCTCGTGTTCTGGCATCGTCACGTCGTAACTGGTCTGCGAGTATAAACCCCGCGTCGGCGAACGAGTCGGAAGCGGGGCCGGTCGTCCGCTCGCCGGGGCGGCGGACGCGTGCGGGGTCAGAAAGCGCGAGTCGGGGACCGAGCCGCGGGATCCGGTGCGGCGGTGTGCGTCGGGGACGGTGCTGCGAGCGTCGGTCGGCGGACCGGGGGCGTCAGGCGGGCTCGACGCGCCAGGTCGTCGCGCCCGTGTACGACCACTTCTCGACGGTGAGCTCCGTCGCGGAGTCGCGGAGCTTCACCATCAGGGCGCCGATCTCCTTCGGGGAGAGGTCGACGTCCTCGGAGATGAACTTCCCCTTGAAGTACATCTCGCCGTCCTGGGCGCGGTCGAGCAGGTACTGTTTCAGCCGCTCTTCCTTGCTGCGGTCGTCGTCTGCGCTCGCGTTCGTGGAGGGGTTCGCTGTCGCGCTCATGGTACATCCCACGCTTGCCGCCGGAGGGTGTTATAAAGGTGACACCGTTGGGCGACGTTCAGGGGGTTTCAGGGCGTTTCACCGCTCGCCCCGAGGTAAAACGTGTCTGACGGACTCTTTACAACGGTTCCAGAACGCCGCAGAAATTTTATAATCGATTTTGAGGGCGTTTCGGCCGCCGGCCGCTCGGTAAGCGATTCTCCTCTGCCTCCGCGTTCGTCGGACGAATAAGCGGCAAAATGGGCCGATTAACGCCGCCTCGGAGCACGGACGCGACCCTCGCGCGCCCTCCGTGCGGCCTCTGCGCGCCCCTCGATCGGGCCGTCCGCGGCCGCGATCCGGGCCCGGACCTCCTCGGCGCGCCGACTCGAACTCCCTTCGCGGGCCGTTCAGTCCCGCCGGTGGACCCAGAACGTCTCCGCCTCCGTCGCCTCCTTCTTGAATATCGGCACCTCGTCTTTCAGGCGGTCGATCCCGTCCTCGACCGTCCGGAACGCCTCCCGGCGGTGCCCGGCGAGGACGACGACGAACACGATGTCCTCGCCCGCCTCGATCACTCCGGTTCGGTGGTGCATCCGCACGTCGAAGACCCCGTCCCGCTCCGCGAGCTCCGCCGCGATGGCGTCCATCCGCTCCGCGGCGACCCCCTCGTACTTCTCGAACGCGAGGTGCGTCGTCCGGTCGTCGCCCGGGGCGTCGCGGGCCCGCACGCGGCCGGTGAACGTGGCGATCGCGCCCGATAGCTCGGCGTCCGCGGACGCCTCGACGCGGTCCACCAGCGTCTCGCGGGTGATCCACGGCTCGGCCTCGTCGAGGGCGGCCACGAGCCCGTCGAGGTCGACGCCCTCGGTCGTCGCCGCGGTCGCGAGGACCGTCCCCGGCACGCCCTCGGGGTCGGCGTCGGCGCCGAGCAGGACCGCGGGCACGCGCAGCCGCGACTCGCCGACCGCCACGAGGTAGTCGTGGTCGGGGGCGAGCCCGTCGAGCAGGTCGTCGAACCCCTCGACGCGCCCCCGGCCGCTCCAGTTCCCGTCCGCGTCGAGCGCGATCTCGGTGTCGGCGTCGGGGCGCCCGGCGGGGTCGACGACCTCGCCCTCGACCGCTCCGCCGTCGGCCGTCCGGTCGCTCGGGCCCGGTTCGTGCGGCCGGTCTCCGTCGGGGTCGTCGCGCTCCACGAGGGCCACCCGTCCGTCGAGCCGCGCCGCGAGCCGCCGCGCCAGCGCCGGGGCGCCGTCGCCGACGATCGATATCGGTCGCATACCCGAGAGCGGGCCGCGACCGGCTTAGGCGTTTCCCGGGCGGCCCGGAGCCGCGACCGCGGGGCGCCTCCGACGCGTCCGGGCTTGGCAATCCTTAAGACCGCGACAGGGATACTCGTCGCCAATGAGAGTCGTCGTTTCTGTCGGCGGGAGCGTGCTCGCGCCGGACCTCGACCCCGAGCGCGTCGCCGCGTACGCCGAGGCGATCGAACGGCTGGTGGCCGACGGCTGCGAGGTCGGGGTCGTCGTCGGCGGAGGCGGCGTCGCCCGCGAGTACATCGAGACGGCCCGCGAGATCGGGGCCAACGAGGTCGAGCTCGACCGGCTCGGGATCGGGACGACCCGGCTCAACGCCCGGCTGCTGATCGCCGCGCTCGGCGACCGCGCGAGCCTCGCGCCCGCGACCGACTACGAGGAGGCGGGCGCGGCCCTCCGCCGCGACGAGGTCGCGGTGATGGGCGGCGTCACCCCGGGACAGACCACCGACGCGGTCGCCGCCGGCTTCGCCGAGTCGGTCGACGCCGACCTGCTCGTGTACGCCACGAGCGCCGACGGCGTGTACGACGCCGACCCCAACGCCGACCCCGACGCGGCCCAGTTCGCGGAGCTGTCGCCCGCGGAGCTCGTGGAGGTCGTCCTCCCGATGAGCCGGGACGCCGGCGCCTCCGCGCCCGTCGACCTGCTCGCCGCGAAGCTGATCGACCGGGCCGGCATCCGGTCGATCGTGCTCGACGGCACCGACCCGAGCGCCGTCGTCGACGCCGCGCTGTACGGCGACCACACCGGGACCGACGTGGTCCCCGTCGGCGGCGAGGAACCGAGCTCCTGGACGGAGGAGCGATGAGCGGGGACGACGCAGCGGACGGAGCGGCGGACGCCGAACGCGCCGCGCCCGACGACTCCCCGCACATCCTCTCGGAGCGGGCCGCGCTCGACGAGGGGGACGGCGCGGCGGAGGGGGACGGCGAGGCCTTCCACGCGTTCTGGGCCGACGTGGTCGCGGACGAGGTCGAGGCGCGCGACCCCGACGAGCCCATCGTGATCAAGGGCGGCGTCTCGCCGTCGGGCGTCGCGCACCTCGGCAACTTCAACGAGATCATGCGCGGCTACTTCGTCGCCGAGGTGCTGCGCGACCGCGGCCACGAGGTCCGGCAGGTGTTCACGTCCGACGACAAGGACCCGCTGCGGAAGGTGCCGCGCAAGCTGGCGAACGCGGACGGCGACATCGTCGGGCTCGGCGAGGTCGACGCGGGCGCGCTCGGCCGCAACCTCGGGAAGCCGTACACCTCGATCCCCGACCCGTTCGGGGAGGCCGAGTCGTACGCGGCCCACTTCGCGGGCCTGCTGAAGGCCGACGCCGACCGGCTGAACGTCCCCGTCGAGATGCTGTCGAACACCGACCTGTACGCCGACGGGACGTTCGACGACGCGGTCCGGACGGTCCTCGGCGACGTCGAGCGCGTCCGCGAGGTGCTCTCGCCGTACCAGGACAAGGTCGACGACGAGTACGTCCCGTTCAACCCCGTCTGCGAGGCGTGCGGGAAGGTCACGGAGACGGTGACGGGAATCGACCTCGAAGCGGAGACCGTCGAGTACGCCTGTACCGACATGGACGCCGGGGGCAACACCATCGAGGGGTGCGGCCACGAGGGCACCGCGACGTTCCGCGAGGGGAAGCTCCCGTGGCGGCTGGAGTGGCCCGCCCAGTGGGGCGTCCTCGGCGCCGACTTCGAGCCGTTCGGAAAGGACCACGCGGAGGGGTCGTGGCCCTCCGGCGTCGACGTCGCGCGGAACGTCTTCGGCGAGGAGCCGCCCGTCCCGATGGTGTACGAGTGGTTCACGCTCAACGGCGAGGCGTTCTCCTCCTCGGAGGGGAACGTCGTCACGGTCCAGGAGCTGCTCGACCTGATCGAGCCCGAGGTGCTCCGGTTCTTCTTCGCGCTCCACCCGAAGAAGGCCCGCGACCTCGACGTCGAGCGGCTCGACCAGCTGGTCGACCGCTTCGACCGGTTCGAGCGCGCCTACTTCGGCGAGGTGGACGACGAGGACCTCACCGCCTTCGCCGAGCGCGCCTACCCGTTCGTCGTCGGGCGACCCGACGAGCCGCCGGCGGAGCGACCGATCCGGCTCCCCTACACCTTCGCGGCCGTCCTCGGGATGGTCGACGACCCGGACTTCCGCGAGCGCCTCGCCCGCGACGAGGGGCACATCCCGGACGACGCCGACGACGACGCGGTCGACGCCGCGCTTGCCCGCGTGGAGCAGGCGCGGAACTGGGCCGAACGGACCGGAAACGAGTACGACTACCGGCTCCAGACAGACCTCCCCGCGGTCGAGTTCGACGAGGACGTGGCGGCCGCGCTCGACGACCTCGCCGACTTCGTCGCCGCCGGCCACGACGGCGAGGCGATCCAGGGGGCGATGTACGAGACCGCACGCGACCACGGCGTCGAGGTCAGCGAGTTCTTCGCGGCGGGCTACCGCCTCTTCTTCGACGACACGCAGGGGCCGCGGCTCGGCGAGTTCCTCGGCGAACTGGAGCGCGACTACGTCGTCGACCGACTCCGACGGGAGGCGTAGATGGCCGAGGACCGCTCGCTCGACGACTTCGCCGATACGGACGCCGACGCCGGCGACGTGTCAGATTCCGCTGACACGTCCGACGCCGACGACGCGCCCGACTCGACCGACGCCGACCCCGCCGTCGCCACGTCGACGTGGCACGCCGACGGCGCGGCGTGCGACCGGTGCGGCGAGCGGGTCGAACGCCGGTGGCGCGAAGCGGACGCCTACGTCTGTGCCGACTGCGCCTCCTGGTGACGGGATTACCGGGCCGTCAAAGCTTAAGACGCCGGCCGTTGAGTTCTCTCGTGCGAGGAAAATTCACTGAGAGTAAAATTAAATATAAATGAAATATAATCCGGAACTACTCTACGGGCGGTCGGCGACGGCGCTCACGGCGGCGTACCTCTGCGTCGCGGCGGCGTTCGCGGTCGCGGTCGACCTCGCGACCGCGTCCGCGGTCGGATCCGTCGCCGACTGGACGCCGGCGCACCTCGTCGGCGACCTGTTGCTCGTCGTCGGGTCCGGCGGCCTCCTGTACGGCGCGGTCACGCACCACCGCCGCCGGGCGGAGACCGCCCGCCGGGACCTCGAAACCTCCAACCAGCAGCTACAGGTGCTGAGCCGCGTGTTCCGACACAACGTGCGCAACGACCTCAACGTGATCCAAGGGTACACCGACCTGCTCGCCGACCGGATCGACGACGAGCGGAGCCGGGAGTGCCTAGAGACGATCCGACAGACGACCGACGACGTCGTCGACATCAGCGAGAAGCTCCGCGTGGTCGAGGACGCGTCCGCCGAGCCGCCGGACGGTCGCGTCGACCTCGTCGACGCGGTCCACGAGGCGGTCGAGGTCGTCGACGCCGACGGCGCCGCCGTCACCGTCGAGACGCCCTCCGAGGCGTGGATCCGCGCCGACGACTCGGTCGCGTTCCCGATCCGCGAGGTGTTCGAGAACGCGGTCACCCACAACGACGGGGCCACGCGCCGCGTCGCGGCCACGATCCGCGAGAACGGAACGACAACCTGTCTGGAGGTCACCGACAACGGCCCGGGGATCCCTCCCGAAGAGCGGGCGGTGTTACAGGCCGAAGAGGAGACGCCGCTCTCGCACGCGAGCAGCATCGGGCTGTGGCTCGTCAAGTGGATGTGCGAGACGCAGGGCGGCACCGTCCGGTTCGACGCGACGGACGACGGGACCACGGTCCGGCTCCGGTTCGAGTCCGCGGCGACGCCCCCTACTCCAGTTCGGTGATCGTCACGGCGTAGACGGCGCCGCAGTTCCCGCACTCGACGTGGACGCCGCGGCTGGCCTCGCCGCGGGTGAACTCGGAGATCTCCTCCGAACACGAGCACTCGAACTGGACTTTCATTACCGTATCACTGTCCTTCTGATATTTAAATGAAACCGATGCGGAATCAACGGTGAAAATCACCGATCGCGGTACCACGCCGCACGGGCGGGGACGGCGGTCGGCCTCAGTCGTCGTCGACGATCACTTCGACCGGTCCGTCGCCGTCGTCCGCGGCGTCCTCGTCGGACCCGCCGGACGCGTCGACGCCGGCCGACTGCTGCTGCTGGTAGTAGAGCCCGCCGGCGACCGCGAGGACGATCCACGACCGCCAGTTGGCGAGGTTCAGGGTGTAACCGATGCCGAACGGCTTCTCGACGAGCATCCCCTTCTCCGGTTGCCAGTACGACGACAGCAGGCGTCCGAGGCTCGGACGCTCGAAGTTGTACGGAATCCCGAGAATCTCTCCCGACGACGGTTTGTCTCCCATACCAGTCCGTCTGTCCGCTGGCACTATAAATCGTGGCGCCATCGGCCGGCGGCGCCGCGGCGGCGCCCCGACGCTCAGCGGTAACGGCCGCGGTCCGCCACGTCCCGGAGCCGGTCGAGGACCTCGCCCTCGCCGACCGCCTCGTACCCCGCCTCGAACGCCGCTATCAGCGGATCGGGATCGGTCGCGGTCGCCCGGATCGACCCCTCGAACACGTGGAGGTCCATCGCGTGGTCCTCGACGTGGCCGGTGTGGAAGCCGAGCCCGAAGTCGATGAGGTACGTCGCCGGCGCCGGGGCGGGCTCGTCGTCCGCGGCCGCGCTCTCCGCCTCGTCGGGCGACACGCGCACGTTCCGCGTCGTCGGGTCGCCGTGAACGATCCCCGCGCCGTGAAGCCGGGCGAGGTGGCGCCCGACCGCCTCTGTCGAGCGCTCGTCGAGGGCGGTCGCGAGGTCGCGCTCGCCGACGTACTGGAGCGTCAGCGTCGCGTCCGCGAGGTCGACGTCGTACACGAGCGGCGTCGGGACGCCCGCGCGGCGGGCCTCGCTCGTCAGCCGCGCCTCCGCGACGGTCCGGTCGCGCCTGAGCGTTCGGTCGAGGTCGGGGTGCCGGTACGACTTCTCGACCCGCCGCTTGACGACCCGACGATCGTCGCCCGCGCCGGTGACCGCGACGGTCGCCTCCGCGCCGCGGCGGTCCGCGTCCGGGTCGCGCGCCGTCTCGGCCGACGCGCCGCCCGCGGCTCCCCGCGCGACCGACTCCCCCTCCCGCCACGTCACCGGCACCTGGTCCGGTCGGAAGTTCGGGTCGACCGCGGACTCCGGGACGGGAATCGCGTCACCCGCGGCCGCCATCTTCGCGCCCAACACGGCGATCATCCCCGCGTTGTCGCGGAGGAAGCGGGGCTCGGGCGCGTGGAAGTCGGCGCCGCGCGCCTCGCACATCGCGGCCAGCATCTCGCGGAGGCGGTCGTTCTGGGCGACCCCGCCGCCCAGCACGAGCTCGTCGGCGCCGGTCAGCGACAGCGCGCGCTCGGAGACCTCGGTGAGCATCGCGAACACGTGCTCCTGGAGCGAAAAGCAGATCTCCTCGACCGAGACCCCGCCGTCGGCGGCGTCGTTGGCGGCCGAGCTGATCCCGGAAAACGAGAAGTCCATCCCCTTGACGACGTACGGCAGGTCGAGGAGGTCGGCGGCCGAGGCGGCCGCTTCGCCGCCCGCGGACCCTTCTCCGTCGCCCGCACCCGCCGCGCCCGCCGCGAACTCGGCGGCCGCCGCCTCCACCTTCGGACCGCCGGGATGGCTCCAGCCGACGTGGCGCGTGAACTTGTCGATCGCGTTGCCGACGCCGGCGTCCATCGTCTCGCCGAGCACCCGGTACCGCCCGTCGTGGTAGCCGAGCAGGTGCGCGTTCGCGCCCGAGGCGTTCAGACAGACGGGGTTGTCGAACCCGGAGCGGTGCCGACCGATCTCCAGGTGCGCCACCATGTGGTTGGCGCCGACGAGGGGCACGCCGAGCGTCCCGGCGAGCGACCGCGCGGCGGTCCCGACGATCCGGAGGCAGGGGCCGAGCCCGGGCCCGCGAGAGAAGGCGACGGCGTCGACCGCGTCAGGACCGTACTCCGCCTCGGCCGCGGTCAACACCCGGTCGACGACCTCGGGGATCGCCTCCGACATGTGTTCGGCGGCCTCGCGCGGGTGAATGCCGCCGCTGTCGGGCTCGTAGGGGTCGGACTCGATGAGAACTGAGTCGGTCTCGGCGTCGTACAGCGCGGCGCTCGCGCACCACGCGGTACCCTCGATGCCGAGAACGCGCATCCGGCGGGGTTACGCTTCCTCGGCGTCCGCCTCGTCGCCGCCGATCTTGTTGCGCTCGAGCATGTGGTCCTGTTCGACCTCCAGGGCGTCGGCCGCGGAGTCGTACACCTTCGCGTAGCCGATCGTCTTGCGCATGCCGAACTTGGTGTCGAGTTCGTGGACGACGACCTCCTCGGAGCCCTTGTCGAGCTTGGCGGCCAGCGAGTCGCGGACCGACAGCCGCGAGGGGGTGGCCTCCTCGTGGGTCGTCTCGAAACGGATGTCCGTGCGGTGCAGCATCGGGTTCTCCTCCTCGGAGATGATATCGACGTCCATGGTTCAGTTGGGCGTATATCCCCTCGAAAGCTGTAAAAGGATTTCGAAGCGGGGGTGTCGCCGCCGAACTCCCCGCCGACCGTCGACCGAGCGCCCCGTTCGGCGTCAAGGTTTCAGTCCTGCGGGCCGTGGATATCGTTACCACTCGAATGCCCAACGACGACGGATTCGACCCGACCGAGCGCTCCGAGTACGAACTCACCAGATCGGCCAACATCATCGTCCCGATGCCGCCCCTTCGAAAGGCCCGGATCTGCGGCGCGCTGGCGCTCCTCGGCTCGCTCGCCGCCCCCCTCGTCGCGACCCTCCCCGCGGCCGTTCGGGAGGCGAACTTCGCGGGTCCGCCAGCCGCGACCTCCCTCGGCGTCGCGGCCGTCGCGCTGGCCGGTACCATCGCCGCCGGCGGGGCCGGCCTCGGCCTGGTCGCGCTCCAGCGGCGCCTCGCTCGCGGTCCCGAACCCACGGACGACGCGGTCTGGTCGTTCCTCGCGTTCGAGGACGCACTCACCGGGGTCGGGTTCGTCACCGGCGGGCTCGGTGTCGGCGTGGGCCTCTCGCTGCTGGCGAGCGGTCACTGGGGCGTCGAGGCGCTCGCCGGGCTCCGACGCAACGGCGTCGAGCCGTACCTCCGGCTCTCGACGGTCCCGGTCACGCCGCGACTGGTGACCGCCGTCGCGCTGGCGGTCGGTCTCGCCGTCCTCGCGGCCACCGTCGCCGTCGACTCCGAGTGACGCCGAGATCGAACGGCGCAGACTCACTCTGCGTCGAACTCGCGGGCCTCGTCCGGGTCGACGCCGAGAATCTCGTACGCGGTCGCGACGTCGCCGCTCAGGCCCTCGAACAGCCCCCGGGCCCGCCGCCGCGCCTCGGGCGTGACCGCGACGCGGACCATCCCCTCGCCAGGCTGGCCGTAGACGACGGTCGACCCGAGCGGCGCCGCGAGCATCGCCGGCAGCGCCGCCAGGTCCTCCTCGCCGGTCACCTCGATCGTCACCGGTTCCTCCGCCGCGAGCGCCTCTGCGAGCGCGTCGAGTAGCGCCGCCGACAGCGTCGCGGCCGGGTTCTCGACGGACACGCGCCGCTCGTCCGTGGCCGCGAGCGCGGCCGCTATCTCCTCGCGGACGGCCTCCCGCTCCGTCTTCCCGTCGACAAGCGCGGCGTCCGGGACGCGGCCCGCCTCGCGGAGGTGATAGGTGACCACGTCGCCGACCGCGATCAGCCGCGGGGGACCCTCGGCTGGCGACGCGTGTCGCTCGCGGGTCTCGTCGGCGGCCTCGATCAGGGCGTCTGCGTCCGTCGTCACCGGCCCCAGCGGCTCCTTGAACGCGTCGCGCAGCGATTCGGGCAGCGTGAGAAGCGGGTCGGATGCGTCGCTCATCGGCCTTCGGCCTCGGATCGGGTGGTTACCGGACCTTCAGCGCGTACGCGCCCGCGTCGGAGACGTTCATCTCCTCCGCGATCTGGCTGTCCGCGGGGTCGGTGACGATGACGTAGCCCGCCCAGTCCTCCGTCAGCGACGAGGACCCGCAGAGCGCGCAGGTCTGGGCGTCCGGGTCGTTGACGTGGTGGCACTCTCGGCACGCCAGGCGGTCCTCGGCCATCAGTCGGCCTCCTCACCGGTCTGTTCGCGGTGTTTCCGCCGGCCCTCCAGCCACTCGTGTTTGCCGAGGCCGGGCTGTTTCGCGGTGAGCCCGATCTTCGAGTCGCGGGGGTTGCGCTCGTCGATGCTCTTCGTCACGACGCGGACGCGGACGGCGTCGTCGACGCCGAGCGTCTTGTCGGAGTCCGACGAGGCGAGCTGCTGGTTCGCGCCGTCGAACGTGAGGTACTCGTCGGTGATCTGCGAGACGTGGAGCAGCCCGTCCACCGGGCCGATCCCGACGAAGGCGCCGAACTCGACCGTCTCCACGACGGTGCCGTCGGCGACCTCCTGCATGTCGGGGTCGTAGGTGAGCGCGTCGAACTCCGCCTCGTAGTAGACGCCGGGGCGGTTGTGTAACACCGCGCCCTCGCCGATGTCGTGAACCTCGATGACGCTCACGACGCTGCCGACGTCCTCATCCATCCGTCCTTCCAGCTTGTCCTGGAGCAGGGCCTTCACCCGCTCGTCGGTGACGTCCGCCAGGTGCTTCGGCGGGACCTCGACCGTGTCCTTGAGTCGAACTCGTTTGTACATGTTGTTGGTTGTCCGCGGCCGCTAGGGTTCCGTTATCGCCAGTGTGTTCCGACCCCTTAAACCGATTACTGGTGCGTCCGCGGCCAGCACCCGGTTCGCGAGGGGCCCGTCGACCGTGACGACGGCGTCGACCCGGCCGGCCGCGGCCAGGGCGACGAGCGCGTCGTCGGCGTACGATTCGTCAGTCTCCACCGCCTCCGCCCGCTCCGCGAGGTCCGCCCCGACGCTCGCGGCGGTCGCCTCCGCGCCGTTGCCGCCCTGGAGGCCGTCGAGCTCCGCGAGCACCGCCGTCGGCACCACGGCCTCGTAGCCGCCGAGGATCCGGTCCAGCTCCTCGAACAGCCGGAGGTCGGCCTCGACCGGCGCCATCAGCGCGCTCGTGTCGAGCGCGACGACGGGCGCGCCGCCGAGGGCCTCGGTTCGGGCGTCGCCCGCGGCCGGGGTCTCCGGACGGTCCGCGCGGGCGTCGTCGGCCACGCTACGCCAGCGTCCCGACGCCGATGAGCCGCCAGCGCGCGCCGACGCGCCGGTTGATCGCGATCTGGGCGCCCTCCTCGGCGCAGACGGGCCGCTTGAGGCTCACCTCGCACTCGCCGTCGCGCGCGCTCGTCACGGCGCCGACCGTCGTCGCCGTGCCGACCGTGAGCATCAGCGGCTCGCCGGTGCTGATCTCCTCGATGTCGCTCTCACCGCTCTCGTCGTCCTCCTTGCCGACGACGCGGTCGAGGAGGTCGACCGTCATCTCGAACTCCTCGCGGGTCGGCGGGAGCGTCCCCGGCTCGCCGGCGACCTGCCCGGCGAGGGCGTCGCCCTTCGTGAGGCTCGGGTCGAGCCCGGTGCCGACGCCGAGGAGACCGCCGGGCCGGGCGGTCTCGACGTCGCGGTTGCCGGCCTGAAGCGACCGGACGGTCGTCTCCAGCGGTCGCCACTCGGTCTGGCCCTCCTCGTCGACCTCGCGTCCCGGGCGGATCTCCAGGCCGTCGCCGACGGACAGCTCGCCGCTGACGAGCGAGCCGCCGACGACGCCGCCCTTGAGGTCCCCGGCGCTCGCGCCCGGTCGGTTGATGTCGAACGAGCGGGCCGCGTACATCCGGGCGTGCTCGGCGGGGTCACGCTCCGGCGTCGGGATCTCGGACTCGATGGCGTCGATCAGGAGGTCGAGGTTGACCTCCTGCTGGGCCGAGACGGGGACGATCGGCGCGTCCTCCGCGACGGTTCCCTCGACGAACTCCCGGATCTGCTCGTAGTTGTCGACGGCGCGGTCGCGGCCGACCAGGTCGACCTTGTTCTGCGCGATGACGATGTTCTCGATCCCGATGAGATCGAGCGCCATCAGGTGCTCTTCCGTCTGGGCCTGCGGGACGTCCTCCGTCGCGCTCACGACGAGGACCGCCCCGTCCATGATCGAGGCGCCGGAGAGCATCGTCGCCATCAGCGTCTCGTGGCCCGGGGCGTCGACGAACGACACCGTCCGGATCGGCTCGCTCTCGGAGCCGTCCTCGCACTCCTCGTCGACGGTGTAACACTCGGGCTCGTCGACACCGGGGCAGCGTCGGAACGTCGCGTCCGCGTACCCCAGCCGGATCGAGATACCGCGTTTCATCTCCTCGCTGTGCTGGTCGGTCCACGAGCCGGACAACGCCTGTACCAGCGTCGTCTTCCCGTGGTCGACGTGACCGACGAGACCGATGTTCACCTCCGGTTGTGTGTTGGCTTCAGTCACTGTTGGACCTCCTAACGGAGTAGTCTTATGCGGATTTCGCCCCGTGCGAGTGATAAAGTTGCTGTTATAGGTGCGAGAGACGCCCGCGGGCGAGCCGACGGCGACCGTCCGACTCCGTCCGGTTCGGGGCCGCGGCGGTCGCGGCCTCGTCGCTCACCACGCGACCCGACACCCGGGTCGCGAACGGGCGCCGTCGGCGTCCTTCGACGCCGATTTACGCCTCACGCGGTAACGCGGACGTGTAATGGGATACGCGTGCCCCGTCTGCGACACGCCGCAGCGCGACGGCGAACACCTCGCGCACCACCTCGCGTTCACGGCGATGCTCCACGGCGGCGACCACGAGTCGTGGCTCGACGAGCGCGTCGACGACTGGAGCGACCGGAAACCGGCCGAACTCGCCGCCGAGGTGACCCCGCACGCCGAGGACGCCGAGTACGACGAGGTGTTCGAGGACACGGTCCCCCGCGGACGCCCGGACGTCGGGATGGGATCGGGCGGGAGCGCGTCCGGCCACGATCACGCCGGCCACGAACACGGCGCTCCCGCGGACGCCGGCGCGCCCGCCCCCGAGCAGGTCGACGACCCCGAGGTCGCCGAGGCGCTGCGCGAGGCGCGCGAGATGACTCGGAAGGCCGCGGCCGACGCCGACGAGGACGACCACCCCTCGACCGACGACGAAACCGACGCGTAGCGGAACGCCCTTCCCCGCCCCCGGCCAACCGCGCGTATGGAGACCAGAGGCACGTTCGCCCCCGAGACGCGCGCCGAGGCGCTCGAACGGTACGAGGAGGCCGGCCCCGTCGCGCAGGTCGTCGTCCGCGAGGCGACCAAGGCGATGTCGTTCGACGCCGACGAGTACGACGAGCGCGTCACGCCCGAGGTGATCCGGACCGCCCGCGACGCGACGTTCGCCGAGCTGCTCGCTGTCCACGTCGGCGACCGCGACGAGTTCGACGCGTGGCTCGCGGACAGCGAGTTCGACGACGCGGCCGTGACGCAGATCGGCTCCGACAACGTCGACAACGTCGTCTGGCACCCGATCCCCTTCGCGGACGCGGTGATCGCGGCGACGTACCAGGAGGAGCCGGACGCGGCCGCCAGCACCCTCCGACGCAACGCCTTCGGGCGGGTGTATCGCGAGGAGTTCTACGAGTCGGGCCGATAGGCCGACCGCGGCGGCGGGTGCCGACACGCCGGTCGCGAACCGCGGAGCGGCCGCTCTCCGAGACGAGCGGAGCCGCAGAATCGAACCGCGAGCGCCGGTGTCGGCGATCGCGGCGGACGGGTCGGCGCCTTACAGGCGACCGACGTTCTCGACCGTGACGGACTCGACGTCCTCGACCTGCGAGAACGCCTCTTCGACGGCCTCGGTGCCGCCCGCGCCGTCGGGGACGATGACGGTCGGGAGGAGCGCGACCAGCCCGAACGCGACGTCGTCGCGCTCGAAGCCGCGGATCTTCGCGCCCTCGGGGAGCTCCTCCTCCAGCCGGTCCTGGAGGTCGTCGAGGTCGACTTCGGGGCTGTTCGGCATGACCTTGATCTTGGCGGCGACGTCGCCCATCTTACGGCCCCCGGAACCCGCAGTCGTGGCACTCGTAGAGGTTGCTCTGCTTCCGGCACTTGGCGCACCGGTAGATGGTGGCGCCGCAGTCCGGACAGGAGAACTGCGCGGCGTTCATGCCGGACACCTGAATTCCACAGGAGACGCACTGCGGAGTCGATTGAGAGTCGCTCTGGCTCATACACGTACCTACCGACGGCGACTTTTAACCGTTGTTCTTTTCGCCGGAACGGACCGTGCGGACCGGTACCGTCCCGCTCGACGGAGCGCGGGGGCGGCGGGTCGCGGGGACCGAACCCGGCCGTCACCCGACGATCAGCGGGCCGATGAGGACGCCCATCAGGTGGACACGCCGGGCGCCGACCCGCGGCGGGACAAGTCCGAGCGCGCCGGCGATGAGGAGAACGCCGACGCCGTACGCCCCGGCGAACGCGTACGAGACGACGGCGAGGAGTCCCAACACGCCGATCGAGAGCCGGGTGTAGTCGGCGTTGCCGACGATCCGGAGGTACGGGTCGCCGACGAGCACGACGAGCGCGAACCCGAAGCACGCGGCGGTCGCGGCGGCGACGAGCAGCATCGGCAGCGCGAACGGCACGCCGGCCCGATCGATGGCGACGGTCACGCCCGTGCGCGGCGTCCCGAGCGCTACCAGCGCGAACAGCGCGAAGACGGTGTTCGCTGTGTTCGCGCCGCTCGTCGCCACGACGAACCCGCGGTCCGCCGACGCGCGCGGCACCGCGGGCATCGCGGCCACGGCGGCGATGGCGGCCGACACGCCCGGGACGTACCCCACCACCGCGCCGGCGAGCGACCCCGCCCCCGCGCTCGTGCCGAGGTCGCGCGCTCGCATCGCGATCCGCGGGTCCGCCTGCGGCGGGACCCCCTCGCCGCCGAGCGCCTCCACGAGGACCGGGACGCCGAAGAGTCCGGCGAAAAGCGGCGCGAGGACCCCGCCGGTCGACAGCGGCGCGGCGGGGTCGGCGTCGAGCGTCGCGAACCCGAGCGCGGCGCTCGCGAGGAAGGCGACGAGCCCGCCGACCGCCGCCCGCCGCGACGACTCGGTGAGGACGAGCAGCGCGACGACGCCCCCGAGCAGCAGCGGCAGGTGCGCGCGCAGCGCCGGGTACCACCGCACCATCAGCCACGTGACCGGGACCGCCAGCGGCACCGCGAGCGCGACCGCCAGCCCGGAGCCGAGCGCGGAGAGCCGGACCGCCTCCCGGCCGCGCCCCGCGATCACCAGCCGGTGGCCCGGCAGCGCCGCCACCGCCGTCGCGGCGTCGGGCACGCCGAGCGCGAGCGCGGGGACGATGTCGAGGAACGAGTGGACGACGCCCGCGCCGAGCATCGCGACGCCGACGAACAGCGGATCGGCCGGCACCGACGGGGCGAAGCCGGCCAGGAGCAGCGCGAAGTTGTTGGCGTGAAGCCCCGGAACCAGCCCGCTCGCGGTCCCGAGCGCGACGCCGCCGAGCAGGAACGCGAGCGCGCCCGCCGCGAACGTCGGGTCGACCACCGGCCGCACGAGCGCGTCCATCGAGGCGGGATGGCCGCGGCTCCGGGCTTAAAATGTGGGGCGGCGCGACGCGGTGCGTCCGACTCGCTCTCCGAGCGCGCCCGTTACAAACGGTGCCCCTGCCCTCTGGCGGTTCGGACTCAACTACGTCACTCGCTCGGTTTCGGAACCGCGACCGCGTACACCCAGCCGGCGAGCAGGCAGAGTCCGGCGAGGATCCCGAACCACACCGAGAGGGAGCTGTTCGTCGGCGGCAGTTTGAAGAACAGCGCGAACAGCGTGAACTGGACACTCGTCGCGAGCAGGAGGGTGGTGAGTCGCTCCATCGGCGTCGCCCTGCCGAGGGGGCGAAAATAAAACCGGCGATGGGACTGGTGAGTCGATCCCGTCGGGAGAACCAGCGACGACTCGAACCGAACGCTTACGCGTTCTGCGCGGCCTGCGACTTCTTCTGGGTGACGTAGCCGGCGATCCGGTTGCGGACGCCCTTCGACTCGACGGTCGTCAGCGCCGTGACGCTCTCCTTGTTCGTCTCGAAGTCCGTGTTGAACGAGTCGGGATACCGCTCCAGGAGGGCGTTCCCGAGCTGTTTGATGTACTTGGGTTTGATGGCCATACCGAGCGGTACCGGAGGGGCGAACTAAAAGGGTTCGTTCCGCCGCGAGCGGCCGCGAGCCGGAGTCGCGGCGGGGTTCGTCTCGTCGCGCCCCCTCCGGGTCACTCGTCGCCCGCGCGCTCGCGCCACCCGGTCGCCTCGTCGATCCGCGCGAACGCCTCGCGCTCGGCGGGACCGCCGCAGCGCTCGACCACGTCGGCGAAGTACCGGAGCCTGTCGAGCAGTTCGTCGGTGTCGAACGCCGGCACGTCGAGCCGCGAGGCGGCCACCGTGGCGTCGACGACCGCGCCGAACCCGCGGTTCACCGTCGGCACGCGCTCGCTCACGACCGCCGACTCGACCGGCGCCAGCTCCCAGGTCCGTATCGTCGTGTCGCCCTCGCTCTCGGCCGCGACCGCCTCGGCCTCGACTTCGACCCACGCGTCGGCGCTCGGGAGGACCGGGTCGTTGGCCTCGCGGACCGTGAGCGCCGCGTCGACGAACGTCCGCGGGTCGACCGTGAACTGGACCACGCCGCCGCCGCGCTCACTGAAGTTCCGCCACGTGCGGGTGCGCCCGTAGGTGCGCGCGGTGACCGAATCCTCTGGTTCGTCCGGCGCGTGGAGCCCCAGGGCCGCGACGTTCCACCGGTCGTTCGGGCCCAGCGTCGTCACCACGGACTCGGTGACGCCGCGGAGCGTGACCGGCCAGCCGTCGGGGGCGACGCCGTCCCGACCCCGCCGACCGGCGTCGCTCACGGCGCCACCTCCGCGCCGCGCCGGAGCGCGACGAACAGCGCCGCGCACGTGAGGTCGGCGGTCGTCCCGGGGTTGATCCCCGCCGCGACGAACTCGTCCGCCAGCGACTCCGCGGCGTCGAGGTCGGCGCCGTGGACGGCGTCGGTCGGGACCGCGTCGACGCCGCCGACGCCTCCCGGCCCCGCCGAGTCGACGCCGAGTAGCGCCGCCGCCCGCCCGCTCGCCTCGCGCGCCGTCGCCGCCCCCTGCGTCGACGCGACGAGCGTGTCCGGCTCGGCGGCGAGCAGCCCCAGGAACGCCCGCGCCGCCCGGTCCGCGAGCGGCCCCTCGTCGCTCAGGATCCACTCGGCCGCGCGGAACGTCCGGGGGAACCCCTCGGCCCACTCGGCGGCGTTGCGGTCGGGGACGCGGTCGGCGGCCCCATCGCCGTCGCCGGCGCCGCCCGTCGGGTCGGCCGAGAGCGCCAGCACGTCCCGCAGGGTCGCGCCGCGGTCGCGGATCGCGGGTTCCGCGTCGCTCCCGCGGCGCACGTCGAGGTCGTCCGCGCCCGGCGGCGGGTCGTCGACCGCGACGTCGACGGCCTCGAACGCGCGGTAGAAGGCGACCGCGTCCTCGACCGTCGTCGCCCGACAGAGCGCGTCGAGGCCGGCGGGCGAGAGGTCCCGGTCCGGGTCGGCGGCCGCCCGAACCAGCGGGACCAGGAGCAGCAGACAGCCGAACTGGGTGTTCGTCCCGGCGCGGTCGGCCATCCCCCGGACGGCGCGCTCGAAGGCGTTGCCGACCGCGGGGCCCGCGCCCCCGGCGGTCCCCCTCGCGGCCCGTTCGAGCCCCGGACGCGCGCCGACGGCGCCGCCGAGGAACGCCTCGAACCGCAGGTCGTCGAGGTTGCGGCGCCGGTCGACGTTCCCGGGCTTCGGCGTGCCGGCCACCTCGACGAGGAGCGCGAGCGTCGCGTCGTCGACGGGGTCGGTCACGGCGACGCCTCCGGCCCGGGCTCAGGCCCGCGGGCCTCGCGCGGGGGCCCCCCGCTCCGCCACGCCTCGACGGCGTCCGCCACGCGCGCGAGGACCGGCGGGTCCTCCGTCGGGCGCCCGACGCTCACCGCGTCGGCGCCGTGTCCCGCGTACTCGGCCACCGTCTCCCGGCCGCGGACGCCGTTGTTGGCGACGAGCGTCAGGTCGGCGAGCGCGCTCCCGTCGCCGCGCGCCGCCGCCGCGTCGACCGCGGCCGCGAGGTCGGCGATCACCGCCTCCGAGTCCATCGCGTCGACGTGGAGCCAGTCCGCGCCCGCGGCCGCGACCCGCTCCGCGACCGCGACGAGGCCGACGCCCGGCACCTCGGCGCGGACCTTCACGCTCGTCGTCGCGCCCGTCTCGGCCGCGGCGGCGACGTACCGCGCGAGGCGGTCCGGCTCGCGGAGCAGCGACTCGCCGCAGCCGACCGCGCGCAGCTCCGGCTGCCGGCAGTGGGCGTTGACCTCGCAAATGGCGCCGCGGTCGGCGCAGACGCGCGCGACCTCTCGGACCGGTCCCGGCGACGCGCTCCGGACGTTGATCCCGGGGCGGACCGGCGCGTCGGCGACCGCGTCGAGCTGGTCGGCGACGAACGCGACCGGGTCGGCGGGGAGGAACTCGGAGCGGCCGCGCGCGACGAGGTCGCGGGCGGCCGCCCGGCTGGCCGGGTCGAGCGCGACCCCGCCGAGGAGCGCGGCGTCGACGTGCTCGGCCGCGGCCCGGGCCCACGCGGCGTCGGCGGCGCCGCTGAGGCTCGCGGCGACGAGGAACGGGCCCTCGCTCTTGCCGACGGGCGCGTCGCCGTCGTCGCCCTCGCGGGACGCCTCCCGCTCGCTCCCGCTCCGGGTCACTCGGCGCCCTCCCGCGGCGGCGACGCGTCCGCCGCGTCGTCGTCGACCGCCGCCAGCGCGCGCTCGCAGGCGCGGGCGACGCGCTCGGCGTCGTCCGCGTCGTCGATTTCGGTGTCGGTGCGCTCGACATGCCGGTCGAGTTCGGTCGGATCCGCGTCGTCGAGGACGAACGCGTCCGCGAACGGGTACGCAGCGGCCACGCCCGCGGTCGAGGGGTCGCGGCCGACGCCGGCCATCAGGTCCGCCGCGGGCCCGGAGAACACCTCGTCGCCGACGAACGGCGAGACGGCGACGACGGGCGTCTCCCGGAGCGCGCGCTCGAACCCGGGCAGCGCCAGCATCGGCCCGATGCTCGTCACCGGGTTCGAGGGGCCGATCACGACCGGGTCGTCGAGCGCCGCCAGCACGGCGTCGGTCGGCTCGGCGTCGTCCGCCCCCCGGAACTCCACGTCGGCGACCGCTGGCTCGCCGCGCCGCGCGACCCAGTACTCCTGGAAGTGGAGCGTCTCGCCGGCCTCGGTGTGGACCAGCGTCGCGACCGGATCGTCGGACATCGGGAGGAGGTCGACGTCGAGGCCGAAGGCGTCCGCGAGCGTCCGGACCGCGGCCGTGAGCGTGTGCCCCTCGTCGAGCAGGCCCGTCCGCGTGAGGTGGACCGCGCGGTCGCGGTCGCCGATCTCCATGAACTCGGCGACCGCCGAGAACCGCCGCCACCGGGCGATCTCCCGGCCCGCGGTCTGCGCGTCGGCGTCGAGGTACCGTGGGCCCGCTTCGAGTCCGGCCGCCTCGGCGAGCCGGCCGAGCTCCGCGTGGGTCGCGGTCGTGTCGCCGCCGATCCCCCACCACGTCTCGCGGTCGAGGACGCCGCCGCCCGCGAACAGCACGGTGTCGACGTCCGGGCAGACGAGGTGGCCGCCCAGCTCGACGTCGTCGCCGGTGTTGGCGACGACCGCCGTCTCGGCGGACTCCCACACCCGGGCCGCGCCGTCGAGGAGCTTCGGCGTGCCCGTTCCCCCGGCGAGGAAGGTTACCATACCGGCGCAAGGCGACGCCCGGATTTGTATCCTCGCCTCGCGGCGGCCCCGACGGCCAAACAACTATTCGCGTGGGGACGGTGGGACACGACGATGAGTGCCGGTGAGCGCGCGCCAGCCGCCGAACTCGGGCTGCTGGACGCGACGATGATCGGGATGGGGGCGATGATCGGCGCCGGGATATTCGTGTTGACCGGGCTCGCGGCCGAGATCGCCGGGCCCGCGGCGATCCTCGTCTTCGTGTTCAACGGGATCGTCACGGCGTTCACGGGGCTCTCGTACGCCGAGCTCGCCGCCTCGATCCCGAAGTCCGGCGGGGGGTACGCCTTCGTCCGCGAGACGTTCGACGACCTCCCCTCGTTCCTGATGGGGTGGATGCTCTGGTTCGCGTACATGATCGCGGGCGGACTCTACGCGCTCGGGTTCGCGCCGAACTTCCTGGAGCTGCTCCACGTCTACGGGTTCGCGGCCGCCCCGGGACAGGTCGGCGCGGTCGCCGTGCCGCTCCTCCCGGTGTCGGTTCCGGCCGCGGTCGGGCTCGCGCTCGTCGCGGTCGCGCTCCTCGTGACCGTCAACGCCCTCTCGACGGCCGCGAGCGGCAGCGCGGAGACGCTGTTCACGGCCGTCAAGGTCGCTATCCTCGTGGTCTTCGTCGTCTTCGGGTTCCTCTCGGCCGGCGGCGGCGGGGAGACGAGCTTCACCTTCCAGCAGTTCGACCCGCTGTTCCCCGCCGGGAACTCCGCGTTCTCGATCCTCCCGGCGATGGGCCTGACGTTCATCGCCTTCGAGGGGTACGACCTCATCACGACCGTCACCGAGGAGGTCGAGAACCCGCGCGAGAACATCCCGCGAGCGATCTTCTACAGCCTCGGGGCGACCGTGGTCGTCTACGCGCTGGTGGTCGTCGTCGCCATCGGCACCCTCGGCGCACAGGGGCTCGCCGACGCCGGCGAGGCGGGGATCGCGCAGGCCGCCACCTCGTTCATGCCGAAGGGGCTCCCGATCATCCGGAACGGCGGCGCGCTCATCGTCTTCGGCGCGGTCTTCTCGACGCTGACGGCGCTGAACGCGGTCGTCATCGCCTCCTCGCGGGTCGCCTTCTCGATGGGGCGGGAGGGGCAGCTGCTCCCGCGGATCGGTCGCATCCACCACCGGTACGGAACCCCGTTCTTCGCGATCCTCCTCAGCGCGGTCGTGATGCTCGGGTCCGTCGTCCTGCCGACCGAGAGCGCCGGCAACGTCTCCAGCCTCTTCTTCCTGCTCTCGTTCATCGTCGTCAACGCGGCCGTGATCAAGCTCCGCCGCGACCGCCCGAACATGCGCCGCCCGTACGAGATGCCGTACTACCCCATCCCGGCGGTGCTCGGGATCGCGTTGAACCTCCTGCTCACCGGCGTCCTCGTGGTGTACCTCGTCCGGACCGACCCCCTCGCGCTGGCGCTGAGCGTCGGCTGGATCCTCGCGGGCGTCGCCGCGTACTACGCCCTGCGCGGCCGCGGCGAGGGCGCGGCGCCGGCGAGCACGGACAGTTCTAATGCGGAGGCCGGCGACGGCTGACCCATGGACGGGAACTTCCGGATCGTGATCGCCGGCGGCGGCCGCGTCGGGAACCGGGTCGCCCACATCCTCGACGACAGGGGCCACGACGTGACCGTCGTCGAGCGGGACCCAGAGCGGGCGGAGGCGCTCTCGGACGACTACGTCGCCACGGTGATCGAGGGCGACGCCACGCGCCCGGGCGTCCTCGAACAGGCGGGGTTAGAGCGCGCCGACGTGGTCGCCGCGCTGACGAGTCAGACCGGGACGAACCTGGCGGTCTGCCTGCTGACCCGCGAACTCGCCCCCGACACGCAGACGGTCGTCCGCACCGAGAGCGAGCCGGGCGCGGAGTTCGACCGGTTCGTCGACGAGGTGATATTCCCGGAGCGCGCCGGCGCGCGCGCCGCGGTGAACGCGATCGAACCCGACGTGAGCACGCTCGAAGACGTCACCGGGACGCTCGACATCCTGGAGGTCCACGTCGCCGACGGCGCGCCCGTCGCCGGGCGCTCGCTCGACGAGGTGGCGCTGCCCCGCGGGAGCCTGATCGTCTCCGACGCCGCCGGCGACACCCTCGCGGGTCCGGAGACGGTGCTTCACGCGGGGGAGTCGTACCTCGTCGCCGTCGAGCCATCCGTCGTCGACGAGGTACTGAACCTCTTCCGCGGGTAGGCGCCGGCGGGCCGAGCCGGTGAGCCGCGCCGGGCGGCGACCGACTCGCCCGCCTCACTCGCCGAGCGCGACGCTCGTCTGCATCCCCTCGGTGTTGTACGCGCTCCCGGCGGCGTCCGCGCCCCCCGCGTCCGGGTCGAGGACGATGACGCCCGCGCCCGACCCGGTGATCGCCTCGAACTCCTCGATCGCTCGGTCGGCGGCCGCCTGCGCGCCGAGCCCCTCGTCGAGGAGGTCGACCGCGCGCCGCGAGAGCGTGACGCGCGCGATGTCCTCGCCGGCGCCGGTCGCGCTCGCGCCGCCGGCCTCGGTACAGAAGAAGCCCGAGCCGACCTGCGGCACGTCGCCGACGCGCCCCGCGAGCGCGAACGACCGCCCGCCGGTCGAGGTGACCGCGGCGACGCGCTCGCCGTCGGTCGCGACGGCGCCGACGGTGTCGTGATCGGGGGCGCGGCCCGACTCGGATGGCCCCGCTTCCTCGCCGCCTCTCCCCGCCGCCTTCCCGCGGCCGCCCTCGCCGTCTCCCGCCCCGCCCGCTTGGTCGTCGCCCGACCCGAACCGCGAGTCGAGCCAGTCGAGGTGGTCGCGCGGCGACCCCCGCGGCGGGTCCTCGGCCTCGTACCGCTCGCGCGTCTCGTCGGTGAGCAGGTCGGCATCGGTCTCGATCCCGAAGTCGGCCGCGAGGTCGACGGCGTGCTCGCCCGAGACGAAGCCGTGCGGCGTCTCGGAGTGGACGACGCGGGCGACGCTCGCGGCGTGTTCGACGCCCGGCATCGAGCAGGCCGCGCCGACCTCGCGGTCCGCGGTCATCACGCCGGCGTCGGTGCGGACGACGCCGTCCGACTGGACCGCGCCGCCGACGCCCGCGTTGAACCGCGGGTCCGATTCGAGGACGCCGACCGCCGACTCGACCGCGTCGAGCGGCGTCGCGCCTGCGGCGCCGCGCGCGGCCGCCTCGTCGAGGACCGCCTGTCTGGGCTCCGGGTCGTCCGGGGCGCCGCCGGCGCCGCCGTGAACGATGACTCGCATACCGGGGGCACCCGCGGCGGCCACATAAGCGCCCGGAAGGCGGCGGCCCGCTCGGGCGTTCGCACGCGCACCGCGGACCGGGAGGCCGAGGCTGACGGGCGCGGGACGCGCTCGCGCCCGACCCCGTGACCGCCGGCGTTTACTCCCCGCCGCCCGAAGCGACCGACGTGACCGATTCGGACCCGACCGCGGGGCCGGAGCGTCCGACGCCGGTGTCGGTCCTGCTCCCGACCGTCCGCTGGACCGAGGCGTGCGACGAGGTGGCGGACCAGCTCCGCGGCCCGGCGGCGTTCGCCGGCGGGGACGGGGGCGCGCGCGGGGGCGACCGCGCCGCCGACGAGCTCCTCGTGATCTGCGACTCGCCGGACGACCCCGTCGCGTCGCGCCGCGGCGACCTCCCGGACCGCGTCCGGGTCCTCGTCGCCGGCGAGCCGGAGGGCTGCTCCGGGAAGGCGAACGCCATCGCGGCCGGGATGGAGGCGGCGGCGAACGACCGGATCGCGTGGACCGACGACGACTTCCGGCACCCGCCGGACTGGCTGGCGACGCTCGACGCCGACTACGAGCGGCGCGGACCGACCACGGAGGTGCCGGTGTTCGTCGGCGATGACCCGCTCGGTCGGCTGTTCGAGCCCGCGTACGTCATCGGCGGAACGCTCGCGGTGTTCGCGGCCAGCGTCGCGTGGGGCGGCGCGGTGATCTTCGAGCGCGACGACCTCCGCGACGGCGAGGCGGCGTTCCTCCGAGACCTCCGGCGGACCGTCAGCGACGACGGGACGCTCACGGCGCACCTCGACGTGTCGGCGGTCGACCGAACGCGGTACGTCCGCGCCGGCGGGTCGCTCCGGGGCTCGCTGGAGCGGTTCGTCCGCTTCCTGACGATCACCCGCTACCACGCGCCGAGGGCGACCGCGTTCAACGCGGCTTTCGGCGTCGCGATGGCCGCGCTCTGCCTGTTTGCGCCGTTCATTGGGGTAGGGGTCGTCACCGCGCTCGCGGGGGCCGCGTACGCCCGCTTCGGAATCGCTCGCGCGACGTTCCTGCTCGCGGCGCCCGGCGTGCTGATCGCGCCGCCGCTGATGGCGTACGCGTTCGCCCGGCGGACCTTCGTATGGGGCGGTCGCCGCTACCGGTGGCGGTCGCTGTTCGACGTCGAGGTCGAGCCGGTCTGACCCCCGAACGGCCGCGGGGCGCCGGCAGAACGCCGCGCGCGGCGCCGTGGGCGAAAACCGGCAAACGCTGCGAGCGCGACGCTCACGCCGAAAACGGCAGGCACTTTAGGGGGGCACAAAAATCCTCGAACGTTCATGAGCTACGACAAGGTCGACGTCCCCGACGACGGCGAAGCCATCACGCTCGCCGACGAGGAGACCGGCGAGCTGAACGTTCCCTCGAACCCGATCATCCCGATCATTCACGGTGACGGGATCGGCACCGACGTCGGGCCGGCCGCACAGCAGGTGCTCGACGCCGCCGCCGAGGCGACGGGCCGCTCCATCGCCTGGATGCGCGTCTACGCCGGCGCCAGCGCCCGCGAGAAGTACGACGAGAACCTCCCCGAGGACACCGTCTCGGCCATCCGCGACCACCGCGTCGCGATCAAGGGCCCGCTGACGACCCCCGTCGGCGCCGGGTTCCGCTCGCTGAACGTCGCGCTTCGCCAGACGCTCGACCTGTACGCGAACGTCCGTCCCACCTATCACCTCGAAGGCGTCCCGTCGCCCGTCAAGAGCCCCGAGAAGATGGACATGGTCACGTTCCGCGAGAACACCGAGGACGTGTACGCCGGCGTCGAGTGGGAGGCCGGCACCGACGAGGTCGAGGAGGTACGCGACTTCCTCGAAGACGACATGGACATCGCGGACGTCATCCACGACGGCCCGGTCGGCATCGGCGTCAAGCCCATCTCCGAGTTCGGCTCGAAGCGCCTCGTCCGCGAGGCCATCGACTACGCGCTCGCCAACGACCGCGACTCGGTCACCCTCGTCCACAAGGGGAACATCATGAAGTTCACCGAGGGCGCCTTCCGCGACTGGGGCTACGAGGTCGCCGAGGAGGAGTACGGCGACGACGTGATCACCGAGGACGAGCTGTGGGAGGACCACGACGGCGAGCAGCCCGAGGGCACCCTCGTCGTCAAGGACCGCATCGCGGACAACATGCTCCAGCAGCTCCTGACCCGCACCGAGGAGTACGGGGTCATCGCGACGATGAACCTCAACGGCGACTACATGTCCGACGCCGCCGGCGCGCAGATCGGCGGCCTCGGCATCGCGCCCGGCGCCAACTTCGGCCACGGCCGCTGTCTCGCCGAGCCCGTCCACGGCTCCGCGCCCAAGTACGCCGGCGAGGACAAGGTGAATCCCACCGCGATGATCCTCTCCGGCCGCGAGATGCTCGATTACCTCGGCTGGTCCGACGCCGCCGACCTCGTGCGCGACGCCGTCGAGGAGACCATCGCCTCCGGGAAGGTCACGTACGACCTCCACCGGCAGATCGAGGGCGGCGAGAAGCTCGCCACCAGCGAGTTCGCCGACGCCGTCGTCGACAAGATCGACGAGCTGGCGTAGGCCGGTTCGGCGTCGTCGACCTCGCGGCCGACGACTCCCGTTTTCTATCTCTCTCTGCCCGCGAGCGTGAGGGGCGTCTTTACTTATAAACGACTGTTGTCGATGGATCGACGGCGAACACCGTCAAAGCCCCAGCCGCTCGGCTGTACGCAAGTGGCCACAGATCGACGGTGAACACCGCCAAAGCCCCGGCCGGGAGGCGGGCGCACGCTCGCTGCGGTCCTCACTCGGTCGCTCACTGCGTGCTCCCTCGTTGCGGTCCTTACCTCGCCTGCGCCCGCCTCCCGGCTGCCCCTTTGAGTCCCACCCTGTACAGCACCGCACCGCAGGCCTCCCCAGCCTCGTCGGTGGTCCGTCGCTCCGCTCCAGACCACCGACTCCCTCGCGGGCGGGCTCGCGGCCGCTCGCAGGCGCGCCGCCGCGGATTCATCTATCAATCGCGGCCGCGTCGCCCGCCTACCCCAACCGCTCGTCGAGGATGAGCCGCGTCTTCGTCGACTTGACCTCGTCCATCTCCCGGGCCTTCGTGATCAGTTCGTTGACGGCGCGCGTGTCGACCGCGTCGACGACGAGGACGACGTCCTCCTCGCCCGACACCTGCCAGACGAAGTCGACCTCCTCCCACTCCACCATCCGCTGGCCGACCGCGTCGGTGTTGACGTTCATCTCCACCGATATCTCGATCATCGCCTTCACGTTCCCGGTGCGGGTCGTGACGGTGAACCGCTCGATCACGCCCTCCTCGGTCATGCGGTCGACGCGGTTTCGCACGGTGCCCTCGGAGGTCCCCACCCGGTCCGCGATCTCCGTGTACGGGGTCCGCGCGTCCCGTCGCAGGATCGAGAGGATCCGTCGGTCGAGGTCGTCCATACCACTGCCTTTCTCCCCGTCGCCTTACCCGTTACGAATATCGTAACGAACCTACGAACGACGCATTTATTATCCACTGCGCGTACGTTTCTCGTAATGTCGGACGCCTACATCGCGCTGGCCGACGGACGCGTGCTCGAAGCGCGCGCCCGTGCGCCGGGGCGCACTCGCGGCGAACTGGTGTTCACGACCGCGTACACCGGCTACGAGGAGTCGCTCACCGACCCCTCCTACGCCGAACAGATCCTCACCTTCTCGTACCCCCTCATCGGCAACTACGGCGTCCGAACCGAGCGGTTCGAGTCCGAGTCGGTCCAGCCCCGCGCGGCGATCGCCCGCGAGCTGACCGACGACGTCGCCGACTGGCTCGCCGACGAGGGCGTGCCGGCCGTCGACCACGTCGACACCCGCGAGGTCGTCACCACCGTCCGCGAGGAGGGCGCGATGGCCTGCGGGATCGCCGCCGGCCCGGACGCGACCCCCGAGGACGCGGTCGACGAGATGGAGGCGTGTGAGCCGATGAGCGATCACGTCGACATCGGCGCGCAGGTGTCCGTGACCGAGCCGACCGTCCACGAGGGCGGCGGCGACGTCGACGTCGCGATGCTCGACTGCGGCGCGAAGGGCTCTATCATCTCCTCGCTCACCGACCGCGGCGCGGACGTCCACGTCCTCCCGTACGACGCGACCCCCGAGGACGTGGCCGCCGTTGAGCCCGACGTGCTCTTCGTCTCGAACGGCCCGGGCGACCCGGAGAACTTCGTCGCCGCGCAGGACGTGGTCGACGAGTTCGCGGGCGACCTCCCCCTCGCGGGCATCTGCCTCGGCCAGCAGGTGATCACGAGCGCGCTCGGCGGCTCGACGGAGAAGATGGCGTTCGGCCACCGCGGCGTCAACCAGCCCGTCAAGGACCTCCGCACCGACAAGGTCGTGATGACCACGCAGAACCACGGCTACACGGTCGACGACACCGGCCCGCTGGAGGTGACGCAGGTGAACGTCAACGACGACACCGTCGAGGGGCTCGACAGCGAGGAGCTCGACGTCATCACCCGCCAGTACCACCCCGAGGCGAACCCCGGCCCGCACGACTCGCTCGGCTTCTTCGACGAGGTGCTGGACCTCGCGTCCTCGTCGCGTCGCGTGGCGGCCGACTGACCCGGCGGTCCGACCCCGTTCTCCGCGGTCCCGACGCCCTCCGCTGACCACACGGAGTACCACCCGGCCGACGCCCGCGACGTTCGTCCCCCTCGCGCCCGCTCTCCCCTCGCGCTCGTTCCTCGTTTCCTCTCGCCTCGTCCTCCGCGCCCGTCACGCTCCTCGCGCCCGTCACGCTCCTCGCGCCCGCCACGCCCCGCGCCCGTCACGCTCCTCGCCTCGGACCGGCGACGTTTTCTCCCGTCCCCGCGCACGGTGTCGTATGCCAACCGAGATCCTGCTCACCAACGACGACGGGATCGACGCCGTCGGCCTCCGGGCGCTGGCGGACGCGCTCTCCCGCGACTACGACGTGACGGTCGTCGCGCCCGCGACGAACCAGTCCGGCGTCGGCGGCGCGCGCTCGTGGTGGGACACGACGGTCGACTACACCGAGACCGACCGCGGCTACGCGGTCGAGGGGACCCCCGCGGACTGCGTCGCGGTCGCGGACGTGGCGCTCGAACTCGACCCCGACGTCGTCGTCTCCGGCTGTAACCACGGGCCGAACATCGGCGCGCACATCCTCGGCCAGTCCGGGACGGTCGGCGCCGCGATGGAGGCGTCGTTCCTCGGCACGCCCGCCGTCGCGGTCTCGCTGTACGACCGCGGCAACCTCCCCGTGCCGCCGACGCTCGACAACGGCGACTTCGCCGTCGCCGGATCGGTCGTCGCCGACCTGATCGACCGCGCCGCGGTCGGCAGCGACGGGGGTCTCGAACTCCCGTTCGGCGCCGACGTGCTGAACGTGAACGTCCCGGCCGCCGACGACGAGGCGGCGGAGAACCCGACCTACCGGCTGACCGAGCCCGCGCGCGGCTTCGACGTCATCGAGTTCCGTCCGGGCGAGGAGGGGCCCGAGGAGGAGGACGTCCCGGAAGGGTGGGAGTTCGGCGAGCGCCGCGGCGAGATGGGGATGGAGCTCCGCGACCGCTTCTGGCGGGAGTTCCTGCGGGGGAACGTCCCGGACGACCCCGGTTCGGACCGCCGCGCGGCCGTCGAGGGCGAGGTGAGCATCTCGCCGCTGTCGAGCTCCCGGTCCGTCGCGGGCGAGCGGACGGGAGAGCTCGTCGACCCCGCTCCGGGCGCCGAGACGGGCGCCGACTGACCGGTCGCGCCGCTCGGGCGAGAGGCCGACGCGGCAGAAACGGACGACTCCCCGACCTCAGCGCCGCGGGCGCCGACGCCCGCTGCCGGCGAACTCCGCCGCGAGGCGCCCGAGGTACCACACGACCACGAGGCCGAGGCCGAACCCGCCCCCGGCGGCCGCCAGCAGCTCGACCGGCGTCGGGTCCAACTGGAGGGCGATAAGCGGCGGCGTGGCCGTGACGATCGCGAGCAGCACGAGCCTGATCTTCCGGTTGCCGGCGTCTCGCTCCGCCTCGGAGATTGGTCCTACCACCGCGATCCCCCCCGCGTTCCGACGGCGACCGACGCGACGCTCATGCGCCACCCACGCTCCCGGCGACTATCAAGGCGACGAACCCGTTCGGTCCGTCGGCGCGACGCCCGGTCGACACGGCGACCGACCATGCCAATCGGACCCGATCGGTAAAAAGCGTCTCGACCGTTCACGCCGGTCGCGGACCGTCGCGGGCGTGAACGGTCTGGACCGTTTAAGCCCGTCCGACCGCTGGTGTCGAGCGCCCCTACCCGCTCCCGGGCCGCCACCGGCGCCCGCCGCCCCGGCGGTCACTCGGGATCCGCCCCTCCCCGCCGTTTCGCGGCGTTTTTGACCCGACCCCGACAAGCGACGCCCATGGACGACGAACTCCGCGATCGCGTCGCGGCGGCCGGCGAGGCCGCGGCGCTCTACAACGCGCTCAAGCACGGCAGCGACCCGGACGTGGGCGCGATCATGGGCCCGATCATGGGCGAGAACCCCGAGTTCCGCCCGCACGGCGACGAGATACCGGGCGTCCTCGCGCCGGTCGTCGACGAGGTCGGCGAGATGGACGAGGCGGCGCGCCGGGAGCGGCTCGGCGAGCTCGCCCCCGAGAAGCTCGCGGAGTTAGAGGCGGACGAGGAGGAGGACGAGCACGTCCTCCCCGACCTCCCGAACGCCGAGGACGGCGAGGTCGTGATGCGCGCCGCGCCGAACCCGAACGGCCCGTGGCACGTCGGTCACGCGCGGATGCCCGCCGTCATCGGGACGTACAAGGAGCGTTACGACGGCGACTTCATCTGCCGGTTCGACGACACCGACCCGGAGACGAAGCGCCCCGACCTCGACGCGTACGACGCCATCCTCGACGACATCGAGTACCTCGGCTTCGAGCCGGACCGCGTGCTCCGCGCGTCCGACCGGCTGGAGACGTACTACGACCACGCCCGCGACCTGATCGACGCCGGCGGCGCCTACACCTGCTCGTGCTCCGGCGACGACTTCTCGGAGCTGAAGAACGCCGGCGAGGCGTGTCCGCACCGCGAGAAGGACGCCGAGACGGTTCACGAGGAGTTCGACGCCATGGTCGACGGCGAGTACGGCTCCGGCGACATGGTGTTACGCGTGAAGACCGACATCGGGCACAAGAACCCCGCGCTCCGCGATTGGGTCGCCTTCCGGATGATCGACACGCCGCACCCGCGCGAGGCGGCCAGCGACTACCGCTGCTGGCCCATGCTCGACTTCCAGTCCGGCGTCGACGACCACCTCACGGGCGTCACCCACATCATCCGCGGCATCGACCTCCAAGACTCCGCGAAGCGCCAGCGGTTCGTCTACGACTACTTCGGCTGGGAGTACCCCGAGGTGCTCCACTGGGGCCACGTCCAGGTCGACGAGTACGACGTGAAGCTGTCCACGTCGACGATCAAGCAGCTCATCGCGGACGGCGAACTGACGGGCTGGGACGACCCGCGCGCCCCGACGATCCAGTCGATGCGCCGCCGCGGGATCCAGGGCCAGGCGCTCGTCGACTCGATGACGGAGCTCGGCATGTCCACCTCCGACGTCGACCTCGCGATGTCCTCCGTCTACGCGAACAACCGCGACCTGGTCGACGACGCGGCGAACCGCTACTTCTTCGTCCGCGACCGCGAGGACGCGCCCGCGGTCGAGCTCCCGGTCGTCGACGGCGACGCGCCGGCGCCCGAGGCCGGTCACCCGCCGCTCCATCCCGACCACCCGGACCGCGGCGACCGCGAGGTGCCCGCCGGGACGGTCGTCGTCGAGTCGCCGGACCTCCCGAGCGAGGGCGAGCGCGTCTGGCTGAAGGGGTACGGCTGCGTCCGCTACGAGGGCGACGAACTGGCCTTCCTCGACGCCGACATCGACGTCGTCCGCGAGGGCGACGTGGACGTGATCCACTGGGCGCCGGCCGACGAGGGCCTCGACACCCTCCTCCGCACGGTCGACGGCGACGTTCGAGGCGTCGCCGAGCCCGCCCTCGCCGACGTCGAGCCCGACACCGTGGTCCAGTTCGTGCGCGTCGGCTTCGCCCGGATCGACGCGTTCGAGCCCGCGGCGACCGACGAGGACGACGGCCCGGACGGCACCGAGGACGCGCTGGCGTACTACGCGCACCCGTAGGTCGCGGAGCCCTGACCGCGGGACCGCCTCCCGAATCCCTTCGTCGGGGAGTTTAAACCCGCGAGCGGCGAAGCGAGGGCAACGATGGCCATCGACTCGAACTTCGAAGTGAACCGCGAGCGGGTCGGCGAGGAGGACGGCGTCGCCGTGTGGGGCCCCGTCGAACCGCCGGAGAAGCAGGGGATCCGCGGCACTCACGTCGCCGTCGACTTCGACATCTGTCTCGCGGACGGCGCGTGTCTGGAGGACTGCCCGGTCGACGTGTTCGAGTGGGTCGACACCCCCGGCCACCCCGAGTCCGAGCGGAAGGCGAACCCCGCCGACGAGGACCAGTGTATCGACTGTATGCTCTGCGTCGACGTCTGTCCCGTGGACGCCATCGACGTCGACCCCGGGCGCGAGAACCGGATCTAATCGGTCGGTGTCGGCGTTGATGGCACGGTGAGTTGCTCGCGTCTCGCTCGCTCACTTACTCTCCGGTCGACGGCGAACACCGCCAAATCCCCAGCCGTGAGGCCGCCGTACGCTCGCTGTGCGCTACACTCGGTCGCTCACTCCGTGCTCCCTCGTTTCAGTGCTTGCGTCGTCATCAGAACGCTTCGCGTTCTGATTGGCTCACGAGAGCTTTGCCCTCGTGAACGCCTACGGCGGCCTCACGGCTGCCCCTTCGAGCCCCACCCAGACCGCACAGCCCCACACCTCACGCCTCCCCAGCCTCGCGGCTCACGCTTCGCGGCTTCGCCGCTCGCGTTCGCCGCGTCCCTCGCGCGTGCGACTCGCGGCCGTCGCTTCGCTCCGGCCGCTCGCAGGCACGCGCCACCGCGGACCTATCTATGAATAGCCGCCGCCTGCCCGCTCACTCGTTCGAAAATCGCTCCCGTTCCGCGAGCGCGAACTCGGTCCCGTACCGCTCGACGACGGGGACGTACGCGTCGCCGAGCGCGCGCATACACGCGCTCGTCGAGACGTAGCCGAGCTCGTCGGCGACCTCCTCCCACGGTCGGCCCTGGAGGACCTTCCGGACGAGCAGGCGCTCCTCTCGGTCGTCCAGCGCCGGTTCCCCGTCGATCAGCGCCGCGAGCGCGAGGTCCCGGAACGCGCCGGGCGCGGTGTCGTACATCCCCGGCCCGACCGAGGCGCCGACGACCGAGCGCCACTCGGTCTCGGTGAGGTCGACCGGTCCGGGCGCGGGGCACGCGCGGATCGCCCCGCGGACCACGTCCGGGTCCACGTCGCGGTGCGCGTCCGAGAGCCCGTCGCGCTCCCGGTCCCGGAAGGCGACCGCGTGCCGGTCCAGCAGATCGCGGCCGGCCGCGGTCTCCGGACGCAGCATGACCGCGGAGTACTCGCCCGATGCGTCGTTGCGGCTCGTCGAGAGGTGGACGGTCCGGTAGCCCGCCCGGCGCCAGAAGCGGAGCAGCCGCGGCGTCGCGCCGTAGCCGACCGAGAAGTAGTCGAGGTCGCCCGCGAACTCCGCGTGGACCTCGTCGAGCAGCCGCGCCCCGAACCCCGCGTCCCGGAGCGCGTGGTGGGTCGCGATCCGGACCGTCCGCAGGCCCCGCGGCGCGGCCGCGCCCTCGTCGCGTAGCTGGCTCGTGAGCACGTCCGGCACCATGTTGCCGCGGACGCGCTCGCCCTCGTACATCCCGCGGCGCGTCGCGGCGTCGAGCCCGCCCTCGCGCGCGAGCAGCGCGACGGCGACCACGCGCCCGTCCGCGACGAGCGCCCGGGCGACGAGGTTCGGCGCGTCGAGCAGCCGCGCGAGGTCGTTCGGCTCCGTCCGGTAGTGGGCGGCGACGAGCAGGCCGAACGCCTCGCCGAGCAGCGTCTCGTCGGCGCAGAGGTCGTCCGGGTCCAGCGCGCGATAGGTCGCGTCTCCGACCGCCGCATCGCCGACCGCCGCGTCGACCGCGGGCCGGGCGTCGAGCAGGAGCGCGCGCGACGCCCACGCCTCGACGGGGTCGTCCCGCGCGTACCGGATCGGCTCGTCGAGCCGCACGTCGCGGACCGCGAACCGAGAGTCGAGCAGCCGCTCGCGGAACCGGACCGCGAACCCGCGGCCAGCGCCCTCGTACCCGTGGACCGTCGTACAGAACGCGACCGCCGGCGCGTCGAGGAGCCCTTCCAGCAGCCGCACCGGGAGCGCGGCCGCCTCGTCGACGACCGCCGCGTCCGCCTCGCCGGCGACGTCTGCCGCGGTCGCGGGCGGGAGGAACCGGACGCGACCGCCGGCCGGCGTTCGGATCTCGCGCTCGTTCGCGCCGTCCTCGCGGCTCCCCGGGTCGGCCTCGTCGCCGTCGCCGTCGGCCTCGCCCCCGATCAGATCCCGGGCTCGCGCGAACACCTCGGCTGCGTTCCGGAACGCGGGCGCGGTGACGAGCACGTCGCGGCCCGCGGTGGCGAGCGCGCCGGCCGCGAGCCCGGCCGCGCTCGACTTCCCGCGCCCCCGGTCCGACTCGACCACGACCGCGGCCCCGGGGTCGGCGAGGGACTCGAACGCGCGCAGCGCCCGCGCCTGGTCGGCCGTGAGGCACGCTCCGTACGCGGCCGCGGGAAACCTCGCGCCCGGCGGTGCGCTTCGCTCGTCGGGTCCGCCGACGGCGTCGGGGCCGTCGGGCGCGCCGTCGTCCCCGCCCCCGTCGGCGCCCGTCAGCCCGTCGCGCTCCACCGCGTCGTCGGCCGCGGAGTCGCCGAGCGCGACGACCGCGACCCCGGGGTGCGCGCGGAGCGTCGCGACGAGGCGCTCGCGGAACCGCCCCGTCACGTCGCCGATCCCGAACGGGGGCACCGCCAGCGAGTCGTCGAACCGGTCGCGGATCCCGGGCCAGTCGTCGAGCGGAGGCGTCAGGAGGACGAGGAGGCCGCCGCCGTCGACCGCGCCGACCGCCCGGCCGAGCGCGTTCGGGACGAACCGCTCGTGGCAGTCGAGCACGACCGCCTCGCGGGTGCGGCCGAGGAGCTCGTCGGCGTTCCGCGGGCGCGTCTCCTCGAACCGGAACCCCTCGCGCGTCGAGACCATCGTCACCGCCCCGTCGTCGACCCCGAGCGACTCGACCGCGTCGTAGGCCGCGTCGACCCCGCGGTCCCGGTCGCCCGCGAGCACGAGGACGCGCCGCTCGTTCGCCCGCTCGGCCTCGGCGCGCAGGTCGCGCGCGACTCCCGCGATCATCTCCGCTCGTCGTTGCCGAGGCGCGGGGATGTGTCTTACTCTCCGCGCCGCCGTCGTCCCGACTACCCGGCGACCCGCCGACGGCCGCGAAGGCGGGAGGCTTACGGACGCTCGGCGCGTCGCTCCGGACATGACCACGGTCACGCTCATCGGGACCCGGCTCGCGGACGTGGGCCGCGAGTTCGTCTACGAGGGGGAATCGGCCGACTGCGAGGGGTGTCCCTACCGCGGCCAGTGTCTCAACCTCTCCGAGGGCACCCGCTACCGGGTGACCGGGATCCGCGAGAACGCCCAGACGCTCGACTGCGCCGTCCACGACGCGGGCGTCCGCGCGGTCGAGGTCGAGCCCGCCTCCGTCCCCGCGAACGTCCCCGCGAAGCGCGCGTACGCCGGGAGCAAGGCGTCGCTCGCCGGCCCCTGCCCGCACACCGAGTGCCCGAGCCACGGCTACTGCGTCCCCGACGGCGCCGACTTCGACGAGGAGCGCGTCATCGACCAGGTGCTCGGCGACCCGCCTCACGAGACGTGCGCGCTCGACCGCGACCTGACGCTCGTGGAGTTCCGCCCGGAGGAGTGAGGAGCCGGGGCGGGCCGACCGCCCGGAGCGTTACAGCGACGTGATCGCGTTCAGCGTGATCCGGATCGCGCGCTCGACGTTGTCCTTCGCCTTCGCCGGCAGCTCGTCGTCGGAGTCAGCGCCCTTCTGTGACCCCGCGACGAGGTTCCCGTCGACGGTACAGATGGCGCCGGCGGCGAGCCCCTTGCGCCGCGCGAGCGAGAAGACGGTCGCCGCCTCCATCTCGATCGCGAGCAGGTTGGCGTCGTTCCAGTCGGCCACGTACTCGTCGTCCTCGTTGTAGAACGCGTCGTCGGAGACGATCGGGCCGACGTGGATCTCCTCGCCGTTCTCCTCGGCCGCCCCGACCAGCCCCGTGAGCACGTCGTAGTCCGGGACCGCAGGGTAGTTCGCCGACTCGTAGCGCTTGCTCGTCCCCTCCTCCTTGGCCGCGCCCGTCGCGACGACCATGTCGCCGACCTCCATGTCGGGCTGGAGCGCCCCGCAGGTGCCACAGCGGACGAACGTCTCGACGCCGACCCGCGAGAGCTCCTCGACGGCGATGGCGGCGGAGGGACAGCCGATCCCGGTCGAGCAGATCGTGAGGGCGACGCCCTCGTACGTCGCGTTGACGACCTTGTACTCGCGGTTCTGCGCGACGACCTCGCTGTCGTCACAGAGGTCCGCGATCCGGTCGACGCGCCCCGGGTCGCCCGGGATGACCGCGACCTCGTGTACGTCGCCCTCCTCGACCAGCAGATGCGGCTGTTTCGCCATACGCGCGCCAACAGCCGCCGCGCGCAAAAACGGACCGGTCGGCGGCCCCGGATCGCGCCGCGGTGCGGATTTGATATCGCGCTATGTGATTTATTAGTGCGCGATCCCGGCGCCGTTCGCTCCCGAACGAGCGCGGCGGGTCCGGTCGAATCGCCCGCTTTATCGCTCGACGGCTCGACGTTCGCGTATGCCCGACGCCTCGGCGGACCTCGGCTCGACGCTCGGCGCGCTGGCGGTCGCGTTCGTCCTCGTCACGCTCGTCGCCGGGACGCTCCTCGACTTCAACTGGACGCAGGCGGTGCTGCTCGGCGGGTTCGCCGGCGCCGTGGCCGTCGCGTCGGCGTGGCTGACGGCTCGGCGGGCGGGGGACGACTAGCCGTCTTCGTCGCCGGCGCTCGGCCGCACCCGCCCGAGTATCGCGACTGAGAGGTCGGACGGAGGATTTTATACCCGCTCGGCGTCGACCTCTCACAATGCGATTCAGTCGCGACCGTCGGGGCCAGTCGGTCGTGGTCGGGACGGTGATCCTGTTCGGGTTCCTGATCGTCGCACTGTCGCTGTATCAGGTCCAAGTCGTTCCGCAACAGAACGGACAGACGGAGTTCGAACACTTCGAGGAGGTACAAAACGACCTCGTTGAACTCAGGAACGGAATCTTATCGGCAGGGAGCTCCGAGCGTCCGCAGTTCGTTGACGTGAAACTCGGGACAAGCTACCGGACTAGGACGTTCACAATTAACCCACCTGACCCGGCAGGAACGCTACGGACGAGCGACGCGTACAACATTACGATTAGTGACGACTCTGGCACCACAGTGAATGTCTCGACGCGGTTCATCGAGTATCGGCCGGGATACAACGAGATTGAATCGGGATCGACGTGGTACGATAACTCCGTTCTCTACGTTGAAGAGACGGATTCGAACCGTCCCGCGGTGATCGTCGAAGACCAGAACATCTTGGTCGACAACGACACGCTCAGGCTGACCGCCGTCCAGAACGACTTTAGCGCGTCCGGAACTCGGAAGGTCGCCGTGGAACTGTACCCGACGAGTGACGCGACCAATCTGTCGAGCCTGTCAGGGGGACTCGACGTCCGGATACCGACCCGGCTCGGCAGCGAAGACGGCTACTGGAACGAGTCGATCGAGAACGGTTCGGTCACGTATCAGGGGATGAACGACACCGCGTATAATTCAAGCGAGGTCTCGGCGTTGCTGCTTCGCGTCGATAGCCCTGACAACATCAGCGTGAACTCTGTTGGTATTCAGCAAGAACCAACTGGAGAAACGGCGAAAGATAACGTCGGACCCAGTAGCAATGAGGACGGTGATAGCACTGATCCCACACCGAGTCAGCCGGCATTCGGCGAGTTTTCTGCGTCTGCTGCCGAATCGAATAATAATAAGATTGAGGATATTACTATTGATGGAACGACATTAAACGTCGATCCCAACTACCAGATCCAGGTCGAAATAAAAGGCAACGGTAGAAATACAAATACAAACTCAATACAAATGACTGACCCCTTCTCTATAACGGTAGACTCCCCAGGCAACCCAAATCAAGTCAATGTGACTGTTGATCTTATAGACGATAATGGAAACGTGGTAGAGAACTGTGAGAGCAATAGCCAACTAACCATCTCAAACTCCCCTCTAGATACCGAAGATGGGGACTTTACCTGTACGTAAATATATAATCTTAGGTTATATTAGTTGGACAGTATCTATTATTCTGCTCTGGAAACAGATTTTATTATTTCCACGATCGACGTACTTCTCATCGACAAAGCCATATGCCGGCCGCATGAACGACCGCGTATGACCGCAGTCGGGATCGACGGCGTCGAGATCTGGACCGGAAAGCTCAAGCTCGACCTGCCGGGCACGTTCGCGCCGGAGCAGGGCGACGACCCCGAGAAGTACACGAAGGGGCTCGGGCTCAACAACTCCTCGTTCCCCGACGTGTACGAGGACATCGTCACGATGGGCGCCAACGCCGCCAAGGGGCTGATGGACCGGAAGGGGCTCGAACCCGCGGACGTCGGCCGGATCGACGTCGCCACGGAGTCGGCGTTCGACCACTCGAAGCCGGTGTCGACGTACATCGCGGGCTGTCTCGAACAGGTGTACGACGGCGACTTCACCCACGCTAACAAGGGCGAGCGCAAGTTCGCCTGCCTCGCCGGCACGCAGGCGATAGACGACGCGTACAACTGGATCCGAGCGGGTCGGAACCGCGACCGACCGGCGATCGTCATCACGACCGACACGGCGCTGTACGCCCGCGGCGACCCCGGCGAGGCGACGCAGGGCGCGGGCGCCGTCGCGATGCTGATCGACGAGGACCCCTCGATCGTCGAACTCTCGGCCGACCAGGGGTACGGGTCGAAAGACGAGACGGACTTCCTCAAGCCGAACCAGCAGTTCCCCAGCGTCGACGGGAAGCGCTCGGTCCAGGTGTACCTCTCCCGGATGCGCGAGGCCCTGGAGGACTACGAGTCCGTCACCGACGACATCGAACTGGAGGACTTCGCGTACGCCCCGTTCCACACGCCGTTCCCCGGGATGGTCCGGAAGGCGGCGCTGTTAGCCTACCGGCACGTCATCCGCGACACCGACCACGAGGACGCGCTGGCCGCCGAGATTGGCCGTCAGCCGCGCGAGGACGAGTACGACGACCGCGAGGCCTACGAGGAGGCGATCCGCGGCTACATGGACGACCTGAAGACGACCGAGCAGTACCAGTCGTGGTACGACGCGGCCGTCGAGCCGACGCTCGGGCTCTCTCGGGAAGTTGGCAACTGGTACACCAGCTCCGTCCACATCGCCCGCGTGAGCGCCCTGCGGGACGCCCTGAGCCGCGACCGCGAGTTCGTCGACGAGACGCTGCTCGTCGCCTCCTACGGCTCCGGCGCGCAGGCCGAGATCCACGCCGAGACGATCCGCGAGGGGTGGCGCGCGGAGGTCGAGGCGCTCGACATCGACGCCCAGCTCGACGCCCGCTACGACCTGACGTGGGACGAGTACGAGGACGTCCACGACGTCCACGAGTACGACGCCGACCTCGGCCGCGAGATCGAGGAGTTCACCCAGCCCGACGGGGAGTTCGTCTTCACCGGCTGGGGTCGGATGAACGAGCGGCAGTACGAGTACGTCGAGTAGCGGCGCGGCCCCCGCACTCGGCCTCGCTCCGATCCGCGAGTCCTCCGCAGCGGCCCGCAGCACCGTGAAAACGGCTCACACGGGCCGTACGCGATACGATGGTTTTAAACGACGCTGGCGTGAATCGAGACCCAATGGTAACCATCTACGACGTGCCGGCCGACGACCTCATCGAGGCCGTCGCCGCGCGACTCGAGGACCGCATCGACGAGCCCGACTGGGTGGAGTTCGCCAAGACCGGCGCCGGCAAGGAGCTCCCGCCGGAGCAGGACGACTTCTGGTACGTCCGCTCCGCGAGCCTCCTGCGGAAGGTCGCCCAGAACGAACCGATCGGCATCGAGCGGCTCGCGACCGAGTACGGCTCGAAGAAGCGCGGTTCGAACCGCTACGTCGTCCGTCCCCCGGAACACGAGGGCGGCTCCCGGAACCTCATCCGAACGGCCCTGCAGGCGCTCGAAGAGGAGGGGCTCGTCACCACCGCCTCCGGCGAGGGCCGCCGCCTCTCCGACGAGGGTGAGGCGTTCCTCTCGGAGGTTGCGACCGACGTCTTCGAGGACCTCGACCGGCCGGAACTCGAACGCTACGCGTAAGCAGTTTTTCTCGTTTCTGCCCGCGTAACTCCCTTAGCCACTGCTTTTCGCTCAATTTCGGGTACGCTGCGCCGACCCCGCGAGCGATCGCTCCGACCGTCCGGTTCGCCCCCGATACGCGCCATACACTCGATACCGCTATATCGAATTGCGATCGGGCGGGTCCACACCCGACGCGCAGTCGCGCCGGTCGCGTCGTCGCGGGCGGACGCCACCCGCCGACGCGTTCGCGACTCTCATCCCATCGCTCTCGCCGACAATCACTCCGCCGCGTTCCCGACTCTCATCCCGCCGCTACCTTCTTGATCCCGCGCGCCGAGGTCCGTCTGTGAGTCGCGCATGACGGGATCGGGCGTCGGCACGGTCGAACGGATTCACGTCGCCTCGGGGACGGGCGGCGAGCCGGAGTCGCGGGAGGCGGTCGAGGCGGTCGCGGACCGCGGCCTCAGGGGCGACCGCTACTTCGACGGCGACGGGATCTACAACGAGCAGGCGGACCTGGAGCCGAGCGACGTGACGTTCATCGCGGCGGAGGCGCTCGCGGCCGCGGCCGAGGAGTACGGCGTCGACCTCGACGCGGGTGCCCACCGGCGCAACGTCACGACGCGCGGCGTCGCCCTCGACGAACTGATCGGCGAGCGGTTCCGGGTCGGCGAGGCGGTCGTCGAGGGGACGGGCCACTGCGAGCCGTGCGGCTACATGGCGGACCTCGCGGAGCAAGCGGACGCGGCGACCGCCCTCGACGGCCGCGGCGGGCTCGACGCCCGGATCGTCGAGTCGGGGACGATCGCGGTCGGCGACGAGATCGTCCGATAGGCACTCGACGGCGGCGGGAAAGAAACGAGGGCGGTGCGGCGTCGCGACCCGAGCTATCCCGTGTTCTTCATCCCGGCGGCGATGCCGTTGACCGTGAGCCGCAGGGTGCGCTCCTCCTCGTCGGTGCGGTGGGTGCGCCCGAGGAGGTTCGCCTGGAGGAGGTTCAGCGGGTCGACGTAGGGGTTCCGCCGGTCGAGGCTCTCTTCGAGCCACTCGCGGCGGAGCAGCTGGTCGCGGCCGCTGATCGCCAAGACCAGTTCGCGCCCGCGCTCGTACTCGGCGACCAAGTCGGGGAAGAAGCGCTCGCGGAGCTCGTCGTCGGCCAGGTCGGCGTACTCGGCCGCGATCTCCGGCTCGGTGCGCGCGAGCGCCAGCGAGGCGTTGTCGAGCGTCGTCCGGAAGAACGGCCACTCGTCGAACATCTCGCGGAGCGTCTCCATCCCCTCCTCCTCGCCGACCTCGTCGAGGTAGGCGTCGATGCCGGAGGCGATCGCGTACCAGCCGGGGAGGATGAGCCGGGTCTGGGTCCACGAGAACACCCACGGGATGGCGCGCAGGTCCTCGACGCTGCGCTCGCCCGACCGCGAGGCGGGCCGGGAGCCGAGGTTGAGGTCCTCGACGACGCTGATGGGCGTCGCCTGTTCGAAGTAGGAGACGAACCCGTCCGTGTTCAGCAGGTCGCGGTACGTCTCCCGCGCCGCGGGCGCCATGATCTCCATCGCCTCGACCCAGCGGTCGGGCACGTCCTCGACCGGCTCCTCGTTCGCCTCCTTCCGGGCGCGGATCTGCGCGTCGAGCATCTGCTCCAGCTCGCGCTCGGCGATCCGCGGGTTGGCGTACTTCTCGGCGATGGCCTCGCCCTGCTCGGTGAACTTCACCTGCCCGGTGACGGTCTCGTTCGGGAGCGCGAGCAGCGCCTCGTTCATCGGGCCGCCGCCGCGCGAGATGGAGCCGCCGCGGCCGTGGAACAGCCGGAGCGTCACGTCCTCCTCGCGGCAGAACCGGGCGATCCGGCGCTGGTTCTCGTAGAGGTCCCAGTTCGCCGCGAGGAACCCGTTCTCCTTGTTGGAGTCGGAGTAACCGAGCATGACCTCCTGGACCTCGCCGCGCGCTTTGAGCGCGGCGGCGTACGCCTCGTTCTCGAAGAGGGTACCGAGGATGCGCTCGGCGCCGTTGAGCGCGGACTCGGTCTCCAGGAGCGGGACCACGTCGACCGCGCAGTGGTCGGGCAGGGAGACGACGCCGACCTGGTCGGCTAAGAAGAGCACCTCCAGCACGTGGCTCGGCTCCTCGGTCATCGAGATGCAGTAGGTGTCGATCGCCTGCTGGCCGTACTCCTCTTGCCACTCCGCGAACGACGCGAAGCGCCGCAGGACGCGCTCCGTCGTCTCGGAGACGTCGCCGGGCTCGTCGACGTCGACGACCGGCTCGTCTTGAAGGATCGCCTCGGTGAGGAAGTCGACGCGCTCGTCCTCGCTCATCCCCTCGTAGTCGACGCCCTCGACCGCGACCGCCTCGGCGACGGCCTCGGTGTGGTTCTCGCGGTGGTCGCGGAGGTCGAGCGACGCCAGCGTGAGCCCGAACGTGTCCACCTGCCGGCGGAACGGCTCGACGAAGGACTCCAAGACCGACTCCTGGCCGTCCTCGCGCAGCGACTCGGCGATGACGTCGAGGTCGTCCAGGAACGCGTCGCCGTCGGGGTACTCGCCCGGGCGCACGTCGTTGACGCGGTCCAGCCGCTCGCGCATCAGCCTGAGCTTCTGCCGGTACGGCTCGTCGGGGTAGCGCTCGCGCGCCTCCTCGACGACGGTGGGGAACCGCTCGGCGTCGGCGGCGAGCGACCGCGCCAGCGCGTCGCCCGCGGCGTAGCGCTCGCCGTCCTGGCTCAGCACGGCGGAGAGCCGCTTACACCGGTCGCGGTACTTCTCGACGGCGACCTCGCGCTGGCGTTCGAGCGTCTCGTCGGTCACCTCCGGCGTGACGAACGGGTTGCCGTCGCGGTCGGAGCCGGCCCACGAGCGGAACTCGAAGAGCTTCGGGCAGTCGACGTCGTCGTACTCCTTCGAGATGGTCTCCTCGAACTCCTCGTATGCGTCGCCGACCACGTCGAAGAGGGTGTTCTCAAGGTACCACTGGACGTTTCGCGCCTCGTCTTCCGGCTCCGGCGCGCGCTGGCGGACCTGTCGCGTGCCCCACAGGCTGGTCACCTCGGCGGTGACGTCGCGCCAGACGGCGCGGCGCTCGCGCTCGGTGAGGTTGCGCTCGTCGAGCTCGCCGAGGTGGTTCGCGATCGAGCGGAGCTTGGACTTCACCGTCGAGCGCCGGGCCTCCGTCGGGTGGGCGGTGAACGTCGGCTCGATGAGCACGTCGGCGAGCAGCTCCTCCAGCTCGTCGGCGTCGACGCCGGCCTCGGTGAACTCGGCGATCGTCGCGTCGAAGGAGTCGTGGAGGGCGCTCCCGTCGTCGGCGTTCCGGACCGCGCGGACCCGCTCGCGCTCCTCGGCGAGGTTGATCAGTTCGAAGTAGGTCGTGAACGCGCGGGCGACCACCTCCTCCCGCGTCGTCGAGAGGTCGCCGACCGCCTCGTGGAGGGCCGCCCGGTCCTCGGCGTCGCCGCGCCGGTAGTCGATCGCCGCGTTCCGAAGCGTCTCGACCGTCTCGTACGCCTCCGTCGACGCCTGCGCGGCCAGGACGTCTCCCACCAGCGCCCCGAGTTCCCGAACGTCCGTCCGCACGTCCCGATTGTGCAACTTCATACCACACATACTGCGGTCGCGGTCGGTTAAAACCGCGGTCTGGACGAATGCTTGCCTCGGTTCCGAGTTAATTCGATCACGAACGTTCCTGTTCGACGGCGGTCGCGGCGGCGTGGTCGGCGGAGTCCACGTCCGGAGCGCCGGCGACGACCGGCGACGGCGGCGATTCTCGCGCCGGTGGAGGGTTCGTCACCCTTTTTACCGATCCAACCTCAGGTTCGGGTATGAGTGCGTCCGACAAGTATCCGTCCGAGTCCGGGCGGCGACGCTTCGTGAAGGGCGTCGTCGGCGGCGCGGCCCTCGCGGGGGTCGGTGCGATGGGGTCGGCGACCGTGAACACCCTGACGACCGCCGGCGGGGTCGGCGGCGGGTCGACGGTCGCGAGGACCATCGCGCACACCGGCGGCCCGGCGCCCCGGGGGCTCCCGCAGATCCCCGTTCGGGTCACCGACGAGGGGTACATCGAGGGCATCTGGCCCGAGACGACTACCGTCACCCAGGAGGGACAGGAGATCGAGGTCGCCCAGGAAGAGCTCGGCGGCGTGACCTACTCCGGCGCGTGGTTCCAGTACTGCGGCGTCGAGTCGCAGGAGAACGTCCAGCCGAACTTCGAGTCGGACAACCTGTTCCGCGCGGCGAGCGGCCCGCCGTACGACTGGCAGTCGAACACCTACTCGGGCGGCGACCGGATCCACGTCGACGACTTCTCCGACTACGAGGAGTGGGGCAACGGGATCGGCAGCGCGGGCGTCGGCAAGCCCGCGTCGGTCACGTGGCGCTCCGAGGACGCCGACACGAACCTCAACGCGATTGTCCTCCGATCGCCCGAGATCGAGGAGGCGGCCCAGAACGACGAGTGGCTTCAGGCCTCCACCGACCAGGGGTTCATGGCGTACCTCAACGTCTGTACCCACTTCTGCTGTATCCCGGGGTACAAGGTGCTGGAGGAGTCCGCCCGCTACGACGCCGCCGACGGGACCTACTGCGTCTGCCACCAGTCGACGTACGACCCGTTCACCATCGAGGAGGCGCTGTTCATCGCCCGGCCTCGCCCCGAGGAGTAACGCCGCCTCCGCGTTCCGGCCTTCCTTCCGTCTCCCGCTCCGCGACCGAGAGTCCCGCCGCGCTTTTCACGTCGCTCGCCCGAGAGGACGACATGAGCGACGACCCCGCTTCCGACGACCCCGCTTCCGACGAGGCCGCCCGCGACGACCGATCCGCGGCTTCCGACGCGGCCGACGGCGACGACTTCGAGACGGAGATCGCCCGCGCCCGCGACCTCCTCGACGGCGACGACATCGACGCGGTCCACGTCGGCGTCGTCCGCGACGGCGAGGTCGACACCACGTTCGCCCAGCGCACCGACGACGACCCCGACGGCGCCGGCCTCCGCGCGCTCGCGCTGCTCGCCGCGCACGTCAGGCTGGTCGCGGGCGAGGCCGGCGTCGAGCCCTCCACCGTCGCCGGCGACGCCGCGACGCTCGCGGGGCAGGTGGAGCAGATCCCGGCCAGCACCGATCAGCTCCCCGACGAGTGACGCCGGCCGCGGGTCGGGTCAGGACTCGGTCGCGCGGATCCGGCGGAGCTGGTGAGCGACGCCGGCGAGCGCGACGAACAGGACCACGAGGTTGAACACGGCGAGCGCGATCGGCTCGTAGGCCGGGTCCAGCCACGTGCGGATCGCGTCCCCGGACTGGGTGTAGAACCCCCAGCCGGCGACGACCGCGAGCAGCGACAGCGCCGCCAGCCCGACCCGGTCGAGCAGGCCGCGGAGGCCGCCCGTCGAGAGACCGCCGCCTCCCGGGGAGTCGACCGGGTCCGTCCAGTAGCTCCCCTCGTCGCGGTCGGGGTCCGGTTCCTCGCGGTCGGTGCGGTCGGCGTCCGTCGCCGTGCGCTCGGTCGCGTCGGTGTCGTCGGTCATGGGCTGTGGTGGGTCGCTCGTGTGATCGCGGTCGCTGGCCGCCTCCTCGTCGCTCGGCTCCCCGCGCGGCGGGTCGTCCGTCATCGTCGCCTCCGCGCCGCCAGCGCCGCGACGACGAGCGCGACGAGCGCCGCGAGCGGACCGAAGCCGGGCGTCGCGTCGGCGCTGGCACCGTCGCCGCCCTCTCGGCGGGCGCCGTCGGCGCCGTCGCCGCCGACGTCGTCGCGCTCGAAGTCCTCGACGGAGAACGCCACGTCGCGGACCGTCTCGTTCGCGGTGATGGTCTCCCGCGGGTTCAGGTTCGCGACGCCCTGCGTCTCGTCGACGAGCACGTCGTCGTCGAACAGCGCGGCGTCGATGTAGTAGTTGTAGCCGTCGGGCACCTCGACGGTCGCCGTCACGGTGTCGGTGCGGCCGGGGCGAACGGTGCCGACCGTCTCCGTCGCCTCCGCGGCGATGACGTTCGACTCCGCCTGCCGGAGGTACAGCCGGAGGTCGATGTCGTCGCTCGCCTCGTCGCCGCGGTTCGTCACCGACACCGACGCCGACAGCGTCGCGGTCCCGTCGCCGGCCTCGGCCACGCTCACGGCGACGGTCGGCCAGACGCTCCCGTCGGTGAACCCGACCTGCGTGTCGGCGTAGTCGGGCGTGAGCGCCGCGACGCCGGCGACGCGCGTGGTCTGCTGCTCGCGGCGCTGCCCGTCCGCGAAGACGACCGTCTCGATGCGGTAACCGCCCTCGCGCTCGACGGTGACGGTGCCGTTGACAGTGCGTTCCCCCTCGGCGTCGACGTCGCCGACCTCGACGGTCGTCTCGTCGACGAGGAGGCCGGACTCGGAACCGATCGCGCGGTGGCGGACGGTGACGTTCTCGACGGGCCCGCCGCGGTGGCGGAGGTCGGTGCCGAGCCGGAGCTCGGCGGTCTCGCCGCGCACCTCGCCGGGGGCGACCGTCGCGCCGGCGACGTCGATCCGCCCGGGCGGCTCGTCCGTCGCTCGGGGGTCGGTGAGGGCGTCGGGCGCGGCGACCGCGCCGACCGCGCCCGCGACGAGGAGCGCGGCGGCCGCCGCCAGGAGGGCCGTGCGGGTGTCCATGTGCGACCGGTTACGAGCCTGATATAAGTGCTTTGTCCAGCCGCCGACGGCCGCCGGGCGAAACCGGGGTCAGAGGACGCGATACCGCCCGTTCGACTCGGTGAGCTCGCCGCGGCGCGTGAGACGGGTCAGGACCTCGCGGGCCGCGTCGGCGGGGACGCCGTCCCGCTCGGCGCGCTCCACGACCGCCGCCTCGGTGGGGTCGTCGACGGCGTCGACCGCGTCGCGGACGACCTCGGTTCGGCTCCGCGACCCGCCCCCGCCGCCCTCGGCTCGCTCGCCGGCCGCGTCGACCGCGTCGGCGTCGAGCCCCGACGCTTCGAGGTACTCGCGGTCGTCGATCCCCGCGTCCTCGACCGCGGCCTCCAGCTCCGAGACGTGGTCGACCTCCGCGAACGCCGCGCTGTCGCCGCGCTTCTTCGCGAGCAGTGCCGACCGCGCCTCCCGCGCGGCCGCGCGGTCCTCGGACTCGAAGAAGCGCTTGAGCTTGGCGGTACGGTGGGTCTTGCCGCACCGCGAGCACTGCGCGGTCTCGCTCGTCTCGGGGTCCGTGACCAGCCACATGTTGGCGCACTCGTTGCAGCCGACGACCGCGTACATGTCCCCGGATTCGACGGCCCCGAAGTTGAACCCTCGGTCCCAGAATACGACGCCGTCGTCGACCACACCATCACTGCCGTGGCGCGTGCCTCCGAGTGGCCGCCGAAGGCGGCCGCGAGGAGCACGCGCGAGGGAGTCAGTCGTCGGAGCGAAGCGGAGGCGACTGACGAGGCTGGGGAGGCGTGAGGTGCGGGACGGTGCGGGGCGGGACTCAAAGGGGCAGCCGCGAGGGCAAAGACGGGCGACGTAAGGACCGCAGGAGTGAGCGAAGCGAGCGACGAGGACCGCAGCGAGCCCATCGAGTCCTCGCGGCTGGGGCTTTGACGGTGTTCTCCGGCGATCCGTCAGCGACGACGCAGAACCGAGCGGCTGGGGCTTTGACGGTGTTCCACCCAGAGTGATCTGTGGTCTCGCCTCATTGACGGCCGCCCGAGAATCGGTCGGAAACCACCTCGAAACCCACGTATCAGTCCGATTCGATCTCGTTCGCGGCCGCGAGGACCTCGTCGTGAAGGGCGCCGTTCGAGGCGACGAGGCCCGTCGAGTCGTGGCGCCACCGCTCTCCGTTCAGGTCCGTCACGCGCCCCCCGGCCTGCCGGATCACGAACACCCCGGCCACCGTGTCCCAGGGGTTCGCGGCGACGTTCGTGATCGTCCCCTCAAGCCCGCCGGCGGCGACGGTCGGGAGCACCACCTGCGCGGCGCCGAACCGGCGCATGTCGCCGAAGCGGGTGACGATCGCCTCGCAGGCGGCCGCGTACTCGTCGCGGGCGTCGTAATCCCACCAGATCGTCGGGTCGACGGCGGCGTCGCGGGGGTCGGCCACGTCGCTCACCGCGATCGGCTCGCCGTTGCGGTACGCGCCCGTGGCGTCGGCGGTGTAGGTGTCGCCGAGCGCGGGCGCGACGATCGCCGCCGCGACCGGCTCGCCGTCGACGACGGCCGCGACCGCGGTGGCCCACACGCGAACGTCGCGGACGTAGTTGTTCGTCCCGTCGATGGGGTCGATCACCCACGCGGGGCCCGCCTCGGGCACGGTCTTGCGCTCGTCTTCCTCCTCGCCGACGACCGCGTCGTCGGGGTACGACTCGCGGATCGACTCGATGACGGTGCGCTGGGCGGCGCGGTCGGCCTCGGTCACCACGTCGTCCTCGCCCTTCGTCTCCACCGCGATGTCGCTCCGGAAGTGCTCGTGGGCCACGGCGGCGCCCGCCTCCGCGGCGCGCTTCGCGACGGCCGCGCGCTCCGCGACGTCGTCCGCGCGCTCCGCGACGGGGGGGACGGACTCGTCGCCGCGTCCGGTCGCGTCGGCGTCGTGCTCGTCTGCGTCGGTCATGGCCCCGGTCGACCCTCCGGCGGCGTATAAACGTCGGTTCGGCGCGGACGACGCCGCGGAATTAACTCAGTTCCGAATCCGAGTACATTTAAGTAGGTCGCGGCCGGTGGATCGCGTATGGAACCAGAGGAAGCGGTCCGTCAGCTCGAGTACACCATCGACGCCTCGCTCGACGAGATCGGTCAGCGCGCCGCCGCCGGCTACCGGCCCACCTTCGAGCGCGTGGCCGAGCGCGGCGACGGAAGCGCGGTGTACGACCTCGCGGGTGAGCTCTCCGAGGAGGTCGTCGCCGGCTCCTGTCCGTCGCCGGCGGAGGCGAACGCCGTCGCCGAACGTGTGCTCGACGACTGGGCGTACACCGACGGCGGGGAGTAGCACTCGACGAACCTGCTTCTTTCGCCCCCGAATTGTCGTTCAGCATCGTGCTCACCTATTTTGACAGAGCGACTCGCTCGCCGATCTCGGGCGCGCTCGCCTCGAACCCGTCCGCGCGCAGGTCCGCCGCGAACGCCTCGCAGCGGTCGCCGTGGGTCACCAGCACGCGCGCCCCGCGGTACGACGTCAAGAACGACTCCAGCCCCTCGCGGTCGGCGTGCGCGGAGAAGTCGTACGACTTCACCCGCGCGCTCACCGGCTGAACGCGCCCGTTCAGCTCCAACTGCCCGCGGTCTTGGAGCTCGCGGCCGGGCGTGCCCTCCACCTGGTACCCCGTGAGCGTGACGAGGTTCGTCGGGTTCGCCCGGATCTCGGAGAGGTACGTCTGGACGGGCCCGCCGGCGAGCATCCCGGAGGTGGTGACGACCAGCGCGTTCTCGGCCGCGATCCGCTTCCGCTGCCCGTCGCGGCCCGTGACGACGCGGGCCCGGCCGACCGCCTCGCCGAACGCGTCCGCGTCGCGCAGGAACGACGGGTACCGCCGGAGCGTCTCCGTCACCTCGACGCCCATCCCGTCCACGTACGGCGTGAGGCCGTTCGCGGCCGCGACGAGGAGCAGCTCCTGCGTCCGGCCGATGGCGAACGCGGGCGCGACGACCGTCCCGCCCTCCCAGATCGTCCGCTCCACGCTTTCGGCCCACGCCGACTCCACCGCGGCGCGGTCCTCGTGGGTCACGTCGGCGTAGGTCGACTCGCAGACGACGACGTCGGCGTCCGGGCGCGCGGTCGTCCCCGCGACCAGCCGCTGGTCGTGCGTGTGGAAGTCGCCGGTATACAGCAGCCGCGTGTCGCCGTCGTCCACGAGGACGTGGGCGGAGCCGGGGATGTGGCCCGCGGAGAACAGCGTCACCTCGTATCCGCCGCCGTCGATCCCGCCCGCGACCGGGAACGGCTCCCCGTAGCCGTGCCGGCGCTCCACCTCGCCCAGCCGGGCGACGTGCTCGGCGCCGAACGGACACAGCGGGCTGTTGCCGTGGAGCTTCAGCGTGTCCTCGGCGAGCGTGCGCGCGAGTTCGCCCGTCGGCGGCGTCCAGTGGACCGGCGGTCGGCGGTCGCCCTTCAGCAGCGCGGGCACCGCGCCGACGTGGTCGAGGTGCCCGTGCGAGACGACGACGGCCTCGGGCTCGGGGTCTCGGACCGGGTACCGCGGCGGGTCCGCCGTCATGAGCCCGTAGTCCAGCAGCAGCGCGTCGTCGACGAGGAGGGCGCTGCGGCCGACCTCGCGGGCGCCGCCGAGGAACTCCAACTCCATCGACGGGCCGTAGCCGCCCGCGGCGTTAGTGTCCGTCGGTCGGGCCGCCGGGCGGGGACCGGATCGCCTCGACCACCGGTGCCGGCCCGACCGCCCACACCCACGCGGCGAACATGAGCGCCCCCGGAAGCTCGGGGAGCGCGAGGCCGGTCACGGGCCACCACCCGGCGGCGAACGTCGCCCAGACGGCGACGTGGACCGGCGCGAACGCGAGCGCGACGCGGCCGGTCGGCTCCCGTCGCCTGAACCAGCCGTCGACGGCGAACGCCGCGGTGACGAGTCCGTAGAACCCGATCGCGGCCGGAGCGTGGAGCGGCTCTGTGACGTCGAAGACGCCGACGCCGGCCATCGCGACCATCGCCAGCGCGAGGAGGGGCGCCAGGACTGGGCGCCCGGCCCGTCCGAGGCCCGCCGCGTAGCAGACCCCGGCCGCCCCGCCGGCGATCAGCCCCCAGTTGAACGCGGCGGCGCTCCCGTCGCGGACCCCCAGGTCGGAGAGCGCGTCGGTCGTCCACGAGAAGGTCGGGTCGAGCAGCACGGCGAGCGCGATGCCGCAGAGCGCGGAGAGCGTCGCGACCGCGCCGCACGCGGCCGCGACACGTCCGGCTACCGGGGAATCAGGTTTGGGGCCGGCGCCGCCCCGGCCGTCGGTCGCGGAGGCGGCCATCGGCCGCGGTCAGTCGATGCGTTCGGCGGCGTCGCGCTGGACCAGCGGGTCGGCGTTCTCCACCGGGAGGGAGACCACGTCCTCGCTCGCGAGCTCGTACTCCCGCTCGTCGACGCCGAAGATGGCCCCGACGTCGCGGGTGATCCGGACGGTCGCTCGCTCCGTTCCGCCGGCCGGCTCCGGATCTGCGGTCGGCTCCGAACCCGCGGCCGGTTCCGCCTCGGCGGGCGGCGAGTCGGTCGCCGTCCCCTCGGGCACCGCGCCGCCGTCCGTCGTCGCGCCGGCGGTCGGCTCCTCGTCGGCGTCGCCCGTGGAGGTCCCGTCCGGATCGTCGTCGACCCCGACCGCACCCGGGGGCGCCGGCTCGGGCGGCACCGGCGTCGGCTCGCCGTCCCCCGCGGTCCCGGCGTCGCCGGTCGGCTCCGGGGCGGCGGGGTCCGCGTCGCCCTCGGTCGGCCCGGCCGGGGCGTCGCCGGTCGACTCGGTCTCGCCTCCGCCCATCGCCCCGGCGAGCGCGTCCGCGGCGGCGGACCCGCTCTCGGGGGTCGCGTCGCCGGCGCCCGCCGGGTCCGGCCCCGTCCCGGTGGGCGGCGTCTCGGCTTCGGCCGCCGGGGCGTTCGGCGTCGCGTCGCGCGGTCCCCCGGCGTCGCGGGCGGCCGACGCGGCGTCGCCGGTCCCGGACGAGTCCGTGACCGGCGACTCGCCCGCGAGCACGTCGAGGACCTCCGACTTGTTCGCGGTGATGCGCTCGACGAGGTCGTCGAACAGCCGGCGCTCCTCGGTCGTCATCCCCTCCTCGTCGACGGACATGTCCGCCGCGGCGAAGGAGGCGAGCTTGACGACCTTCCCGACCCGGCGCTCGTAGAGGGCCTCCGCGACCTCCTCGGCGGTCTCGACCTCGTCGGAGAGCCGGCGGACGTCGTCGTCCGCGAACGGGTTCTCGACCTGCTCGGCGCGGCGGTCGCGCGCGGCGCGGAGGTCCGCGACGTACGCGCCCACGTCGTCGTAAAACGAGTCCCGCAGGTGCTGGAGGCTGTCCTTCCGGCGCTCCTTCGCCTGCGCGGACCGGAGTTCGTCGAGGTTCATTGCTCGTCGGTCATCGTTCGGGGGCTTTCCGCGCCTCGCCGCGGGCCATCAGGAACGCCCCCGCGAACTCGGGCACGGTGTTTCTACCGGATTCAACTCTGACGCGCTCGCCGTTTAATTCTACCGTCCGATCCGCGTCCGTCTCGATCCGGATCTCGCGGCCGACGAACCGCTCCGGGACGGCGTCCCGGAGCGGGTCGAAGTCGGCGATCTCGTCCCGGTGCAGCGGCGTGACGACCAGGGCGGAGCCGCCGTGGAGCGTCCCCGGCAGCCGGATGAGCCGCCGCGTGTCGGTGGTCACCGGCTCGTCGATCGGCGCGGCGTCCTCCGCGGCGACGCGCGCGGCGAGCGCCGAGACGAGCCGGCGCACCCCGGGCCCGCCGGCCTCCACGTTGCCCTCGCGCACCGCCGTCGGGTTCCGGTCGAACGCGCCGAGGATCGTCTTCGCCCCTTTCTCACCTATCCCATCAAACTTCATCAGCTCCTCGCGCGCGGCCTCGTCGTTCATCTCCCGGAGGTCGTCGGCGTACTCGACCAGGGCGTCGTGGACGCGCGCCCCCCACCCGCCCTCGGTGCGGAGGACGCGCTTCGTCGTCCCCCGGTCGGAGACGGTCCGGATCAGGCCGTCGGTGTCGAGGTCGATGGCCCGCACGTAGTCGACGATCTCGCGGCGCGCGTCGCTGTCTAACCCCCTCACGCCCTCGTCGCGGACGTGGACGTGGTAGCCGCGCCCGCCCGAGAAGACGACGGTCACGTCCTCGAACGCGAAGTCGTCGTCGATGAAGTCCAACAACCGAAGGAGCGCGTCCTTACACGCCGCCAGCATCTCCGGGTACGTGGTGGTCTCCGGGTCGACGCCGGGGAGGTGGTCGGCGTCCAGGTCGAAGACGAGGTCGGCGTTCCGCCACCCCTTCTGTCCCATCGTCGCCGCGCCGGGGTCGTCGTAGCGCGCGGCCGAGAAGTAGGCGTGCCGGGGGGCGTTGTCCGCGAAGAACGTGTCGACGTGGCCGAGCTCGGTTAGCCCTTGGTGCCGGACCATCGTCGTCCCGGACCCGGGGGTCCACGGGATGTGGCCCCACTCGCGGAGGTTCGCGTCGGGCGGGAGCGACAGCGACACCGACCGGTAGTAGTCGCCGAACCGCCCCCGGAGGTACTCGCGGGTCCGGTCGTCCATCGTCTCCTCTCGTACCCGCGGTCGACGTATCAACGTTACCGTTCGCGGGCGACCGGCGACAGCGTTTTCTTCGGGAGCGCCGTCACCGCACACGCCCGGTCCCCATGCTCGACGAGATATTCGACGTGCTCTTCGGCGCGGTAGCGGAACTGGTCCCCGACGTCGTGTGGGGCGCCCTGTTCCTGATCGCCGGCGCCCTGGCGACGATGATCGGCGTGTCGATGCTCCTCGGAGTGACGACGCTCGACGGGTCGGTGCGCCTCGGCGGACTCCTGACCGCCGTCGGCGTGTCGATGGTGGGCGGCGTCTTGGTCGCGTGGTACCGCTGATCGGCGTCCCAGCCGCGCGGTCCCCGTCCCCCGAGCGCCGCGGGTCGGACGCCGACCGTCCTCCGCCGCCGACCCCGAAACGGCCACCGTCGGCCACAACACTATCCGGGACCGCTCCCTATCCGTCTCGCATGCGCTCCGAAGAGGAGGTCAGAGAGCAGTACGAGTTCCTCCGCGAGCAGTTGGACGACGAGGAGATGAACCACCGCGGCGTCGAGGAACTGTTCGCGCACTACAAGCGCGCGCTCGGCTGGGTGTTAGAAGAGGAACATATGTGAGCGACGTACGACACGTTTATGACTCTCTACGCTGTACAATCGGGTGACGCTTCGTCTGGAGGGCCGAAGCGTCAGCGGGGACCAATCGGCAGGCCCGACGCGGCTTTTTTCCGCGTCGGGCGTGCCTTCTTCCGACGCTCGACCGCCTAGCGGTCGGTCCGTCTCGCGTCGCGCCCGAGCGGAGCGCGCGGTACCACGTCCGGACCGAGCGTCGCCGCCGGACCGCAGCGCAGTTCCGTCACTCGCCTCCGAGTGCGCCTTTCGCCCCGGTCAACGACACATATCACTCAACCGAAACGACTGCCGCCGGTGAACACGCGGTCCGGACTCACGCGACGGTTGCGGAGTTGACAGAACGGAGTCCGGTGTTCCGGGGACGCAGGGCCCGCTCGCCGGTCGTACGTGGACTGATATAACGGTATATTTATTTATTTTCGACAGGTATGTAGAGGCAGTTGTATGTACGACCTCACAGGTTTTCAGCGAGACCTGCTCTACGTGATCGCGGGGCTCGACGAGCCGCACGGGCTGGCCATCAAAGAGGAGCTCGAAGAGTACTACGAGAAGGAGATCCACCACGGCCGCCTCTACCCGAACCTCGACACGCTCGTCGAGAAGGGGCTCGTCGAGAAGGGCCAGCGCGACCGCCGCACGAACTACTACACGCTGACTCGCCGCGGACGACGCGAAATCGAGGCCCGGACCGACTGGGAAGCCGAGTACATCGAGCACTGACCCCGCCGCCCGCCGCTCCCGCGATCGGCCGATAGCCGCCGGCCTCCGTCTTCTCTCCTGTTTCCCGTCGCCCTACCGCTCCGCGCCGCGAACGGTTGGATTCAAGTCCGCCCCGGCGGAACCGGGGCGTATGCAACCGGGAGATCGCGTCCGCGTCGAGCGCGGGGGCGTCACCAACGAGGGCGTACTGCTCCCCTCCACGACGCGCGACCACCTCGTCGTCAAGCTCGACGGCGGCTACAACGTCGGCATCGACCGCGACGCGGCCGACGTCGAGGTGGTGGAGTCCGGGGTCCGCGAGGTCGACCCCGCGGCCGAGACCGACGGCGACGGGGACGCCACCTCGGAGATCACCTTCGACGACGACCTGCCCACCGTCTCGCTCATCTCCACCGGCGGGACCATCGCCTCCACCGTCGACTACCGGACCGGCGCCGTCACGGCCCAGTTCGACGCGGAGGACGTGCTCCGCGCGGTCCCCGAGCTGGCCGGCCGCGCGAACTACCGCGGCCGGGTCGTCGCGAACATCCTCTCGGAGAACATGGAGCCGTCCATCTGGCGCGACCTCGCCGCGGCGGTCGCCGAGGAGGTCGAGGCGGGCGCCGACGGCGTCGTGGTGATGCACGGCACCGACACGATGCAGTACTCCGCGTCTGCGCTCTCCTTCATGCTCGACTCGCCCGTGCCGGTCGTGTTCACGGGGAGCCAGCGCTCCGCGGACCGCCCCTCCTCCGACAACGTGATGAACGCGGTCTGCGCCGTCGAGGCCGCGAAGGCCGACCACGCCGAGACGCTCGTCTGTATGCACGCCGCTCCCTCCGACAACGCCTGCGCGCTCCACCGCGGCACGCGCGTCCGCAAGAACCACACCTCCCGTCGGGACGCCTTCGAGACGGTCGGCGCCGCGCCCCTCGGCGTCATCGACTACGAGGCGGCCGCCGAGGCGGGCGCCGACGGCGACGCGGCCGACGCCGCCGTCGAGTGGAACCGCGAGCCGCTCCCGCGGGGCGACGACGAGGGGACCGTCGGCGTCGAGTCCGGCCTCGACGGCGACGTCGAACTCGTCAAGTTCACGCCCGGGATGGACCCGGCGGCGTGGGACTACCTCGACGGGAAGGACGGCGTCGTCATCGAGGGCACCGGGCTCGGCCACGTCCACACCGACCTCATCCCGCGGATCGAGGAGCTGGTCGAGGGCGGCGCCGTCGTCGCCATGACGAGCCAGTGCCTGGCCGGCCGGGTATGCGACCGCGTGTACGACACCGGCCGCGACCTGCTCGACGCGGGCGTCGTCGAGGCCGGCGACACCCTCCCCGGCACCGCGAAGGTGAAGCTCATGTGGGCGCTGGCGAACCGCTCCGACCCCGCCGAGGCGATGGGCCGCGACCTCGCCGGCGAGCTGACCGAGGAGTCGCGGCCCTGGCGATGAGCGGTCGCGGGTCCGCCGCCGGCGGCCCGGCGGTCGCCGTCCGCGAGGCGCGCCCCGCCGACGCCGACGCGGTCGCGGCCTTCACGCGGGACACGTGGGGCGAGCGCCACGAGGACTACATCCCGCGGGTGTTCCCCGACTGGGCCGCCGACGACGACCCCGACCGCGGCACCTTCGTCGCGACCCTCCCGCCGGAGGCCGCGGCTTCCGCCGACCTCGACGGCCGGGAAGCGGGCGACACGCGCGTCGAGGGCGACGGGACCGGCGCCGCCGACGCCGGCGACCCCGAGGCGGTCGTCGGCTGTATCCAGGCCGTCTCGCTGTCGGAGTGGGAGGCGTGGGGACAGGGGATCCGCGTCGACCCCGCGGCCCGCGGCCACGGCGTCGGCACGGCGCTCTCGGAGGCCGCCCTCGACTGGGCCCGCGAGCGCGGCGCGGCCGTCTGCCGCAACATGGTGTTCTCGTGGAACGCCATGGGCCTCGGCCAGTCGCGCGCCGTCGGCTTCGAGCCCGAGACGGAGTTCCGGTTCGCCGAGCCGGATCCCGCCGCGACCGCGCTCGACGGCGCGGCCGACGCCGGCGTCGGCCCCCTCGCCGACCCGGACCCGAACGCGGCGTGGGCGTTCTGGAGCGACAGCGACGCGCGCGACCACCTGCGCGGGCTCGCGCTCGACCCCGACGAGTCGTGGGCCTGCTCGCAGCTCACCCGCGGGCGGCTCGCGGCCGCGACCGCCGAGGACCGCCTCCTCGCGGTCGGCGACGCGGACGCGGTCGCCGGCGTCGCGGTCCGGACGCGCGTGACGGAGCGCGAGGTCGACGGCGAGACGACCCGGACGGCGACGTACGGCGTCGCCGCGTGGCGCGACGCCGACGCGGCGGGGACGCTGTTCGACGCCGTCGCCGCCGACGCCGCGGCGGCCGACGCCGACGGCGCCCGCGTGCTGATCCCCGAGACGGTCGACCACGTGAGCGACGTCGCCGCGAACCGCGTGTCGGTCGCGACCGAACCCGACTTCGTGATGTGCGCGGACCTCACCGGTGAGCCATGACCCCCCTCGGCATTGCCCTCCCGTGGTCGCTCCCGCTCACGCTCGTGATCTACGGCGTCGTCGTCGCCGCGGCGGTCTGGATCTACCGCGACGCGAAGGCCCGCGGGAGCCGCTACGCGCTCCTCTGGGCGCTCTCGACGCTCGTCTTCACCATCGTCCCGGTGCTCGCGTACCTCTACCTCCACCGGGAGGCCGGCCCGGCGCGGTAAGGGGACGCCGCCGTCGGTCGGGCCCCGCGGCGGCCCGCGCCGGTTCTCTCGCTCGGTTCCTGTGGTGGCCCGCTCCAGACCGCTTATGTGCGACGACGCGGAACGACCGACGGATGCCCTCCTCCCGCTTGCCCGACCGCCTGCGCGCGCTCGGTCGCGGCCGCCGACCGCGCGCGTTCTCGGTCGCCGTCGCCACCCTGCTCCCGCTCGTCGGCGTCGTCGCGCTCGGCTGGAACGCGGCCGCGCTGATGACGCTGTACTGGTTCGAACTCGGGATCGCCTCCGGCTGGGCGCTCGTCCGCGCGCTGTTCGCCGGCCGGCCGTCCGAGATCGAGCGCGACGGGCTGATCGTCGGCCCGCTCGCGCAGCGCCGCGGCGGGCTGTCGGTCCCGCGGACCGGCGTCGAGGTCCGGGTCTCGTCGCTGCTCGTCCTCCCGGTCGCCGCCCCGATCCTCGCGGTCGTCTGGGGGGTCGTCGGCACGCTCACGGTCGGCGTCGTCGCGGACGGCGGGCTGTCGCCGCGGGCGCTCGACACCGTGACGCTCGCGGTCCTCGCCGTCTTCGTCGGCGAGGGGGCGACGACGCTCGTCGAGTACTTCGGTCGCGGCGAGTACCGCGACCACAGCGCCCAGACGGCGACTCAGGGGGTGTTCGCGCGCGGCGCGGCCATCTTCTTCGGCGCGCTGTTCACCGTCACGGTCGTCGCCGCGGGCACGCTGGAGGGCGACGCGCCGATATCGGCGCTCGACCCGGACGCGATCGGTCTCCCCCTCCTGCTCGGCATCGTCGCGGTGAAGTTCGCGTTCGACCTCGCGAGCCTCTACGGCGACCGGTTAGTTGCGCTCGACGAGTCGTCCGCGCTCGACCTGGGCTTCTCCTACGACCCGCCCGCGGCGGAGCCCGTCGACGGCTCGCTCGCGGAGCCGGTCGAGACGGTCCGCCAGCCCCCTCGCGCGCGGATCGCGGGAGCGCTGACGACCCCGATCGGCCACCCGGGGCTGTGGTACCTCGCCGCGCTCCCCGCGCTCGGCGCCGCGCTGTTCGCGCTCGGCGGGAAGTGGGGAACGGCCGTCACGCTCCTCGCGGTCGCCGTCGCCCTCCCGCTCGGCCTCGCCGCAATTGACCACGAACTCCGGCACGGGCTCGTCGAGTACCGCGCCGGCGACGACGCGCTCGTCGCCCGCGACCGGCTGCTCGGCACCGCGCTCTGGCGCGTCGAACCGTGGGACGAGACGGACCTCCGGGTGGAGCGGAGCGGGCTCGACCGGCGGCTCGGGACCGAGACCGTCGCGATCGAGCTCCGCGACGACGAGTACCGGATCCCGGGCCTCGCCGACCCCGAGCCGATACTCGCCGTCTTCGACCGGCGGCCGGACCGCCCGGACGAATCGGAGCGGTCCGGCGACTGACTCGTGTCAGCCGTCCGCGTCGGTCGCCTCGTCCCGGCCGTACAGCGGGTGCGTGTCCCCGACGAGGCGCTTGAAGGCCAGGATGACGACGGCGTGGAAGGCGACGAGGACCGTCACGCTCGCGACGGTGATCGCCACCTCCGTCGGCGTCGAGAGGAGGCCGAGCGAGACGATGAGCGTCGTCGCGCACGCCGGCGGGTGGACCGTCCCGGTCGCGATCATCGCCCAGCCGGTCGCCACGAGCGAGGCGACCGCGCTCGCCGTCAGGCGAACCCCCTCGGGCGAGAGGGCGGGCGGCGTCGCCGTCAGCGCGGCGCCGTCGGCGATCGCCGTCCGCGCCGCCGGCCCGGCGACGCCGCCGATCAGGTGACCGCCGACCACGCGGACGGCCCGCTCCCGCACGCTCCGGCGGTCGAACGCGAGGACGAACGCGGACGGGCCGAGGCTCGGGAAGACGAACGGCCGGCCGGTCGCCCGCGCGACGAGGCCGGGCACGGTGAACAGGAGGCCGGCGTACAGGCTCGTCCCGAGGCGGTGGCGCCTCGCGCTCCGGTCGGCGGGCGACTCACGAAGGGCCGGCGGATCGCGGGGCGGGACGCCCCGCGGATCGGGGGACGGGGCCTCGCCGGACCGGGACGAGACGCCCGGCGGACCGCGGGGCGCTATCGCTCGCGATAGCCGAACCCGAACGCCTAATTGGCCCCGTCTCGCCCGTGGTGACATGGTCGCGACGCTGCCGGACCTCCTCCGACTGCTCGTCGTCCCCGTCTTCGCGTGGGCGGCGATCCGGGACGTCCGGACCCGGCGCCTCCCGAACCGGCTCTGGCCGCCGCTGTACCTGTTCGGCGCGCTGCTCCTGGTCTGGGTGGCCGCCTCGCTGTGGCCGTTTGCCGGGTTCGACGGGCGGATCTTCCTCGTTCGGGCCGCGATCAGCCTGCTGTTCGTCGCGCCGCTCGGCTACGCCTTCTGGTACCTCGGCGCGTTCGGCGGCGCCGACGCGAAGGCGATGATCGCGCTCGCGGTGGTCTTCCCGACGTTCCCGGCCTACGAGGTCGGGGGCGCCACGCTCCCGCTCGTGGGCACCCAGCTCGGCGTGTTCTCGCTGACGATCCTCACGAACACCGTCCTGATCGGGCTCGCGTACCCGGTCGGCCTCGCCGCCCTCAACCTCGTCCGCGGCGAGGTCTCCTCGAGCATGTTCCTCGCGCGCCCGGTCGCGACCGACTCGCTGCCGGACCGCCACGGCCGCCTGTTCGAGGACCCGGAGGGGCCCACCCGGGGCGGGCTCGACCTGGACGCGCTCCGGATGTACCTCCGCTGGCGCGGGCTCACGCTCGCCGACCTGCGCGCCGACCCCGATGGCCTCCGGGACCCGGCCTCCGTCGGCGAGACGTTCGACCCGACGGACGGGGGGACTCACGTCGGCCCGCGGACCGACGGGGGGCGCGCAGTGGACGACGCGGTCCCAGACGGGGGACGCGCAGTGGACGACGCGACCCCAGACGGGGGACGCGCAGTCGAGGACGCGAACGCCGCCGACGCGGTCGACGCTGACCCAGAGGTCGACGACCCCTGGGCGGCCGAGCGCTTCCTCGACGACATCGACCACGGCGCCTACGGCACCGACGCCGCGACGCTCCGCGACGGTCTCGACGTCGTCGCTCACGAGGACAGCGTGCTGGTCTCGCCCGGGATGCCGTTTGTCGTCCCGATGGCGGTCGGCCTCGTCGTCTCGCTGACGTACGGCGACGCGCTGTTCGCGCTGCTGGGCGCGGTCGGACTGGTCTGAAACGCCGGCCGGCCCGCCTCAGTTCCCGGCCCAAACGTCGTCGGCCGCGAGGACGCGCGTTCCGACCGGGCGCTTCACGAACTCGCCGAGGTCGCGGCCCACCACGTCGGCGACGCCGCGCTGGGCCGCCACGTCGAGCAGCCGCTGGTCGACGGTCCCGTCGACGACGACGGCGTGCGGCGCGGGCTCGGCGCCCTCGACCGCGTCGAACGCCTCGCCGGCGTCGACCTCGTCGAGGACCTCGAACTCGTCGCCGAGGAGCCGCGCGCGGCCGGTCGCGCCGTCGACGACCTCGTCGACGTGTACCGCCATCGACCGCTGTTCGTCGGGTCCGTCGTCGGTCGCGTCGCCCCGTTCGTCGTTACTCTCGTCGGGCTCCGGCTCCGCGGCCGACTCGGTGTCTGACTCCTCAGCCGACTCGGCGTCCGGCTCCTCGACCGCCTCCGTCTCCGGCTCCTCGACCGCCTCGGTGTCCGGTTCCGCGGCCGACTCGGTATCCAACTCCTCGGCTGACCCGGCGTTCGGCTCGCCGACGGGTCCCGACTCGGGCTCGACGGCCACGTCGGCGTCGAGCGTCGAGTCGGCGTCGTCGGGCGGCGTCGACTCCGGTTCGGACGACTCGTCTTCCGGCTCGACCTCGGGCGACGAGGTCGTTTCAGTCGACGGGCCGGTCGAGCCACCGCCCGATGCGTCGCCCGGCACCGCCCCGCCGTCGCCGACGCGGGCGACCGACCCGGAGTCGTCGCCGTCGGCGACCTCCTCGTCGCTGGCGGCCGCGCGGAGGTCGGCGGCGTCCGCGAGGCTGGCGTACGGCACCTTCCCGCGGAGCGCCTCGAAGACGGCGTCGCGGTCGAGGTCCTCGACGGACTCGCCGGGCGGCGCGAACGCGACGTAGTCGACCTCGCCGACCTGCGCGAGCTCGCGGAGGATGAGCTCGCCGCCCCGGTCGCCGTCGAGGAACGCGGTGACGGTCCGGTCGGCCGTCAGGCCGGCGACCGCCTCGGGGACATTCGTCCCCTCGACCGCGACGGCGTTCTTGATCCCGCAGTCGAGGAGCGTGAGCACGTCGGCGCGCCCTTCGACGACGATGACGGCGTCGGAGTCGCCGACGCGCGGTCCGGCTGGAAGCCCCTCGTAGTCGACGATGCCCTCGACGCGCGCGGCGTCGCGCACCTCGTCTAACACGTCGCTGCTCGCGAGGCTCGTCTCCTCGAAGCCGCCGGCGATCAGCTCCTTGGCGCGCTCGACGACCTCGCGGCGCTTGGCCGCCCGCACGTCCTCGATGCTCGTCACCTCCACGGAGGCGTGACAGGGACCGATGCGGTCTATCGTCTCCAGCGCGGCCGCTAAGATGGCGGTCTCGACCTTGTCCAGGCTCGACGCGACCGTGACCTCGCCGAACGACTGACCGTTCTCGGACTCGACGGAGACGTCGATCCGGCCGACGCGCGAGGACTCCTGGAGGTCGCGGAGGTCTAACTCGTCGCCGAGCAGCCCCTCCGTCTGGCCGAACACCGCCCCGACGACGTCGCTCCGCTCGACGACGCCGTCGGCCGCGATGGTGGCGTGTATCAGGTATTTCTCTGTGTCTTTCATGAGTGGTGAATGGTGATGTCGGGCGGTAGCGCCCGTCCGTGTATGGTTGCGCTCCTCGCGGAAAATAGCTATCGCACCCTCCTCCTCCGTCGCCGACTATTGAAGAAAATTTCTCTACGAAAAGCCTATCCGAATCTGTTCGATAGTTCTTTGTACCTATGGAAACACTATTCTCTCACATGACGCGTTCACGGAGCGATCTCGTGTGGATACCGACGTTCGCGGTCCTCGTGGCCTTCGCGGTGCCGTGGCCCCTGTGGGGCGTTGACGCTGTCGTCGCGGGGCTGCCGGTGTGGATCTGGTGGCACGTGGCGTGGCTCGGACTGTGTACGGCCCTGTTCGCGCTGTTCGTCCGGAGCGGCGCGTGGGAGCGCGGGATGGGGCGGCGACCGGATCGCGACGTCGCCGGCAGCGACGCGCCGACGCCCGTCGACGGTGATCGCCGATGACGCTGGGGCTCTCGCTCGGCGTCGTCGTCGGCTACCTCGTCGCCGCGCTCGCGCTCGGGCTGGTCGCGTACCGCGTCTCGGAGTCGACGGCGGAGGACTACTACCTCGCGAACCGGTCGATCGGCACGCTCGTGCTGCTCTTCACGACGTTCGCCACGCTGCTGTCGGCGTTCACCTTCTTCGGCGGGCCGAACCTCGCGTACGCGGCCGGCCCGGAGTGGCTGATCGTGATGGGCACCCTCGACGGCGTGCTGTTCGCGGTGCTGTGGTACGTGATCGGCTACAAGCAGTGGCTGATCGGCGCCCGCAACGGCTACGTGACGCTCGGCGAGATGCTCGGCGACCGGTTCGGCTCGACCGGCCTGCGCGCGCTGGTCGCCGGCGTCAGCCTCCTCTGGCTGTTCCCGTACGTCATGCTCCAGCAGATGGGCGCCGGCGAGGCGCTCGTGGGGCTCACGAACGGCGCGGTGCCCTACTGGGGCGGCGCGGCGCTGATCACGGCGTTCATGATCCTCTACGTCGCCGTCGCCGGGCTCCGCGGCGTGGCGTGGACCGACACGCTTCAGGGGCTGTTCATGCTCTCCGTCGTCTGGATCGCCGCCGCGTGGCTGGTCTCGTCGCTCGGGGGCGTTGGCGCCGCGACCGAGGGGATGCTGGCCGCTCGCCCCGAGTTCGGGAGCTTCGGCGGCGGGACGTACACGCCCGGGTTCATCATCTCGACGGCGGTCACCATCGCGTTCGGCGTGACGATGTTCCCGCAGATCAACCAGCGCTTCTTCGTCGCGAAGTCGGCCGCGACGCTGAAGCGGTCGTTCGCGCTGTGGCCCGTGCTCGTCCTCCTGCTCTTCCTGCCCGCGTTCATGCTCGGCGCGTGGGCGGCCGGGACGCCGGTCACGGTCCCCGAGAACGCGAACGTGCTCCCGGTCGTGCTCGGCGAGTACACGCCGGCGTGGTTCACGGCGCTCGTTATCGCCGGCGCGATGGCCGCGATGATGTCCTCGTCCGACTCGATGCTCCTGTCGGGGTCGTCGTACTTCACCCGGGACGTGTACCGGCCCGTGGTGAACGCCGACGCCTCCGAGCGCCGCGAGGCGTGGGTCGCGCGCGTCGGCGTCGCCGGGTTCGCGGCGCTCGCGTTCGTCGCGAGCCTGTTCCGCCCCGGGACGCTGGTCGAGGTCGGGGGCACCGCGTTCTCCGGGTTCGCGCTGCTCGCGCTCCCCGTGATCTGCGCGCTCTACTGGCCGCGGACGACGCGCACGGGCATGCTCGCCGGCGTCGCGGTCCCGCAGGTCGCGTACCTCGCGGTGGTGCTGTCGGCGGTCGTCGACGCCGTCCCGACGCTGCCGCGCACCGTCGCTGGCGGCTGGGACGTGGCGCTCGGGCTGATGGCGCTGTCGGCGGTCCTCACCGTTGGCGTCTCGCTGCTCACCGCGCCGACCGAGGAGGGCGACGCCTCGCGGTTCGCGGTGGCGGGCGACTGAGCCGGGCGTCGGCCCGGTCGGGCGGTCGACTTCCCGACCGCCGACCTCACTCCTCTCGCAGGAACCGGAGCGTCCCCTCGTCGCGCTCGTCGTAGTAGCGGTCCAGCGCGGCCCCGAAGGCTTCGGACCCGTCCGCGACCGCGTCGAACAGCGTCATCCACGACCGGAAGTTCAGGGCGTCGGGCGCCCCGGACACCTCGCGGGCCGTCCGCCCGTCGGTCCCGTTGCCGATCGCCGTACACTCCCGCAGCTGCGGCCCGAGCGTCGGGTGCGCGAGGTACGCGGCCGCCTCCTCCCGGGATCCGATCGCGTATCGCCGCGAGGTCCGGCCGCTCCCTACCCCCTCGACCTGCGCGAACACGAACCGCATCCGGTGACCGCGCTTCCGCTCCGACCGCAGCTCCCGCCTGGCCGCCTCTATCACGCCGTCCTGCGCGTCGAGGAAGCGTTCGAGGTCGCGCGGGTCGTCCGCCGCCATACCGCCGGTGAGCGTCGGCGCGATCGCTGATAATCCTTCGCCCCCGCGCTCCCGCCGCGCCGGATTCCCCGAAAGCCAAAAGCCGGTCTGTCCCCGAATGCGGGTATGAACGAGCCCGGAACCGAGGGCGTGCTGTTGGACCAGGCGACGCTCCGCGGTCGGCTCGACGACGCGCCGCCGTGGCTCCGCGAACACTACCGGACGTTCCGGGAGTCGATGCTGGGCGAGCGCGACGGGTCGCCGTTCCCCTGCTACTTCGGGATCGAGGTCGAGCGCGAGGGCGACCTCCTGTACGCCGCCTGCGAGTCGACGACGGACCCCGCCGCGCTGTTGCGCCTGCGCGACGTGCTCGTCGAGTACCTGGAGACGTACCCCGACCACGCCGACCGCGCGCCGCTCGCGGTGTTCTTCAGGCCGCCGGACGGCGAGCGCGGCGAGGCGCACTACCACGAGCGGCTCTGGCACGTGCTGGAGTTCCTCCACGTCCACGACCCGGAGCCGTGGCCCGACGACATCCCGACCGATCCCGACACCCCGCGCTGGGAGTTCTGCTTCGGCGGCGAGCCGCTGTTCCCCACGTCGCGGGCGCCGTTCTACGAGGAGCGGAAGAGCCGATACTCGCCGGTCGGGCTGGAGATAACCTTCCAGCCCCGCGCCGTCTTCGAGGGGATCACCGCCGACACCGAGGCCGGCGAGCGGGCTCGCGAGACGATCCGCGACCGGATGAGCGACTACGACGGCGTCTGCCCCCACGCCGACCTCGGCGACTGGGGCGTCGAGGGCGACCGCGAGTGGACGCAGTACCTGTTCCGCGAGGACGACGACGCGAGCCCGGACGCCTGCCCGCTCTCGCCGGCCCGCGACCACCCGCGGGCGGCGGCGGACCTCCTCGAACCCGGCGCGTGGCGCCGGTTCGCGGACGACGACGCCTCGGCAGCCGACGGGGACGCGGCGGTCACGTCTGGGCTCGGCGATGACTGAGCGGGCGCCGGACGACGACGCCGTCCTCCTCCTCGTCGACTTCCAGACGGGCTTCGACGAGCCGGGCTGGGGCGAGCGCAACAACCCCGACGCCGAGGCGGCCGCGGCCGCGCTGCTCGACCGCTGGCGCGACGACGACCGCCCCGTCGCGCACGTCCGGCACGCCTCGACGGAGCCGGACTCGCCGCTGCGCCCGGACGCCCCCGGCTTCGCGTGGAAGCCGGAGACGGCCCCCGTCGACGGGGAGCCGACGTTCGAGAAGTCGGTCAACGGCGCCTTCCTCGACTCCGGGCTCGACGCGTGGCTCCGCGAGGGAGGGTACGAGTCGCTCGTCGTCTGCGGGCTCACCACCGACCACTGCGTCTCGACCACGACGCGCGAGGCGGAGAACCGCGGCTACGACGTGTCCGTGGTCGCCGACGCGACCGCGACCCACGCCCGCGAGGCGCCGGACGGCGAGCGGATCGACCCGGCGACCTCCCACCGCGTCGCGCTCGCGCACTTAGACGGCGAGTTCGCGACCGTCGTCGAGAGCGCCGACCTGCTCGCGGACTGACCCGCCCGACCCGACCGCCGTCAGTCGTCGTCCGCCGCCTCCGGGGCGGTCGCGTCGGCCTCGCCGCCGGCCGCGTGCTCGGCGGCGTTCGCGAACATGCCGCGGCGAGTGGTGTACAGGAAGTACGCGCTGAGCCCGAGGAACCCGAGGACGTTCGAGGCCGCGACCGCCCAGAAGACGGCCTCGACCCCCCAGCCGAGCCCGGGCGTCACGGTGACGCCGAACGCGCCGACCGTCGTCGCGACCGGGACGGCCGCGACCGCGATGGGGAGCCGGACCGCCCAGTACTTGACCAGGTCCGCGACGAAGGAGGTCCGGGTGCGGGAGGCGCCGTTGAACCCGGCCAACAGCGTGTAGGTACCGCCGAGCGCCCAGTAGGAGGCGCCGAGGATCCGGAGGTAGGTGACCGCGAGGTCGCGCCCGGTCGCGGTGAGGTCGGGCGCGAGGAGGTCCGCGATCTCGCCGGCGAACAGGAGCTGTAGGGCGCCGAGCGCGAGGAACCCCGCGACGACCATCCCGGTGCCGACCGTGGTCGTCCGGCGGGCGCGTTCGGGGGCGGCCGCGCCGAGGTTCTGTCCGATCATCGACTGCGCGGCCTGCTGCATCCCGAGCGCCGGGACGATCGCGAGCGTCGCGACCCGGGCGCCGACCGTGTACGCCGCGACGCCCGCCGCGCCGCCGGCGACCGCGACGAGGCCGACGACGAGGACGCGGACCAGCTCGCTCACGCCGCGTTGGCCGCCGAGCGGGAGGCCGACGGCGACGACCTCGCGGACGGTCGCGGCGTCGAGCGCGAACGCGTCCCGGGTGAGCCGGAAGGTGTCGCGGCCGATCCCCGCGGCGTAGCCGAGGACCCACAGGAGGCCGGCGACGCCCGCGAGCGCGGTGCCGAGGGCGGCGCCCGCCACGCCGAGCTCCGGCGCCGGACCGACGCCGAAGATGAGGACCGGCGCGGCGACGGCGTTGACGAGGACGCCCACGAGGGTCACGTGGAACACCGCGCGGGTGTCGCCGTACGCCGTGAAGCAGTTCTCGACGGTGTCGCCGACCGCGCCGACCGGGAGGACGGCGGTCACGATCGCGAGGTACGTCGCGGTCGCGCCGGCGAGCGCGGGGTCGGCGCCGAGCAGCGCCGCGACCTCGTCGGCGTAGGCGACCACCGGGAGCGCGACCGCCGCGGTGACGGCGAGCGCGACCAGCGCCCCGTTGACCGCGACCCGGCGCGCGCCCGCCTCGTCGCCGTCGCCGGCGCGCTGCGAGACGAGGATCTGGGTGCCGACCGCGCCGATCACGACCGTCGCGCCGAGCAGCGACTGGACCGGGAGGCTGAGCCCGACGGCGGCGACCGCGTCCTCGCCCACCCGCCCGAGCCAGAACGTGTCGACCAGCGCGTTGGCGACGTAGACGACGTTCTGCGCGACGAGCGGCGCGGCGAGAGCCAGCAGCACCCGCCCGACCGGCCCGTCGGTGATCGCCTCGCGGTCGACGTCCAGCATCGAATCGTTACGGTATTAGAAGGCGATAATAAAAGTGTGCTGGTCGTGAACACGACTCTCGAATCGAGGCGCGGTCCGCCGGTTCGATCCGGGGCGGCGAGCGGTCGACCGCCCCGCGCCGGGGTGGGGTTCCGGTGAGAGGCGAGTCGGGGACCGGCGCGCCCGTCCGGCCCGGCGAGCGCACCGTTTCGCCCCCGCACGCGGTCGCCCGGCGCCCGCGAAGGGAAACCTCTTAATGGACTACACACGGAGTTCGTGATATATGAGCAACGGCGACGACGACCCGGCCGACGCCTCCGAGGAGGCCGAGGCCGCGGACGACGGCGGGGACGCCGACGAGTCGACGGAGACGGCCGCCCCGACGCTCCCCGATGACGCGACCGAGGAGTCCCTGAACGAGTACCTCGACGAGATCGCCGACCGGCTCGAGGCCGCCGAGACGGAGGCCGACCTCGACGACGTCGAGGCGCTCTTAGACGACGCGGCGACCGGCATCGAGGACGCGGACCTCCCCGAGCCGGACGAGGACGACGAGGACGCCGACGACCCCCGCGGCGACCTCGAGGACCGCGTCGCGGAGCTCCGCGACGGCGTCGACGACGCCCGCGGCCCATACGGCGAGGACGTCGCCGACGCGGTCGAGGCCGCGTCCGGGACGGTCGCGGACACCGAGTGGACCGAGGCGGGCCACGACGCCGTCGCGGCCGCCGTCACGTCGTTCGTCGACGAGGCCGCCGACGCGATCGACGACGCCGCTCCCGACGCGATCGAGGAGGCGGAGGAGGACCCCGAGGCGCTCCTGGCGGAGCCCGCGGACGACGAGGAAACCGACGCCGCGGAGCCGATCCCCGTCGATCAGCTCACCGCCGCGCTCGACGCCGTCGCGGCGACGGTCGTCGAGGCCGGCTTCGACGCGGACGACGACGCGGACGCCATCGCGGCGTTGCTCGCGGCGACCGACGAGTTGGAGGCCGCCCTCGACGACGCCGAGGAGTGGGACGACCTCGAGACCCACGAGCAGCTCCGCGCGCAGGGGTACTACGACGTGCTCGGCCACTACAAGGACTTCCCGGTCGAGTGGTCCGCGCTGAAGGAGCACGAGGCGCGAGGCAACGTCGACATGATCCTGCTCGCGCTCGACTCGCTCCAGTCCGAGTTCATGGAGCGCCACTGCCTGGAGGCGTTCGAGCGGATGGGCAAGCGCGGAAAGACCGAGGCGTCCGTCGAGGAGATCCTCGGCCGCGCCGAGAAGCGCGACCGCCCCGCGATCCGGATCCTCGGGAAGATGGCCGCCGAGGAGGCGACCGACACCCTCGTCGAGTACGTCGACGAGGACTCGAACCCGCAGCTCCAGAAGGCGGTGTTCAAGGCGCTCGGCGAGATCGGCGCCCCGGAGGCCGTCCAGCCTCTCGCGAACCAGCTCGACCCCGACGGCGACACCGACGAGCTCGTCCGCCCCCACGCCGCCCGCGCGCTGGGCCTGATCGGCGACACCCGCGCGGTTGATCCCCTCGCCGACGCGCTCGAGGCGCACCCGTCCGACGACGTCCGCGCCGCCGCCGGCTGGGCGCTCCGGCAGATCGGCACCCGCGAGGCGCTCGAAGCGGTCGCCGAGTACGCCGACGAGCGCTCCTTCGTCGTCTCGACCGAGGGCGAGAAGGCGCGCGACGCGCTCGACGACGGCGCCGAGCCCGCCCCGACCGCCTGACGCGGCCCGCCGTTCGGCCGACCCTTCTTATCGGAAGTCGGGGCGAGACCCGGCGTGGCGTTCGTTTCATCTCCCTGCGCAGGCGACGCGACTGTGAGCGTCGCCGCCGTCGCGCTCGGGCTGCTCGCTCTCGCGGCCCTCGTCCCGGTCGCGGCCGCGGGCGGCGCCGGCCCCGGCTCGCCGGCCGCCGCCGTCGACTCCGGCGGTGCCGCCGAACGCTCGAACGGGAGCGCGGCGAACCTAACGCTCGTCTCGACGACGCCGCGGATCGTCGAGCTGTTCCCGAACCCGGCGGCCGCGGAGAACCGCGGCGAGTACCTCGTCGTCCGGCTCCCCGAGCGCGGCGACTGGTCGCTCTCGGACGGCTACCACGAGGCCGAGATCCCGGCGAACGCCAGCGGCGTCGTCGCCCTCTCGACGGACCCCGCGAACGCGACGCCGCTGCTCGCCGACGAGACCGCGGTCGCCGGCGACGGCGGCACCGGGGACCCGACGCTCCGCGCGCTCGACGACCACTTCCCGCTCGCCGCGTCGGGCGACCGGATCGAGCTCCGCCGGAACGGCACGGCGGTCGCCGTGGTCGCGTACGACCGCGCGCCCGAGGGGCACCGCTGGCGCGCCGACTGGGGGGAGTGGCGCCCGCGCGGCTACGACTCCCGCTCCCCGGAGCCGACCGCCGACGCCGCCGTGACTCCCTTCGTCCTCCCGGACAGTCCCGGGATGCCGGTCGAGCCGCTCCGGGCCGCGGACGAGCGGCTGTTCCTGGCCGGCTACACGCTGACCTCGGAGCGGGTCGCCGACGCGCTCGTCGCGGCCGCCGACCGCGGCGTGCGGGTCCGGGTGCTGTTAGAGGGGTCGCCGGTCGGGGGGTTCTCGACCCGGAGCGCGGCGCTGGCCGACCGGCTGACGGCCGCCGGCGTCGCGGTCCGAGTCCTCGACGGCGAGGTCGAGCGGTTCCGGTTCCACCACCCGAAGTACGCGGTTGCCGACGGCCGCGCCGTCGTCCTCACGGAGAACTGGAAGCCGTCCGGCACGGGCGGGCACGGCAACCGCGGGTGGGGCGTCCTCGTCGGGGGGGACCACGGCGCCGCGGGCGGGACCGACGCCGGTGCCGGGGGCGGTGCCGACCGCGACGCGGGCGTCGCGGACGACCTCGCGGAACTGTTCCTGGCCGACTTCGAGGCGCGCGACGCGCGGCCGTGGCGCGCCTTCCGCGCCGACACCGAGTTCCACGACGGCGGTCGCGCGAACGGCTCCTACCCGACGCGGTTCGAGGCGCCCGCGGCGCCGTCGACGGCCGACGTGACGCTCCTGACGGCGCCGGGGAACGCCGCCGACCGGATCGTCGCCCGGATCGACGCCGCCGACGAGCGCGTGCTCGCGGTCGTGCCGCGGGTCGGCGGGCCGAACGACCGGATCGTCCGCGCGCTCCGGCGCGCCGCGGACCGCGGGGTCGACGTCCACCTGCTGCTCTCGGACGCCTGGTACGACCGCGAGGCGAACCGGAACCTCTCGGCGAGGCTCGCCGACGAACCGATCGCGGTCGACCTCGCGGCGCCGCGCGGCCGGTTCGGGAAGGTCCACGCGAAGGGGCTCGTCGTCGACGACGCGGCGGTCGTCGGCAGCCTCAACTGGAACCCGAGCGCGGCGACGAACAACCGGGAGGTGCTGCTCGCGATAGAGAGCGAGTCGGCCGCGGACTTCTACGCCCGGGCGTACGCCGCGGACTGGCGCGGCGGTGGCGTCCAGCTGCCGGTCGGTTTCGCCGCCGGCCTCGGGGTCGCGCTCGCGGGGGCCAGCGCCGTCGCTCGACGGGAGATCGCGTTCGGCTGAGAAGCGAGGCCGCGGCGAACGGCTTTCCGACCGCGGCGCCGGACAGCGGTCGCGACCGCCGGGTCAGTCGTCGAGTGCGATGGTCGACGAGAGCGCCTCGTCGATCTCCGCGCCCGCCATCTTCTCGACGAGCGCCTCGATCACCTCGCTCCGGCGGCCCTTCACGAACTTGATGGAGCCGACGACGAGGTGGCCGCCGCCCGAGACGCCCGCCTCGGGCAGCTCCTCGTTCAGCTCGGTCACCATGTTCGGGATGTCGAGCCGGACCCCGTCCGAGCGGAGGACGCAGAAGTCGGGGCCGTAGCCGATGGTGATGACGGGGTCGCCGGTCTCGGTCACCTTCTCGTCGTGGAGCTCGCCGGTGGTCTTGCCCGGAGCGGGGTAGGTGAAGCGGTGGGCGTACTCGTCTAAGTCGATCCGGTAGAGGTGCGCGCCGGAGGCGAGCCGCTCGTGTTCGACGTGGTCGTCGACCGCGTCGAGCTGGCGCTCCACGTCGCGCTCGGCGCGCTCAGAGAGGAACTCGACGAGCTCCTCGTGCCGCTCCTCGTCGTCGCAGCCCACGTTGAGGGCGTCGTTGACCAGCGTCTTCCCCTCGGAGTAGCGGAGCCAGTGGGCGGCGTAGTCGAGCGCCTCGCCGATGTCGAGGAGGTCGGACTCGTCGTAGCCGGCGCCCTCGGCGAGCGCGACGTAGTCGTCCATCGCCTCCGCCTTCGAGCGGTCGGAGAGCCCGGCGACCGCCGGCACGTGTTCGAGCTCCTCGGTGAGCGACGGGTCGATGAGGCGCGCGAGCTCGACGCACATCATCCCGGTGGTGACCCGGTAGTCCTCGCCGTGGAGGTAGGGGTTCACGTGGGCGTCGAGCAGCGGCTCGACCGCCTCGGGGTCCGGGTGGTGGTGGTCGACGGCCGCGATGGGGATGTCGTAGTGCGCGAGGTTCTCGTAGGCCGGCACGTCCTCCTCGGTCGACCCGTTGTCTAACATGAGGAGGAAGGGGAGCTTCTGCCCGTGCCGGGCGCGGCCCTCCAGGGCGAAGTTGAGGTCGCGGGTGACGTCCTCCATCTCGTAGTAGGGGGCCTTGCTCGGGAGCCGCTTGAACAGGTGCCGCGGCGCGTCGGGGTCGCCGTGGACCTCCCGGACGAAGTTCTCGACGGCGAGCTGGACCGGGATCGCGGCGCACATCCCGTCGCCGTCGGCGTGGTGCCGGACGCGGATCGGGCGGCCGGTGAGGACGGTCCGGCGGAGCAGCCGCGCGAGGTCGCGGAGGTCCTCGTGGATGGGCTCGAACGCCTCCCACTCGACGAGGGGGTCGACGTCGGCGGGCTCGGCGCGCTCGTCGAGGGCGGCCTCGAAGCGCTCGCGGGCCTCGGCGGCGCGGCCGTCGGGGAGGCGCTTCAGCGAGTCGACCTCCAGCTGGAGGGCGTCCTCGCGGCTCTCGATCGTCCCCGAGACGTGGACCATGTCGCCGACCTCGACCTCCGGGTACGCCCGGACGCCGGCGGACTCGAAGGCGGCACAGGAGACGACCCCGGAGGCGTCCGCGACGGCGAAGATGGTGGGGCCGCCGGTCTGTTTCGCCTGGACGACCTCGCCCTCGACGGTCGCCTCGTCGCCCGGCGCGAGGCCGCGGACCCGCGAGACCGTCGGCTCGTGGGCGACGGTCTCGGTGCGGTAGTCGTCGGGGTCGACGTCGTCGAACGCGACGTCGCCGTTCTCCTTCACCTCGGTGAGCCGGACGATCAGCCGGTCGCCGACGGCGTAGTCGCCGTCGAGGTTCGACTCGTGGACGAGGCCGCTCACGGCGTCGGAGAGGTCGACGAACACGCCGTAGTCGACGACGCCGTTGACCTCGGCGTGGTACAGGGCGTCGACCTCGGCGTCTTCGAGGGTACAGTCGGGCGCCAGGTCGTAGACGGTCGGCCGGTCGTCGGCCGCCCCCTCCGCCGCGTCGGCGTCGGGTTCGGGGCTCGAATCGCCCCGCGTGCCGGAATCCCCGGCGGTGTTCTCGCTCATGGAGAGCAATCGGGAACGGCCGGTGTTAAGCCTGTTCTCTCGGCGCTCTCGCCCGCGGACCGGCGGACGCCCGGCGCGTGGAGCCCGCCCGGCGTCCCGCGGTCCGGAACCCCTATGAGGCGACGGCGACTTGTCTGACCCATGCGACTGTTCCGCTCGGACGAGCTCCTCGGCATCGCCCGAGAGACCCTGGAGTTCGTCCTCGAGGCGAGCGAGGAGACCCACCCCAACGAGTACATGGGGTTCCTCCGCGCGGACGACGCCCGGAAGCTCGACCTCGACCGAGACGGGCAGGTGATCACCGACGTGCTCGTCATCCCGGGCACGGAGTCGAGCCCGACGAGCGCCACCGTCCGCACCAACATGAAGCCGAACGACATGCGCGCCGTCGGCTCGGTCCACTCCCACCCGAACGGCGCGCTCCGACCGAGCGACGCCGACCTCGCCACGTTCGGGCAGGGGAAGGTGCACATCATCGTGGGCGCCCCCTACAGATGGGGCGACTGGAAGGCGTTCGACAACGAGGGGAAGCAGACGACCCTCGACGTGCTCGACGTGGCGGTGCCCGACGAGCACTTCTTCGATTTCACCCAGGAGGACATCGACCGGGAGCTGGACGACCGCGACGGCGGCGGCTTCCTCTCGTGGTTCCGATGACGCGGGTCGTCGCGCAGGGCACCTTCGACCTGCTCCACCCCGGTCACGTCCACTACCTCGAAGACGCGGCGACGTACGGCGACGAGCTCCACGCCATCGTCGCCCGCCGGACCAACGTCACGCACAAGCCCGCGCCGGTGCTCTGCGCCCGCCAGCGGCGCGACATGGTCGCCGCGCTCGCCGCGGTCGACGAGGCGCACCTCGGCGACCCGGAGGACGTGTTCGTCCCCATCGAGCGGCTCGACCCCGACGTGATCGTGTTGGGGTTCGACCAGCACCACGACGAGGCCGCCATCGCCGACGCGCTCGCGGCCCGCGGCATCGACTGCCGGGTCGAGCGCGCGTCGGGCCGGGAGCCGAAGTACGACGACGAACTGCTCTCCAGCGGCGACATCGTCGACCGGATCGTCCGCGAGCGCGGCGACGGCTCGGACGGGACGCCGGGGTGACCCGGCGGTCGGCCCCGCCTGACGGCGCGCGGGCGGGGAAGCGCGGCATCTAAATGGACTGACTCCCTAACCGGGGTGAGTGAACATTCCCGACAAGTTCCCCGCGGTGCTGGCCGCGGCCGCGATGGGCGTGTACCTCCTCGTCGTCGCCGGCGCCACCACCTCCCTCACGGAGGCGGCGGCGGCCTGCGGCGGCTGGCCCGCCTGCGGGAGCGGCGCCGCCCTGCCGACGGCGACCGAGGGCTGGATCGCCCTCGGCCACCGCGTCCTCGCGGTCGTCGTCGGCCTCCTCGTCGCGCTCTCCGCCGCGCTCGCGTGGCGGAACGGCGCCGACCGCCGGGTCCGCGCCGCCCTCGCGGTCGCGCTCGCCGTCTACCCCGCGCAGGCCGGCGTCGGGGCGCTCGTCGCGCTCGGCGACCTGCCCGCCGCCCTCGGGTCCGCCCACCTCCTCCTCGGGATCGGCATCTTCGGCGCCGTCCTCGCCGCGCTCGCGTGGTGGCTGGAGGCAGAGACGGGCGTCCCGGACGACGCCCCCGACGACTTCGAGGCCGGCACCGACGACCTCCCGCCGGTCGAGGAGGCGCCGGAGCCGGACATCCCGAGCGCGACGCTCCCCCGGCTGCGGGCGACCGCGGCGGCGTACTTCCGGCTCATGAAGCCGCGGCTGATGTGGCTGCTCTGCCTCGTCGCCGCGGCCGCGATGGCGCTCGCGGGCGGGACCGGGTTCACGCCCGGCGTCGTGGCCGCCACGCTCGCCGGCGGCGCGCTCTCCATCGGCGCCTCCGGGACGTTCAACCACGTCCTCGAACGCGACGTGGACAAGCGGATGCAACGCACCAGCGACCGCCCGCTCGCGACCGACCTCGTCCCGGTCTCGCACGCGCTGGCGTTCGGCGGGCTCTTGACCGTCGTCTCGCTCGGGCTGTTCTGGAGCGTGAACCCGCTGACGGCCGCGCTCGGGCTGGTCGCGATCGTGTTCTACAGCGTCGTGTACACGCTCGTCCTCAAGCCGAACACGGTCCAGAACACCGTCATCGGCGGCGCGGCCGGCGCGCTCCCCGCGCTCATCGGCTGGGCCGCGGTCACGGGCGAGGTCGGCGGCGGCGGGCTGTTGCTCGCCCTCGTCATCTTCCTGTGGACGCCCGCGCACTTCTACAACCTCGCGCTGGCGTACAAGGACGACTACGAGCGCGGCGGCTTCCCGATGATGCCCGTCGTCCGCGGCGAGACCGCGACCCGCCGGCACATCCTCTGGTACCTCGGCGCGACGCTCGTCGCCGCGGTCGCGCTCGCCGCGGCCGCCGACCCGCTCGGCGCGCTGTACGCGGTCGTCGGCGTCGGCGTCGGCGCCGCCTTCCTCTGGGCGGTCGTCCGGCTCCACTACGAGCAGACGGAGAAGGCGGCGTTCCGCGCGTTCCACGCCTCGAACGCCTACCTCGGGCTGCTGCTGTTCGCGGTCGTCTTCGACGCGCTGGTGGTCTGAGCCGGTCGGCGCCCGCCGCCGCCCCGGGCGCGACCAGCCCTTTTAATCCGATTCGCGCTCTACCGGACGGTATGACACGCGTCGAAGTCGAGTACTGCGTCCCCTGTGGCATGCTGAACCGCGCGCAAGACGTCTCCGAGGCTATCCTCAAGCAGTTCGGCGAGGGCGTCGACGAGGTGGCCTTAGTGACCGGCGACGACGGCGTGTTCGTCGTCCGCGCCGACGGCGAGGTCGTCTTCGACAAGACCGAAGACGAGTACGACGTCGACGCCATCGTCCGGGCGGTCAAGCCGCACGTCGGTGCGACCGCGTAACGGCCCGACCGCGCCTCCGGCGCCGCCGGTCCGTCGACGAGCCGTCCCGAATATCCTTGCGTCTCGTTCACGCGGCACAAGCTAATTGTCGCTCGGCCGCGAACAGCCCTGGCGATGTCGGACTCATCGCAGCGGCAGCGAGGCGACCCTCCCGCCGACGACCCGGCGCTCGGGGCCGACGACCCGACGCTCGGCGGCGACGCCGCGCTGGGCGGGGACGACCGGCCGTGGCTCGCGCGGGCCTGGTATCGGTCCCGGCTCGGAACCGCCGTCGTCGCCGGCGACGTCCTCCTCGCCGTCGCCCTCACCGCCGCGGCCTCCGTGGCGGTCGACGCGCCGTACGCCGGGATCGACGGTCTCGGGCCCGGGATCGTCCCCCCGTTCGTCCCCCTGTTCAGCCTGCTCGGGGCGCTGGGGTTCGTCTCCACCGCCCTGATCGAGCGCTTCGACGCCTCGGTCGGCAGGCTCCTCCGGTACAACCTCCGGCTGCCGGCCGCGCTGCCGCTCGGCGTCGGGGTCTACCTGCTCTCGGACCTCGTCCTCGGCCAGGGCGTCGACGACGTGCCGCTCGTCGTCGGGCTCGTCTTCCTCTCGGGGCTGTACGTGAACCTCGCGTACAAGCGACTCGGCGCGCTGGCACGCCGGCTCCTCCCCTCGGGCAGCGGTCAGGGGGAGGACCGCTCCGGGCGGGGCGGGACCTGACCGCGTCAGTCCGGGTCGAACACCGCCCGCGCGGAGTTCGTCACCACCAGGATGCTGCTCGACGCCATCGCGAGCGCCGCCAAGAGGGGGTTGAGGACGCCCGTCAGCGCGAGCGGAATCGCGACCGCGTTGTAGACGAACGCCCAGCCGAGGTTCTGTTTCAGGCGCTGGTTCGTCCCGCGCGTGACCGCGAACAGCTCCGGCACCGCCGAGAGCCGGTCCTCCAGTAGGACCGCGTCCGCGGCGTCGGCCGCGAGGTCCGTGCCCGAGGCGACCGAGACGCCGAGGTCGGCCGCCGCGAGCGCCGGCGCGTCGTTGCTCCCGTCGCCGACCATCGCGACCGGGCCGTCGACCCCTAGCCGTCGGACCGTCTCGGCTTTCGCCTCCGGCGGCACCTCGGCGAACACCTCATCGATCGCGGGGTGCTCCGCGAACCGCGCCGCGGCCGCCGGCGCGTCGCCGGTGAGCACGACCACGCGCCGCCCGTCCGCGTCGAGGTCGGCGACGACCGACTCCCACCCGTCGCGCACCTCGTCGCCGACGGCGAGGACCCCGCGCACCCGACCCGCCCAGCCGACGTAGACGGGGACGTTCCCGCGGTCGCGGGCGGCCGTTCCCGCCTCGCGCAGTCGGTCGGACGCCGGCCAGCCGCGCTCGTCGAAGCAGTCCGGGTGGCCGACGACGACCTCGTCGCCGTCGACCCGTCCCGCGACCCCGCGGTCGAACACGTCGACGCCGGTCGCGGACGGGGGGTCGAGCGCGCCGACCTCGGCCGGCGCGCCGTCGGTCGCGCCGGCGCCGCCGTCGGTGGCCGGCCGCGACCCCGCCGGTCGGTCCCCGTCGCCCAGCACGCCCGCGACGATCGCCTCCGCGACCGGGTGGACCGACGCGCGCTCGACGGCCGCGGCGCGCCGCCGCACGCGCTCGACCGACTCCCCCTCGGCCGCCGTCGCGTCGAGCAGCCGCATCTCGCCGTCGGTGAGCGTGCCGGTCTTGTCGAGGACGACGGTGTCGACGTCGGCGGCGGACTCGAAGACGGCGTCGGAGACGACGACGATGCCCCGCTTCGCCGCGTCGCGGATCCCGGCGGCGACGGCGAGCGGGGTCGCCAGCCCGAGCGCGCAGGGACACGAGACGATCAGCACCGTCAACCCGACGAGCGCGGCGTCGATCGGGGCAGATCCGAGCGCCAGCGTGGCGGCGGCGCCGACGGCCGCGACCGCGACGACGAGCGGCACGAAGACCGTCGCCAGCCGGTCGACGAGGCGCTGGATCCCGGACCGCGAGCTCTGAATCTCCCACAGCAGCCGCACGAGGGTGTCGAGCGTGCTCGCCGCGTCCTCGCCGACCTCGACGACGACCGGCGAGTCCGTGACGACGGTCCCCCCGCGGACCGGGTCCCCCTCGCGTTTCGTCGCCGGGAGCGACTCGCCGGTGACGAGCGCCTCGTCGACCGCGGCGGTCCCCTCGGCGACGGTCCCGTCGAACGGCACCCGCTCGCCGGGGCGCACGAGGAGGCGGTCGCCGGGGTCGACCGCGTCTGCCGCGACGGTCTCTCCCGCTTCGGTCCGCACGGCCCGGTCCTCGGTCGTCGTCAGGTCGGTGAGCATGCCGGTCGCGCGGCGCTTGATGATCGACTCGTAGTGGTTGCCCGCGGTGACGACGAGGATCACCGCGATGGTCACGTCGAAGTAGAGGTCGGTCCGGCCGACGAGCAGCGCGAGCGTGCTGTACGCGTACGAGCTGGTCGCCGCGAGCGACACGAGGAGGTCCATGTTGGGCTGTCGCGCCCGGAGGCTCACGTACGCGCCCCGCAGGATCGGGTAGCCGGTGTAGAACAGCACGATCGAGGCGAACAGCCAGATCTGCGCGAAGAGGTACGTGCCGGAGACGCCGCCTAAGTCGACGATCGGCTCGTACCCGAAGTAGGTCGGGTACAGGAAGACGACGTACCACAGCATCGCCATCATTCCGAAGAACCCGCCGCCGATCAGGAACCGCACGACTGCGTCGTCCTCGTCCGCGTCCGGGTCCGCGCGGTCGCTCGCCGCGTACCCCGCGACGGAGAGTCGGTCGGGGAGCTCGTCCGCGTCCACCGTGTCCGGGTCGTAGTCGACGCGGATCGTGTCGGTCGCGTAGCTCGCCTCCGCGGCCGCGACCCCCTCCTGCTCGCCCGCCGTCATCTCCAGGAAGGACTCGCAGGTCGCGCAGTGCATCCCGTCGACGTGGAGGAACGTCGTCTCGCCGTCGAACTCGTCGCCCGGCGTCGCGTCCGGGCGCCGCTCGTCGAGGTCGTCGAGGTCCTCGACGCCGTCGAGCGAGCGCGCGACGGTCAGACAGCCGCGGCAGCAGAACTCGCCGTCGACGTCGGGGGCGGTGTGCGGGTCGTCCCCGGTCGGGAGGTCACAGAGCGTGCAGTCTGTCATGCGTGGTTCGTTCGGGTTCTCTCCGAGCGCTCCGTGGAGCGGGCCCGCCGGTCCCCGCGGTGCGATTCGGCTCGGCTACGCGTGTTCGGGCTCGTCTGCGTCACCGGCGAACCCCGGTAGGCTCCCGCCGGTCGCGATCCGGAGGCTCGCCCAGATGAGTAGGACGTTCACCAGCGTCACCGCCACGACGAACTCCGCCCGGTCGGCGATAAACACCAGCGCGGGGACGAGCCCGCCCAAGACGAGGAGCACGGCCTGTTGGATCGAGAAGTTCATACGGGACGCAAGGCTTCCCCGGCCATATATAATGCCCGTGTTATCAGGGTTCGAGAACGGGTAGACGTTATATGTTTCCTTGTGTATAACGCCGCCTATGGGACAAAACGAGACCGCACACGCCGGCGCAGACGACGTGGGCGCCGACGGCGAGGAGTTCGACCCGATCGGCACGCTCACGCTGATCGGGATCTACTTCGCGATATTGGTACTCGCATGGGTGTATATCTACTTCGTAGAGTTCCTCGGGCGGGATCTCGTGGTGGTGGGGTGATCAGACGTGCACATTCATGCGTACGAGAAGCTGTGGCTCGCGCTTTCGGTCGTGTTGATCCTCGCGCTCATCGGCACCGTGACGTACGGGGCGGTCGGTCCCGGCGTAGCGATGGTCGCCGACACGCAGCAGACCGTCGACGCGACGGCGCTCGACGAGGACGAGCGGTTCTCTGAGCCCCGCGTCGAACAGGTGGGCGAAAACGAGTACGAGGCGTACGTCGTCGCTTACCAGTTCGGTTTCGAACCCTCCCCGATCGTCGTGCCGGCGAACAGTACCGTGACGTTACACGTCACCTCACGCGACGTGATCCACGGCTTCGAGGTGGTCGGCACGAACGCGAACACGATGGTCGTCCCGGGAGAGGTCTCCGAGATCACGGTCGAGACGGCGGAACCGACCGAATACGGGCTTCTCTGTAACGAGTACTGCGGCGCGGGCCACCACGTCATGGAGGGTAAGATCCACGTCGTGAGCCAGTCGGAGTTCGAGAACCGCGGGGGTGACTCGGCGTGAGCACCGCCATCGAGTCCGAACGGACGTTCGTCGACAAGTTCCCGGACGAGGCGCGCGTCGTCCGCGCGGCCTTCCTGAGCGCCTTCTTCGCGCTGTTCCTCGGCGCGATCTTCGGGATCGTCCAGACGCTCCACCGGACCGACATCGCGCGCATCATCCCCTCGACGGACTACTACACCGTTCTCACCGCACACGGCGTTTTCATGGTGATCAGCTTCACGATCTTCTTCCTCGTCGGGCTGTTCACCTGGGCGCTGACGCGCAGCCTAGATCGGCCCCTGATCAACATCAAAATAACGTGGACGTGGTACGGTCTGATGGCGGCGGGCATGACGCTCACCGGGATCTCGATCCTCGCCGGGTTCGTCGACTCCATCGACATGAGCGCGGACGTGCTGTTCACCTTCTACGCGCCGCTTCAGGCGCATCCGCTGTTTTACACGGGGCTCGTGGTGTTCATCGTCGGCACGTGGATCGCCGGCGCCGACTGGTTCCGGACGTTCCTCGCGTGGCGGAGCGACCACCCCGACCAACGGATTCCGCTTCAGGCGTTCATGGTGTTGACGACGATGACGATGTGGTACATCGCCACGTCCGCCGTGGCGGCCTCGGTGCTGCTGTTCCTGCTCCCGTGGTCGCTCGGCCTGATCGACCAGGTGAACCCGACGCTCACTCGGACGCTGTTCTGGTTCTTCGGCCACCCAGTCGTCTACTTCTGGCTGATGCCGGCGTACATGCTCTGGTACACCGTGCTGCCGAAGATCGCCGGCGGGCGCCTGTTCAGCGACCCGCTCGCTCGCGTGGTGTTCGTGCTGTTCCTCCTGCTTTCGACCCCGGTCGGGATCCACCACCAGTACCTCGACCCCGGAATCGCGGAGGGGTTCAAGTTCATCTCGATGACGAACACGATGTTCCTGCTGCTGCCGAGCCTGCTCACCGCCTTCACCGTCGTCGCGAGCGTCGAGTACGGCGCCCGTCAGAACGGCGGTACCGGACTGCTGGGCTGGCTCACGAACCTCCCGTGGCGGAAGCCGGAGTTCACCGGTATGATGCTGGCCGGGTTGATGTTCGCCGCGGGCGGCTTCTCCGGCATGGTGAACGCCGGGATGAACATCAACTACCTCATCCACAACACGCTGTGGGTCCCCGGCCACTTCCACCTCACCGTCGGGACCGCGGTCGCGCTGACGATGATGGCCGGGACGTACTGGATCTGGCCGCAGATCAGCAACAAACCGATCTACAGCCGCACGATCGGGCTGTTCCAGGTAGTGCTCTGGTTCATCGGCATGGCGCTGATGTCGAACGCGATGCACGCGCAAGGGCTGCTCGGCGTGCCGCGCCGGACCGCCGAACCGGAGTACACCGGCTTCGACTACCCGACGATGTTCGGCGGGTTCGAGGAGCTCAACATCCAGATCGCGATCGGCGGGACGCTGCTTTTCATCTCGACGATCCTCTTCCTCGGGAACCTCGTGTTGACGATGGGGAACCCGACGGTCTCCGGGCTCGCGGAGACGCTCCCCACACCGGTCTCCGGACCGGAGGACGCCCCGCAGGTGCTCGATAACCTTCGCCTGTGGGTGAGCATCGCGGTCGTGCTGGTCGTGCTCGCGTACGCCCTCCCGATCGCGGCGATCATCAGCCGCGGCGGCCTGCTCGGCCCCGGCGTCGGCACCTATCCGGTGTGGCTCGTGCCGCTCGTCGACGCGTTGGCGAACGCGATCGAGCCGCTCGCCGGCACGGTCGGCGACGCGTCGGCCGCGTTCGCCGAGGTGGTCCGATGAGCGTCGACATCTCTCGCGGCGGGCTGCTCGTCACGCTCGCGATCTTCGGCGTGATCGTCTACGAGCTGCGCACCGTGCTCGATTTCATCGGGATCGAACTCCCGATCATCCCCTACATGGCCGCCGTCTTCGTCCTCGCCGGCGCCTCGGTCTGGTACGTCACGCTGAAGGGCGGGTGGCGGACCGAACCCGAGGGCGACAGGCCTGCGTAGCGACGCGGGCGCCGTCGCTCACGCTCTCCTCGCTTCCCGTATCACCTCCGGAGCCGGTGTTCCCGACAGAAGCAGTTATGCCCGTCCGCGACCGATCGTGCGCATGGAATCCAATACTGCCGCAGACGCGTCCGAAGCGACCGGCGGCTCCGCGGACGCTCAGCGTCCGGTCTCGCTGTCGGACGAGGCCGACCTCGACGCCTTCGTCGGCGACGCGGCCGTCGCGCTCGTGGAGTTCTACACCGACGGCTGCGGCATCTGCGCGAGCATGGAACCGGTGATCGGGAACGTCGCTCGCGGCGTCGAGGCCGACCTCGCGGTCGGGCTGGTGAACCCCCGCGACGACCCGCCGCTGGTCGAGCGGTTCGACGTGCGGAGCGTCCCGCTGTTCGTCCTCTTCGTCGACGGCGAGCCGGTCGCACGCCGCGCCGATGGGTTCGTCCCCGGCGACGAGCTGACGGCGTGGGTCGAGGAACACGCGCCGTAGGCGGGAATCCCGTTGGCGGGACGCGCCGCCGTCCGTGGGATGAACCGTCGGCGATTACGGCGCGGAGCCGGACCGACGGAACCCTTTTGAGCCGGACCGGCCTACTCGGAGCCAGTATGGGACTGGGCTCGGACATGTACCGACAGCAGATCCTCGACCACTACAAGAACCCGCGCAACTACGGGGAACTCGAGGATCCGGACTTCACGCACGTCGGCGAGAACCCCTCCTGCGGTGACACGATCCGGATGGAGGTGCGGCTCGACGACGCCGAGGAGACGGTCGAGGCGGTGCGGTTCACCGGCGACGGCTGCGCCATCTCGATGGCCTCGGCGAGCATGCTCTCGGAGCGGCTCCACGGGATGCCCGTCGACGACCTCGACGCGCTCGACACCGACGACGTCACCGAGATGCTCGGCGTCGACATCTCTCCGATGCGCGTGAAGTGCGCGGTGCTCGGGCGGCAGGTCGCGCAGGACGGCGCGAAGATCCACCGGGGCGAGCTCGACCCCGACGACCGCACGATTACGGAGGAGTAGCCGGCCGCGGCCGCCGGCTCTCGGCCGCCTCGCGGCGCCCGTCCTGAGCCCACCGGACTTTTGCCCGCGAACAACGTTCGTCCGCCCATGAGCGACGGCTTCGACAAGGAGGCGGAACGCGAGAAGCTCCGCGAGAAGTTCGCCGAGGACGAGCAGAAGCGCGAGCACACCCAGCGGATGTCCGAACTCCTCCTGAAGGGCGCGACGATGACGAACCGCCACTGCGGGGAGTGCGGCGACCCAATCTTCCGCCACGACGGCCGCGAGTTCTGCCCCACCTGCGGGAACGAGGTCGGAGGCGCGTCGGCCGCGGACGCCGGCGGGGCGCCGGCCGACGCGGGCGACGCTCCGCCCGCAGAGCCCGCGACCCCGGCCGACGAGGTCCCGGAGGGCGGCGCCGACGCAGCGACCGAGAACGGCGCGGTCGACGGGGACGCGGTCGACGGGGCCGCGAGCGACGCCGGTCGGTCGGGGGCGTCCGCGTCGAGCCCCGCGCAGTCACAACCTCCGGCGCCGCCCCAGCGGACGGCGGCCCGAGGGACCGAGGCCCGGTCCGCCGCCGACCCGCAGGCCGAGACCCCCCGGTCGTCTCCGTCGCCGGCGGCGGCGGACGCCGAGAGCGTCGGCGCGGCCCGCGCGTCGCTGACGCGGACGCTGACGCGCTTCGCCCGCGCGGCCGAGGAGACGGACGACCCGCGACGCGCCCGGGACCACCTCGAAGCGGCCCGCGAGGCGGCCGAGGCGCTCGCGGCGCTGGACTGAAACCGCTCATAGACTGCTCCCGACGAGTCCCCGGGAATACCACCAGCCCCGCCCGACCGCACAGCACCTCACACCTCCCCGGTCTCGTCGGCCTCCCCACGGTCGGCCGACTCCAGCGAGGGACCAGCGGCCCCTCTGACAGTCGGGCGCAGCCTGACGACCCCGCGCGTGCTGTCTCGCTGCCGCCGGGAGCGACCGCTCGCAGGCACTCGCCACCGCGATCGTACTCGCAGACAGGTCCGGCGTTATCGCCCGCTCTCGACGGCGACGCGCATGTCGGCCGCCAGTCGCTCGGCGCGGTCGGCGTCGGCGGACTCGGCGTAGATCCGGATCTTCGGCTCGGTGCCGGAGGGGCGGACGAGCACCCACGCGTCGCCGTAGTCGAGCCGGTAGCCGTCGGTCGTGTTCGGCTCCGCCTCGGCGGTCTCGACGTACGCCCGCGCGGCAGAGAGCATCTCGTCGCGCTCGCCGTCGTCCGCGTACTCGACGTTCTCCCGCACGAAGTGGTAGTCGGCGTACGGCGCGACGACCTCGCTGACGGGCGCGCCGTCCGCGGCCGCGAGCAGTTCGAGGAACCGCGCGCCGATGTACGCCCCGTCCCGCGAGAGCCGGTACGGCGGGAAGAAGACCCCGCCGTTGCCCTCGCCCGCGATGGGGACGTTCGTCCCCTCCTCGTGGAGCTCGCGGGTGCGGGTGATGATGTTCGTGGCCCCGATGGGGGTCAACTCGAGGTCGGCGTCGTTGGCGGCGCAGACGTCGACGAGCCGCTGGGAGACGTTGACCGCGCTGACGACCGCGTCGCCGGGTTCGAGGCAGGCGTCGGCCAGCGCCGCGAAGGAGGTGTCGCCGTCGACGAACTCGCCGTCCTCGTCGACGAACACGGCCCGGTCCGCGTCCCCGTCGTGGGCGATCCCCACGTCGGCGTCGGTGGTCGCCACCAGGCGCGAGAGGTCCGCGAGGTTCTCGGGCACCGGCTCGGAGTCGCGGCCGGGGAAGCGCCCGTCCGGGGTCGCGTTCGCGGTCAGCACCTCGCAACCCAGCTCGCGGTAGATCCGCGGAGACGCGACCGACGCGGCGCCGTGGCCCGGGTCGACCGCGACCGTCAGGTCAGCGTCGGCGACCGCCTCGGCGTCGACCGCAGCGGTCAGCTGGGCCGCGTAGTCGTCGACGACCCCCTCGACCGGCGTCGTCGCGCCCGCCGACCGCCAGTCGGCGTGGTCGTACTCGTCGTCGAGGACGCGCCGCTCGATCCGCTCTAACACGTCGACGGAGAGCTCGACGCCGTCGTCGCCGACGAGCTTGATCCCGTTGAACTCCGGCGGGTTGTGCGAGGCGGTGACGAGGACGGCGGGAACGCTCGCCGACTCGCAGTAGTTGCCGACCGCCGGCGTGGGGACGACCCCGAGGCGGTCGACGTCGCAGCCGACCGCGGCGAGCCCGCTCGCGGCCGCGTTCGCGAACAGCTCGCCGGTGGTCCGCGTGTCCCGGGCGACGGCGACGCGGTCGGCGTCCCACACCGTCCCGGCCGCCTTCGCGATGTCGAGGACGAGCGCGGGCGTGAGGTACCGCAGCGCGACCCCGCGGATGCCGCTCGATCCGAACAGCTCCATGCGAGGCCATCCGCCGGCCGAGGGGAAAGCGGTTCCGAACCGCCGCGGCCGCCCGCCGGGAGCGACGGGACGGAGCCCGCCGCGACGACGCGTGCGGTTCATGGCGGTGGCGCCCGTTCGCCCCGTATGGACCACACGCGACGCGACGCGCTCGCCGGGGGCGCGCTCGCCCTGTCCCTCGCGACCGCGGGCTGCCTCGACTTCGCCGCGGGCGACGGGCCGCAGGGCCCCGAGGGCACGCCGGCGACGCTGACCTGCGACGACGACGGGTTCGTCCGCCTCGATCGGCCGTTCGAGGCGCCGGTCACCGAGACCCTCGTCGAGACGGGCGAGACCACCGTGGAGCTCTCCTCCGAGGGGACGGCCGAGACGTACGGCCAGTCGTTCCGGCTCGTCCTTCGGAACACCGGCGACGCCCCGACGCCAACGCGCGGCGAGGCCGCCTACTCGATCCAGCGCGAGACGGGCGAGGGGTGGCTCGACGTCCGCGGGTCGACGACCGGTCGGGCGGTCGAACTCCCCCGGAGCGAGTCGACGCTCGACACGAGTTCGGCGTACGCTTGGGACGTCACGCTGACCGAGTCGGGCATCGCCGAGGCCGTCGACGGCGTCGACCTGGCGGTCTGTCCGCCGCTCGGCCCCGGGAGCTACCGGTTCGTCTACTGGGGGCTCGTCGACGCGCCGCCGATCGGCGCGGCGTTCGAACTGGTCGGGTGAGGCGGGGCCGACGCCCGACCGGAGCGTCGCCGAGGGGGCGGCTCGGAGGCGGCTCAGAACGGCCGCCAGTCGGAGGGCTTGCCGACCCGGCCGCGGACGCGGAACTCCCGGTCGTCGTCGTCCACGCGGGTCTCGACGACGACCTCGAACGGCTCGTGGAGGGTGTGGACGACCTGCTCGTCGTGGGCGGTCGAGCCGACGACGCCGACGAACGGCCACCCCTCGCCGGAGGTCTGCGAGGTCATCACCCTGGTGAACCGGTAGATCCGCTCGGGCTCCCAGTACATGAGTAGCTGCGAGAGCGAGTAGACGCCGACGGCGCGGTCGCGGCCCGCCGAGGACTCGACGACGTCGGTGAACTTGATCCCGATGTCGGTGAGGTTGCCCGCGCTGGCGACGTACTTCGTCGTCGGGGTGTCCTCGCGCTTGTCGCCCTGCTCGTGGGTGACGCAGTCGATGACGACCACGTCGTCGCCGTCGCGTCCCGTCAGCCCCTCGTAGTCGTCGCGGACCTTCTCCGCGGTCCGCCCCGTCGAGATGACGACCGGGCCGTCGGACCACGCCGCGAGCAGCCGGTTGAACAGGTCGTACTTCCCGCTCATCGGGGGACCGCTGATGAGGACGCTGTCGGCACCGCGGACAGCGTCGGGAAGCACGGTCATGTGTCGAGTGTGAGAGAGTGCGGGGTAAAACCCTTCCGAGGGATCACTTCCGCAGCATCGAGGGGAGGTCGAGCGACGACGGCGGGCCCTCCGGCGGTTCGTCGGTAAGTGTCAACTCGCGTATCGCACCGGGGAGCGCGGCGGGCACCGGCGACTCCCGCGGCTCGCCGAGCCCGTCGACCAGCTCCGCCCAGACCTCGTCGGCCTCGGGGTCGTCCCGCTCCGCCGTCGCTTCGAGCGCCTTCGTCCGGCCCTGGTCGTACGCCAGTTGGATGATGCTTCGGTCGTACTCGCCGTCGAAATCCCGGAGCACGCGGTCCAGCTCCGCCGGCCGGGGGTCGCCGACGCACGACGCCACGCCCAGCGCGAAGGCGCGCTCGACGGCCTCCTCCCGGGAGAGGTCGTCCCACTCCGTGCCGAACGTGCGGGCGTACATCAGTGCGTCACCGTCGCTGCCGACCCCACGCGGAGCCCCAAGTCGGTGAACTCCACGTCCTGGATGTCGGTGTCGACGTCCGTCCCTCGCATCTTCAGTACCTGGATCCCGCGCCGCATCCCCTCGTCCTCGAGGTAGTTGTGCATGAAGACGACGCCGTGCGCGAGGTAGTGCTCCTCCGAGTAGGCGCTCGGGTCGGTCATCTCCGATATCAGGAGCGTCGTGGCGTCGGTCCGCTTCAGCGAGGAGAGCAGCTGGATCATCGTGTCCTCGTCGTCGTCGAGGAGGAACCGCAACAGCATGGTCGAGTCGAAGACGACCCGGTCGATGTCGCGGGAGTTGATGAAGCCGGTGAGCCGGTTGGTGACGCCGGACCGGTCGCGGCGGTCGCCGGGGAGCCCGAAGAAGCGGCGACCGTCTGATGAGAAGGAGTCGAGAAAGGTGACGCGGTCGGAGTCGAGCGCGCGGTCGAACCCGAACTCGTAGCCGCTCATGTCCTCGCGAATCCCCTCCTTGGTCTCGTGCATGCTGATGTAGAGGACGTCTTCGCCGTTCCGGGCGCCCTGGGCCGCGAACTGCGAACAGAAGGTCGTTTTGCCGCTCCCGGGCGGCCCGCTCACCACGTACAGCCGACCGTCGGGAAACCCGCCGTCGACGAGGCCGTCGAACCCCGGGACGCCGCTTGAGACGCGCATACGTACGTGACACGTTGGGCCGCTGATAAGCGTTGGCACCCGGTTCTCACGGGTGAGAACCGATCGGCCGCGGCGGCCCGGCGCGGCCGACGGCCGGATCCGCCGTCTACGCCTCCGCGGCGTCGACGTCGTCGAGGTCGGCGGCGAGCGCGTCGTCGACGTCCGGCGAGACCCACACGACGAACCGGTCGTCGGACTTGACGATGCCGCGGACGCCCTCGTCCTCGACGGTGGTGCCCCGGTCGACGTCCTCGGGCGAGACGTCGCGGACCTGGAACACCTCGTCGACCATCCAGCCGACGGTGCCGCCCTCGTCGATCTCGGCGTCGTCGAAGACGACGATCCGCTCGCGCTTCCCGTCCCCCTCGATGTCGAACAGGGTCTTCGGGTCGACGATCGTCGTCGTCCGGCCGCGGAGGTCCATCACGCCCTCGACGTGGTCCGGCGAGTTGGGGATCCGCGTGAGCTCGCCCGCGTCGACGATCTCGTCGATGACGCCGATGTCCAGACAGTACGTCCCGTCGCCTAGCCCGAACTCCAACACCTTGGTCGGTTCGGCTTCCGCCTCTGTGGCTGCCATGCCCACACCTGCGGTAAACCGACAAATAACCGTGTTCCCTGAATTATCAGGGGTGATTACTGGGTCCGTGGATTTATGCTGATTCTGCGCCCGCCCTGTGACATGAGCAGGACGACGGATCGGCGCGGCGGTCGGGACGGGTCGCCGCGGGTGGTGGTCGTCGACGACTCCCCGTTCATGCGGGGGCTGATAAGCGACCTCCTGAGCGACGCCGGGGTCGCGGTCGTCGGCGAGGCGGGGGACGGTGAAGAGGCGCTCTCGGTGGTCGCCGAGACCCGTCCGGACGTCGTCACGATGGACGTAGAGATGCCCGGGATGGGGGGACTCGAAGCGGTCGAGCGGCTGATGGAGGAGACGCCGACGCCGGTGTTGATGCTGTCGGCGCACACCGACGAGGGCGCGGAGGTCACATTCGAGGCGCTGGACCGCGGGGCGGTCGACTTCTTCGCGAAGCCCGGCGGCGAGGTGTCGACCGGCGTCTCGCGGGAGTCCGACCGGCTCGTGGAGGCGGTACGCTCGGTCGCGGGCGCCGACCTCGACGCCGCGACCCGGGAGCGCGACGACCCCAGCGGGGCGGCGTCGCGGTCGCCGGACGCGGGCTCCGACGCGGACGGAGCGGCCGTCGACGGACCGCTGACAGTGGTGATCGCGGCCTCGACCGGCGGCCCGAACGCGGTCGAGCGCGTGCTGTCGGCGCTGCCGATGGCGGACTGCCGCGTGGTGATCGTCCAGCACATGCCGGAGGCGTTCACCTCGCGGTTCGCGAAGCGGCTCGACGCCGCCTCCGCGTACGACGTGCGGGAGGCGAGCGACGGCGCGCGGATCGGCGCCGGCGAGGCGCTCGTCGCCCGCGGCGGGAGCCACACGGTGATCGACAGCTACCGGGCGGGCCGGCTCCGCGTCAAACTCGACGCGGACGACGACACCCACACCGTCACCCCCGCGGCCGACGTGACGATGCGGTCAGCCGCAGAGGTGGTCGACGACCCGCTCGTCGGCGTCGTGTTGACCGGGATGGGGTCGGACGCCGCCGAGGGCGTCCGCGCGATGGCCGACGCCGGGGCGCGCACGCTGGCGCAGAGCGAGGACACCTGCGTCATCTACGGGATGCCGAAGCGCGCGGTCGAGACCGGCGGGGTCGACGCGGTGTACGACCTCGACGACGTGGCCGGCGCGATAGTCGGGGGTGAGGCCTGATGGACTCCCACCGCGCGGCGTTCGTCGCCGAGGCCGAGGACGGCATCACCGACCTCAACAACGCCTTACTCGCTCTGGAGGCCGACCCCGAGGACGCCGAGGCGATGGACGACGTGTTCCGCGTCGCCCACACGCTGAAGGGGAACGCGGCGGCGATGGGGTACGAGGACGTCTCCGACTTCGGGCACGCGCTGGAGGACCTGCTGGACGCGGTCCGACAGGGCGAGCGCGAGGTGACGCCGGAGCTGATGGACCTCCTCTTCGAAGGGGTCGACGCCGTCGAGGCGATGGTCGAGGAGATCGCCGACGCCGGCGAGGTGTCGACGGACCCCTCCGACCTCGAATCGCGGCTGCGCGAGATGGAGGAACACGGCACCGTCGGCGGCGGGGACGGCGCCGACGGCGGAAGCGAGGACGCGGCAGAAGCCGACGATCAAGACGCTGATGCCGAGGACGCCGACGCCGAGGAGCCCGACGACGGCGACTCCGGCGGCGACGCCGACGACGCCCCGGACCTCTCGGTGCCGGAGCCGCCGGCGGGCGCGGCCGACCTGCCGGACCCGGTCGCGTACGCGGACGTGACGATCGGCGACGCCCAGATGCCGGGCGTCGACGCGGCGCTCGTCCTCCAGGCCCTCGACGAGCAGTTCGACGGCCACGCGACCGACCCGTCGCCGGAGGCGCTGGAGGACGGCGAGTACGACGAGTCGTTCGACGCCTTCGTCGGCGGCGCCGACCCCGACGTCGTCGCAGAGGGGATCCGGGCGCTCACGCAGGTCGAGTCGGTCGCCGCCGTCGCGGTCGGCGACTCGGGCGACGCGGACGACGAGGAACCCGAGTCGGTCGACGCCGATGCGGGCGATGCGGCGGAGGACGACACAGCAGCGGACGACGCAGCGGGGGGCGACCCGGCCGACGACGACGACGCGGCCGCCGACCCGACGCCCGCCGAAGCAGCCGATGAAGCGAGTTCGGACGAGGAGGCCGACGAGGCGGACGACCGGTCCGACGACGGCGGCGACTCCGGCTCCGCCGGGGGGTCCGACTCCAAGTCCGGCGACGAGATCAAGTCGATCCGCGTCGACGTCGACCAGGTCGACGAGCTGTACGGCCTCGTCGAGCAGCTGGTGACGAGCCGGATCAAGCTCCGCCGGGAGATAGAGGGGACGGACGCGGAGTCCGACGCCTTAGACGAGCTCGACAAGCTCGCCTCCAGCCTCCAGGACACGGCGATGGACATGCGGCTCATCCCGTTCTCGCAGGTGTCCGACTCGTTCCCGCGGCTCGTGCGCGACATCTCGCGGGACCTCGACAAGCGGATCGACTTCGAGATCGAGGGCGACGACGTGGAGTTGGACCGCACGATCCTCACGGAGATGCGCGACCCGCTCGTCCACGTCCTGCGGAACGCGGTCGACCACGGGATCGAGCCGCCCGAGGAGCGCGAGGCCGCCGGCAAGGACCCGACCGGTCGCGTGGAGCTCACGGCCGAGCGCGAGCGCGACCACGTGATCATCGAGGTCTCGGACGACGGGAGCGGACTCGACCCCGACCAGCTCCGCGACAAGGCGGTCGACGAGGGCGTCAAGAGCCGCGAGGCGGTCGAGGCGATGGAGGACGGCGAGGTGTACGACCTCGTCTTCCACCCCGGCTTCTCCACCGCGGACGAGGTCACCGACGTCTCCGGCCGCGGCGTCGGGATGGACGTGGTCCGGACGACCGCCCGCGACCTCGACGGCTCCGTCTCGATCGAGAGCGAGCCGGGCGAGGGGAGCACGGTCCGCTTCCGGCTGCCCGTCACCGTCGCCATCGTGAAGGTGATGTTCGTCGACGTCGGTGGCACGGAGTACGGCATCCCGATCAAGTCGATCGCGGAGGTCGCCCGCGCCGACGACGTCGAGGAGGTCCACGGCGACGAGGTCGTCAGACACGAGGACGACCTCTACCCGGTCGTCCGGCTGAACGAGCGGCTCGGCGAGATCGACGCGACGGCGGCCGAGTCGACCCCGACCGAGTCGCCCGCCGCGGACGGCGGCGTCGCGGTCGACGAGCCGGGCGACGACGGGTTCGTCCCGGCCGATCCCACGGCGGCCGACTCCGCCGACGAGCCCGGCGGGGACCCGACCGACGACGGCATGCTCGTCCGCATCCGCGAGGAGACGCGCCAGGTCGCGCTCCACTGCGACGCGGTGTTAGACCAGGAGGAAGTGGTCGTCAAACCCCTCGACGGCCCGCTCTCGGGGACGCCGGGCCTCAGCGGCACGGCGGTCCTCGGCGACGGCGATGTCGTGGCCGTGCTCGACGTGGTGAGCCTATGAGCCGGTCGACGGACGACGGCGAGACGGCGTTCGAAGGCGTGCTCCGCCAGATCGACGACACGGTCCCGTTCGAGCCGGGGTACTACAACGAGTCGTACCTCGACCGCCGGATCACGGCGCGGATGCGCCGCCGCGACACCGAGTCGCACGCCGAGTACGAGCGCATCCTCCGCGAGGACGCCGAGGAGCGGCAGGCGCTGATGGACGCGCTCACGATCAACGTGACGGAGTTCTTCCGCAACCCGGAGATGTGGGACGTGCTCTGCGACGTGCTGCGCGAGCGGACCGCGGACCAGCGGCGCGTGCGCGTCTGGTCCGCGCCCTCGGCGGACGGCCGCGAGCCGTACTCGGTCGCGATGTTGGCCTGCGACGACCCCGAGATCGACGAGTCGCGCGTGGAGGTGCTCGGCTCCGACATCAGCGAGGAGGCGCTCGACAACGCCCGTGACGGCGTCTACCACACGACGCGGACGACTGACATCGCCGAGGAGCTCGAACCGCTCTCCGATCCGGACCGCTACGTCGAGCGCGACGGCGACACGTTCCAGGTCCGTGCCGCGGTCAAGCGACTCGTCGACTTCGAGACGCACGACCTGATCCGCGACGGCGCCCGCGACCCGTTCGACGTGGTGTTGTGCCGGAACCTGCTCATCTACATCGACGTCGACCACAAGTCGGCCCTGTTCGACACGTTGGAAGCGTCGCTCGCCGACGACGGCGTCCTCGTCTTAGGGATGACCGAGAGCGTCCCCCCGGACCGGAGCGACCGCTACGAACCGATCGACAAGCGACGGCGGGTGTTCGGGAGGCGCTGATGTCGCTGTACCAGCACGCTCGGGACGGGGACGTAGACAGCATCCGAGACGCGCTCGCGAGCGACAGCGCGGCCGTCCGGAGGCGCGCCGCCGAGTTCCTCGGGGAGATCGCCGACGAGAGCGATCAGGCGACCGTCGACGCGCTGCTCCGCGCGGCGACGACGGACGACGACCCCGAGGTCCGCGGGGCCGCGGTCGACGCGCTCGACGAGATCGGCGAGGCCGCGCTCCAACAGCTCCTCGAGGAGCTGACGGGGGGCCGCAGCGACTCGGAGGCCGAGTGGGTGACCGCCCAGAAGTTCGCCCGCGCGCTGGAGGCCGACCGCCCGGAGCTCCGGATGGCGGCGGCGAACGCGCTCGGGCGCCTCGACGACGCGAGCGGCCTCCAACCGCTCGTCACCGCGCTCGACGACGAGGACCCCCGCGTCCGGCTCCGCGCGGCGCAGGCCTGCGGGACCTTCGCCGACCCCCGAGCGATCCCGGGGCTGCGAGAGCGCCTCGACGACGCTGAGCCGCGGGTCCGGCGCGCCGCGGCGAACGCCTTGGGCACGATCGGGACCGACGAGGCGCTGTCGCCCCTCCTCGACCTGCTCGACGACGGCGACGAGTCGATCCGCCGGATCGCGGCCGGCGCGCTCGGGAAGGCGAGCACCCCGGAGCCGGTCGAGCCGCTCGCGCGGGCGCTCGGCGACGAGAGCGGGGTCGTCCGCAACGCCGCCGTCTACTCGGTGATCGAACTGCTCTCGAACGTGCCGACCCAGCAGAGCCACGCGGTCCGCGACCAGGTGGTCTCGGAGCTGAAGGCGGCCGACGACGCGACCGTCGTCGAGCCGCTGGTCGAGATCCTCACCGAGGGCCGGCAGTCCCGCCAGCGGCGGAACGCGGCGTGGATCCTCGGGCGCGTGGCCGACCCGGACGCGTCGGCGGCGGTCGAGGCGCTCGCCGACGCGCTGGCGGACGACGACCCGCAGACCGCGCAGTTCGCGGCCACGAGCCTGAAGAGCCTCGGCGGCCCGGTCGCCGAGGACCGACTGCTCGACAGGCTCGGGCCCGAACACCCGGATGACGCCCGCGCGAAGGCGGTGTTCGTCCTCGGACAGATCGGCGGGCAGGAGACGCTCAACCGGCTCGAAGAGTACGCCGACGACGACAGCCAGGCCGTCAGGAAGCGCGTGTTCTCGGCGGTCTCGAAGCTCCGCGCGGGGGGTCCCTAAATGGCGCAGAAGGACGGCGAGTACAAGATCACGGACACGCAGGCGAAGTTCGCCGTCGCGGTCCGCGAGGGCCGCAAGGTGAGCGACGTGTCGTGGACGCCCGGACGCGTCCTCCTCTCGAACCGGCGGCTGATCCTGGCCGGCAACGACGGGAAGCGGACCGTCCCGCTGTCGAAGCTGGAGCGGCTCGGCGGGCGCCACGACGCGAACCAGTCGGTCGCGCGCGTCTCCAACTACGTGAGCTTCGACCTCGGCGAGCAGGTGCTGCTCGTCGCCGCCTCGGACCACGAGCTGTTCGAGCGTGACGTGTACCGCGCGCTGCTCGACCAGAAGACCGTGATGGCGAAACACCCCGCCATCGAGGGGGGCGTCGTCCAGGACACCGAGTGGGAGCAGGCCCGCGTGAAGATCGACGAGAACGGGCTCAACGCGGCCCTAGAGCGCGGCGCCTTCGTGAAGTTCGACCTCGACGACATCAGCGGCCTCGACGCCGCGAAGCGCACGGTGAACGGCGAGAAGAAGCCCGTCATCGAGGTGTCGCACACCGACGACGAGGGGACGAGCATCGAGACGCACGTCGCCGGCGAGCCGAGCCGGATGCGGTTCGTCGAGTCGTGGCTCCGGAAGGGCGAGGAGCGCTCGTCGACGAACGTCGACCTCTCCAGCCGCGACCGCGAGGTGCTGATGGCGCTGTACTCCGGCGTCTCGCCGTTCGAGATCCCCTCGTTCCTCGGGATGGACGTCGACGACGTGGAGGAGACGTTCGAGCGGCTCGTCGAGTTAGAGGTCGTCGAGGAGGTCCGGATCCGCCGCGAGGTCGCGCTCAACTCCCGCGGCCGCAACATCGCCAGCGAGGCGATGAACGAGCAGTAGGACGCGCCCGCTCTCCGGGAGCGACGGCCGCCCTGCCGCGCCGCTGCTCTGCTGCCGCGCCGCTGCTCCGCCGCCGCGCCGCCCTGTCGGCGCGTCGAACCACGCTTAAGTCGCCGCCCGGCGCAGTACGGGCATGAGCTACGAGGCAGTGCTTTTCGACCTCGACAACACGCTGTACCCGTACGCCCCCTGTAACGAGGCGGGCAAGCGGGCCGCGCTCGACGCCCTCCGCGAGCGCGGGTACGAGCTGGACCGCGCGGCGTTCGACGACCTGTACGCGGCCGGGCGGCGGGAGACGAAGCGCGAGACCGGCGGCACCGCGGCCTCGCACTCCCGACACGTCTACTTCAAGCGCGGGCTGTCCCGGCACGCCGGCGGGCCCGACCCCGCGGGCGCGCTGGCGGCCGGCGACGCCTACTGGAACGGCTTCCTCGGCGCGATGTCGCTCTGTGACGGCGTCGAGGCGGTCTTCGACGCCCTCGACGCGGCGGGGGCCGACGTCGCGGTCGTGACGAATCTCACCACGCGAGTCCAACTTCGCAAGCTCGTGCGCCTCGGGATCGACGACCGGATCGACCTGCTCGTCACCTCCGAGGAGGTGGGCCGCGAGAAGCCGAGCGCGCTCCCGTTCACGACCGCGCTCGCGGCGCTCGACCACCGCCCGAGCGAGGCGCTGGCCGTCGGCGACAACGTCGAAACGGACGTCTCCGGCGCGGACGCCGTCGGCATCGACTCGGCGCTGTTCGTCGCCGACGGCGACGCGCCCCCCAATGCGGACCTCCCGGCGCGACAGCGCCCGGACCACCGGCTCGACGCCTTCGCCGACCTGACGGAGGTGGCGGCGTGAGCCCCGACGGCTCCGGCGCCGGCTCCGACCCGGACGCGAACCCGGACCTGCTGCGCGAGGCGCGCGAGGCGGTCGTCGAGTACGCCCCGGCGCTCGCCGACCTGACGCCCGGCCGGACCGGGAACCTGAGCGTCCGCGAGGGCGACCGCGTCGCCGTCACGCCCACCGGCGTCCCGTACGACTCCTTCGACGCGGTCGACGTGCCGGTGGTCTCGCTCGACGGCGAGCGGCTCGCCGGCCGGATGGCGCCGTCGAGCGAGGTGCCGATGCACACGGGCATTTACCAACACGACCGGCCCGGCGCGATCGTCCACACCCACTCGCCGTGGGCGACGACGATGGCGACGCTCCACCGGCGGCTCCCGCCGATCCACTACATGATCGCCGCGGTGGGCCGAGAGGTCCCGCTGGCGGATTACGCGCCGTACGGCACCGAGGAGCTGGCCGCGAACGTCGTCGCCGCGATGGCCGAGGCCGACTCCGACGCCGCAATCTTAGCGAACCACGGGCTCGTCGTCACCGGCCCCGACGTGGCGACGGCGGTCGAGAACACCCGCCACGTCGAGGACATCTGTCGGCTCTACCTGCGCGCGTCCGCCGTCGGCGAGCCGCACGTCCTCACCGACGAGCAGATGGCGACGGTCGAGGAGCGCTTCGAGAGCTACGGGCAGCAGCCCGACGCGGAGTAGAGCGGGCTGACGCGGAGTGGACCCGACGCTGCGCGGCCCGAGGCTCCGCGCCGCCGGTCGGCCGGTTCTATAAATACACGGGCGGCTACCGGATCGGTATGACAGATACTGAGCCGTCGCCGGCGGTCCGCGAGACCGCCGAGTCGATCGCGACCATGGAGATCCGCGGCGCGGCCACCATCGCCTCCGCCGCCGCCGAGGCGCTCGCCGACCAGGCCGCCGCCGCGGCCGAGGCGGACGCGACCGCGAGCGACCCCGAGGCGTTCCGCGCGTCGATGCGCGCCGCGGCGCGGACGCTCCGCGAGACGCGCCCGACAGCGGTGTCGCTGCCGAACGCCCTCCGCTACGTCCTCCAGCGGATGGAGGGCGACTCGGTCGACCGGCTCCGGCGGAGCGTCGTCGACGCCAGCGAGTCGTTCGTCGACCAGCTCGACCGCGCGCAGGAGGACCTCGGGCTGGTGGGCGCGAACCGCCTCGCGGACGGCGACACGGTGATGACCCACTGCCACTCCACCGACGCGCTGGCGTGCATCGAGGCGGCCGTCGAACAGGGGAAGTCGATCTCGGCGGTCGTCAAGGAGACGCGCCCGCGCCAGCAGGGCCACATCACGGCCGAGGCGCTCCGCGAGATGGGCGTTCCGGTCACGCTCATCGTCGACTCCGCGGCGCGGCGCTACCTCGACGAGGTCGACCACGTCGTCGTCGGCGCCGACTCGATCGCGGCGGACGGCGGCGTGATCAACAAGATCGGCACCTCCGGGCTCGCGGTCAACGCCCGCGAGCGCGGCGTCCCGATCATGACCGCGGCCCAGACGATCAAGCTCCACCCGGAGACGCTGACGGGCCACACCGTCGAGATCGAGATGCGCTCGGAGGAGGAGGTGATCGAGCCGGGGACGCGCGACGCGATCGGCGATATCACCGTCGAGAACCCCGCGTTCGACGTGACGCCGCCGCGGTACATGGACGCGATCGTCACCGAGCACGGCCAGTTCCCCCCGGAGAGCATCGTGACGCTGATGCGGGAGCTGTTCGGCGAGGGCGCCGCCGAGCCGTGGGCCGAGCCATGAGCGGGCGCGACGGCGCTCCGGGCGACGACCCGCCGGCGGGCGATCCGGCCGACGGCGATCCCTCCAACGGCGCCGACCCCGCCGAGGGCGAGGGCGTCGACGACTGGGACGAGACCGTCGCGGAGTGGGAAAGCGAGGTCGACGAGTGGGAAGGCGACCCCTCCGGCGACGCGAGCGACGCCGACGGCGACGCCGGTGACGGGACCGCCGCCGACGCCGCCTCCGACGACGACGTCGACCCCGCGATCGATCGCGACCCGGACCTGACCCCGGACGACGCCGACCGCGTGCCGAAGGTCGTCTCGGCGGGCCACATCAACTGGGACGTGACGATCCACGTCGACAGCCTCCCCGAGCCGGACGGCGAGACGCGGATCGACCGGCTCGAACAGTCCGGCGGCGGCAGCGCGGCGAACGTCGCGGTCGGGCTCGTCGACCTCGGCGGCCAGTCGGTCGTCTACGGCAGCGTCGGCGGCGACGAGTCGGGCGCGCTGGCGCTGCGCGAACTCGCGAGCGCCGGCGTCGACCCCGGACAGGTGCTCGTCGACGCCGACGAGCCAACCTCGGTGAAGTACGTCATCGTCGACGGCGGCGGCGAGCTGCTCATGCTCGCGAACGACGGCGCCAACGAGTCGTTCTCCGCGGCCGGGCTCGACCGCGACACGCTCGCGGCCGCCGACCACCTCCACCTCACCGGCCAGCAGCCCGAGACCGCCGCGGCGCTCGCGACCGCGGCGGCGGAGGCGGGCGCGACCCGCAGCTTCGACCCCGGTCGCCGCGTCGCCGACCGCGAGTTCGACGCCGCGCTCCACGCGAGCGACGTGCTCTTCGTAAACGACCGCGAGGCCGACGCGCTCGACGCGGCGACCGACGTGGACCCGTGGGAGCCGGACGACCGCGTCGTCGCGATCAAGCTCGGCGACGAGGGCGCGACGGTGCGGACGCCGCACGGCAGCGTCTCGCACCCGGGGTTCGACGCCGACCCGGTCGACACGACCGGCGCGGGCGACGCCTTCGCGGCCGGGTTCCTCGCGGCCGCGCTCCGCGAGCCGGAGATCACCGGCGACGGGTTCTCGCACGACCCGCGCGACTATCAGGCGTCGATACTCGTCGGCAACGCCTGCGGCGCCGTCGCCACCGAATCGGTGACCGCTCGCACCGACCTCTCGTGGGACCGCGTCCGGGAGCGGATGGGCGAGTCGCCCGAGACGGACCTCCTGATCGAAGTACGGGCCTGAACCGGGCGCGGGCGTCGTTCGCGGGTCGCGCCCTCGCGCAGCGGCGCGGAGCGGGCCGCTCCACGTCGTTGTCGACCGAAACAGGAACGGTCGAGCCGTCCCCGGCGGATCAGATCCCGCCGGCGAGCCGGTCCGAGTCCGGGACGCCCTCGCCGTCGCGCACCGTCCCCGTTTCGCCCCAGCCGTCGGTGACGGAGAGCCGGGCCGCGTCGGGGAGCGGGTCGCTCGTGACCCGGATCAGCGCGGCCGAGTAGGTGATCGCGTCGCCGCAGGCGACGTCGTCGCTCCCCGGCCCCCGGACCGTCGCGTCCGCGACGAAGGTCCCGTCCTCGACGCCCATGCCGGTGCTATCGAACGTGATCTCGTCGTGACAGGTGTCGGGACCGACGGACTCGACGTAGACGAGCACCGACGCCGCGAAGTCGGTCTCCTCGACGAACGCGCGGACCGCTTCGGGCGCGTCGTCGAGGAGCCACGAGGCCTCCCCCTCCTCGGTGATCAGCGTGCAGAAGCCGCGCCGCTCGGTCCGGTCCCACGCGGGGCCCGAGAGGGCGGCACCGACCTGCCGGACGACCGTCGTTACCTCCTCGTCGTCGCTGTCGGCCCCGTCGCCGCCGTCTCCGTCGGTTCCGTCGCCGCCGTCTCTGTCGGTTCCGCCGCCGTCGGTCCCGCTCCCGTCCGCCGGGACGCCGGCCTCGGTACACCCCGCGAGCGCGGCGACGCCGCCGGCGACGCCGTAGAGGGCCGCTCGTCGCGTGAACTGACTCATACCTCCACATACGCGGGCGGTACATAAGGGTCTCGTGTAAACGAAAACAACCGTCTGACCGACACCGGCGGGCGATTCCGCCCGTTCAGCGCGTCCGCGGTCGTCTCACGCCGGCGCGAACAGCGCCTCGATCCTCTCGCCGTCGAGGCCGGCGGCGAGGCCGAGCGCGAGCGCGACCCGCGCCTTCGCGGCCGGGAGGTCGCCGGCGAACGTCGCGCCGTGGTCCGCGAGCGTGACGGCGCCGCCCGGCGTCCCGTACACCGGCTCCGTCGGTCCGGCCGGCGGGCGGCCGGCGACGACGACCGGCACGGACGCGACCGCCTCGCCGAGCGCGTCGCCGAGCGCGCCGGTGACGTTGCCGAGGCCCGTCCCCTCGACGACTATCCCGCCGACGCCGGCGTCGAGCGCGCGCTCGATCGCCCCGGCGCCGACGCCGGTCCCGGAGTGGATCACCGGGACCTCGGGCACGTCGGACGCGCTCTCGATCGCGTCTGCCAGCGGATCGACCGCGGCGCAGCGCTCGGGGGTACGGACGAGCCGCGAGGCGTCGCGGGTGAACGTCGCGACCGGCCCCGTCCCCGGCGAGGTCATCGTCGACAGCGCGTTGCTGTGCCCCTTCACGACGTCGCGGGCGGCGTGGAGCTCGTCGTCGAACGCGACGTGAACGCCGCGCGAGAACCGGGCGTCCGCGGCAGCCCGGACCGCGAGCGCGAGGTTCGCCGGGACGTCGCTGGAGGGCTCGTCGAGGCGGCGCTGCGCGCCCGTGACGACGACCGGCGCGCCGAGGTCCGTGAGGAGGTCCAGGGCGAACGCGGTGTCCGCCAAGGTGTCCGTCCCGTGGGTGACGACGACGCCGTCGGCCCCCTCGCCGACCGCGTCGCGGGCGGCCGCCGCGGTCGCGAGCACGTCCCGCCACCGCACGTCGAACCCCGGCTGCGAGCACACCTCGGTCGTCGTCACCCGGGCGTGGTCCGAAACGGCCGGCACCGCGGCCACGAGGTCCTCGCCGGTCTTCTCGGGCGCTGCGCCGTCGTCGCCGGGCTCCGAGGCGATGGTGCCGCCGCAGGCGACGACCGCCACCCGCGGGCGGCCGCCGTCGGCGCGCGCGTCGTCTCGGTCCCTCCGGTCATCGCGTCGGTCGCGGCGATCGGTCTCGGTCATGCCCCCCCTCGCCGCCCGACGGACAAAGCGGTTGGTGCCGCGGCAGTCGTCCGGGGCCGCGTTCGCCGGGGCGCCGCGGTCGGTCCCGCGTGACGCCCCGCGAGCGACCGGAGCGCGCGGATCGGAGACGATTCCAGAACAAAGGATTAGCGGGCTCTATGAACGGTTAAAACGTTTCTGCGGCGGTTGTGAAACGACTCGATCGGTCGAGAAACGCCGTGAAATTCGCCGAACCCTCGTCGGGGTATATGTGGGTCCCCGTCGTACGCGGAAGTGTCCATGTCAACCCCCGCTCCCACCCAGATCGCCTCCGGCGACCGGCTCGCCGGGCTGATGACCGGTACCGTCAAGGCGGCCGCCTTCTGGGCGGCCATCGCCATCCCGGCGGCGTACCCCGTGCTGCTGTACTCGGGGCTCGACGGCGGCACCGGGCGCCTGTTCGTCGCCCTCCTGTTCGCGAACGTCCTCGCGCTCGCGCTCGGCCACGACTACAAGCGCTGACGCCGGACCCCTGCCCGAACCGCCCGTCCGAACGCCGACACGTCGCGTGGACACCGACGCAGCGCCCTCCTCTCGCCCTCCGTCGTTTTCCGCACAGCCGCCGCTCTGTCCCCTCCGCTCCCCGCCCCGGCCGCCCGCTCTCGAAGCGCTTACCCCCGCCCCAGTCCGACTGGGGATATGAGCGACGAGACCCGCGTCGAGTGGCGCGACTGGGGCCCCGAGGCGTTCGCCGAGGCCGACGAGCGCGACTGCCCGGTGCTGCTCTCGCTGTCGGCCACCTGGTGCGAGGGCTGTCACGAGATGGACGCGATCACCTACGCGGAGCCGCGGATCGCGGCCAACGTCAACGAGGGGTTCGTCCCGGTCCGCGTCGACGTCGACCGCCGCCCGCGGGTGCGCGAGCGGTACAACATGGGCGGGTTCCCGACGACCGCCTTCCTCACGCCCGAGGGGACGCTGCTGACGGGCGCGGGCTACCTCGACGTGGACGGGATGCGGCAGGTCCTCGAGTCGGTCCGGCAGATGTGGGCCGACAAGGGTCGGGAGGCCGGGCGCGTCCCCCGCGCGCTCGACGCCGACCTGCCGCCCCGCGGCGAGGTGACCGACGCGATAGAGAGCCACCTGGCGGGCCAGCTGGAGGCCAAGTACGACGCCGAACACGCCGGCTGGGGGACCGACGCGAAGTTCCCGCTCCCCCGCACCGTCGAGTTCGCGCTGAAGCGCGACCGGAACCGGGCGCTCCGGACGCTCGACGCGGTCCGCGACCACCTGACCGACGACGTCGACGGCGGGTTCTTCCGGTACGCGGGCACGTCGGACTGGGGCGACGTGGCCTACGAGAAGCCGCTCGACACGAACGCCGCCGTCACCCGCGCGTTCGCCAACGCCTTCCTCTACACCGGCGACGAGGCCTACCTCGACCCCGCGCTCGACGCCGTCTCCTTCCTCACGGACGACCTCTGGACGGGCTACGGCGTCGGCGGGAGCCTCGGCCCGGGGCTCGGCCGCGCCTACTACGCCGCCCCCGCCGAGGACCGCGCCGACCTAGACGACCCCCGCCGCGACCTCACCGTGTTCGCGGGCGGCAACGCGCTCGCCGCGGACGCGCTCCTCGCGGTGGCCGCCTACACCGACGACGAGCGGGCCCGCGAGTACGGCGGGCGCATCCTCGACGGGCTCGAACGCGACCTGATCGACGCCGACGCCGGCGAGGTGACGCACTACCGCGGCAGCGACGAGGCCGGCGAGTCCGACCTGCTCGAAGACGCCGCCCGCGTCGTCGGCGCGTACGTCCGCGCCGCCGGCGTGCGCGGCGAGGGCGCCGCCGTCGCCCGCGCGGTCGCGGACCGAGCGGTCGACCGGCTCCGCGTCGACGGCTCCTTCGTCGACGGCCCGCGCTCGGGCCCGGGGCTGCTCGACCGGTCGTTCCGCCCGCTCGACGCCAATGTCGAGATGGCGACGGCGCTCTGCGACCTCGCGGCGCTCACCGGCGAGGACCGCTACCGCGAGGTCGCGCGGGAGACCGCCGAGGCGTTCGCCGGCGCCACCGAGCGGCTGAGCGTTCAGGTCGCCGCCTACGGGAGCCTCGCGGCCCGGGTCCGGCGCGGCACGACCGCCATCGCCGTCGGGACGGAGCCCGGGAGCGACCTCCACCGCGCCGCGTGGCGGGTCGCCGACCACGAGAAGGTCGTCGCGCCGAACGCCCACGAGGCCGACGCGCCGGCGCCGCGGACGGTCCCCGAGGGGACCGCGGTCGTCCTCGCCGGCGACGGCGCCTCGGAGCCGGCGGAAACGCCCGACGAGTTGATGGACCGGGTCGGCGACGTGCTCGCCTGAGATCCGGGGCCGGGCTGAATCGGCGCGTCGGCGGCAGCGGTCTCGCTTCGACGGGCGCCCGCGAGGCACCTCGCGGATCGTAAACGGACGATGCGTTTATACGGGCGCCGGGGCATCCCAGCGTATGGCATCTCTTCGCGACCTGGGGCTCTCCGAGTACGAGGCCCGGGCGTACCGCGCGCTCCTTCGGACCGGGCCGACGACGGCCAAGGACCTCTCGCGGGCCAGCGAGGTTCCGATGGGACGGATCTACGACGTGCTCAACAGCTTGGAGCAACACAGCCTGGTCCGCAGTCAGGCCGCGAGCCGCCCGAAGAAGTACGTCGCGGTCGAGCCGGACGCGGCGCTCGACCGGCTGCTCGACGAGAAGAAGGAGGAGCTGCGGACGCAGGCCGAGCAGTACGAGTCCGTGGTCGACGACCTCTCGGCGGAGCTCGACGCCGGCGAGCCGGTCGACGGCCAGTTCTGGACCGCGGCCGTCGGCGCCGAGGAGGCGACGGACCTCCTCTTAGAGCGGATCGCCGCCGCGGAGCGCCGGGTCGTCGTGGTCGCGGGCGCGCCGGCGACCGGCTTCGACCTCGGAACGATCGGCGAGCAGGTGACCGCCGAGCTCGAGTCCGCGCTCGAACGCGGCGTGGAGATCCGCGTCCTGCTGTCGCCGGCGACGGTCGACGCGCTCCCGCGGAGCGTCGGGCGCCGGTACACCGCGGAGCTGGCCGAGGTGGACGGGTTCGAGGTCCGGACCTCCCCGAACGTGGACGGGACGTTCAACGTGTTCGACGAGATAGAGGTGTGTATCGAGGTCCCGCACCCGCTGTCGGCGGACGAGCCGTTCGCGATGATCGACGTGAAGGACATCGACTTCGCGACGAGCGTGAAAGAGCAGTTCGAGCCGCGCTGGGCGGACTCGGAGCTGCTGACGTTCTGAGTCCGTGGCGGCGGGCTATCGGTCGAGCTCGTCGCGGAGGTCGCCCAGCCGGACCTCGCGCTCGGCGTGGGCGTTGTGCTGGTGGATCGACTCGTCGTTCGACTGCTTCATGTGGATCACGGCGTCGTCCGAGAGGTGCGGGAACTCGGTGACGGTGCCCTCGGCGAGCGCGCGGACGCAGTCCTCGACGAACTTCGCGTCGGCGTGGGCCTCGTAGGTCATGTGGTCCTCGTCGGGCCGTTTCGCCATGTTGTAGATGCGCGCGCTCATCGAGTCGCGGGCGACGTCGATCACGTCCCGGAGGTCCACGTCCGGGTGGCCGTCGGTCGTGATCGTCAGGGTCGCGTGGCCGCGCTGGGAGTGGCCCGGTTGCGGGACGGCGTCGAGGAACTCCTCGGTCGTCTCCTCGTCGACGCCCAGCTCGGCGAGCTTCTCGCGGGCCCGCGACTCGCTCATCCCCTGCGAGCAGGGGCAGACGGTCATGCCGGTGACCTCGGCGCCGATCTCCTCGCGGGTGCCCTCCTCGGTGGCGGTCGCGCTGGCGACGATCGTCGCCGTGCTCTGGGTCTCGATGTCCGACGCCGGCGTGTGCTCGCGGGTGACGAGCTCCGCCGTCATCGACACCTCGGCGGTGGTCGTGTAGTCGTGCTTCTCCAAGAGCCGCTCGGCGGCGTCGCCGCAGACGTCCTCGACGCGGTATGCCTCCTCGCGGGTGATGTCTTCCAATATCTCGTCGACCGTCGCGAGGTTCCGCGACATGTCGATCCCCTTCCGCCCGCTCGGGAGGTCGACGAACACCTCGAACTCCGCCATGAGAACGATGGGGCGCTTGTCGCCGCGCGCCAGCTTGACGAGCTTCTCCACGCCGGTGACGCCGACCTGCGATAGCCCGACGGTGACGTCGGGGGACGACGCCTGTACGTCCGGCAGCTGATGACTCATTACGAACATGATAGGGACTCCCGGGATTAGCCCTTTCGGAAGGGGGAGGTTCGTCTGGTAGTCGCGCGCACCCGGCCGCGCGAGGAGCGGGTGGTGAGAGGAGCGGGTCGCGCGAGAAACCGGGTCGCGAGCGCGGCGTCCTCGAAGCCCCGTCGACCGAGCGGTTCCGGCGTCGTCGGGTCCCGCGGATCGCCGCGTGTGTGAGGAGCCAACGTCCTGCGGGTCGTAACGCACGATTTATAACGGCGGCAGCGGAAGGTATCCCAAGACCATGCCGAGTTCCAATGGGCCGCAGAAGGCGACTCGCGACAAGCTCTCGAACAAGCCCCGCAACCGCGGCACCTCCCCGCCGCAGCGAGCGATCCAGGAGTTCGACGAGGGGTCGCAGGTCCACCTCAAGATCGACCCGAGCGTCCCCAAGGGCCGCTTCCACCCCCGCTTCGACGGCCGGACCGGAACCGTCGTCGGCAAGCAGGGGTCGGCGTTCAAAGTCGAGATTCCGGACGGCGGCAAGACGAAGACCCTCATCGTCACCGCCGCCCACATGCGGGCGCAGCAGAACTGAGATGACGATCTTCAAAGAGAAGCTCGACGAGGAGTACGTCACCACCTCCGAGGCGAAGGAGATCCTCGTGGAGATCGAAGAAGAGCGGGCGGCCGACGAGGACCGCGACCTCCGCTACGAGCTGGCCCGCGCGATCGAGCACGTCAACCGGTTCGCGGACCTCGACGCCGACGAGTCCCGTGAGCTCGTCGAGGAGCTCACCGAGCTCGACCAGATCGACGTGCCGACCGCGGTGAAGATCGCCGACCTGCTCCCCGAGGACCGCACGGAGCTCCGCTCGGTGTTCGCCCAAGAGCGCTACTCGCTCGACGGCGACGAGCTCGACGAGATCCTCGACGTCGTCGCGAAGTACGCCTGACCGCGGGTCCCACCCGGCCCGGCGGGACGGGTCACCGACACGTTTTTTCAGATTTCCGCCCGTACGTCGAGCCGCATGTACCAGACCACCCTCGTGCCGACCGGCGAGGGCGACGCCGCCCTCGACGCGGTCGACGACGCGATCGAGATCACGGCGGCGGAGGGGACAGTACACGTCCTCGGCGTCGTCGAGGAGATCCCGATGTACGAGCGGTCGGGGAAGCCGGAGAAGTTCGACGAGGACGACCCCGAGCGCCGCGAGCGGCTGGCGGCGGCGGTCGACCGGGTCGCGACCGCCGCCGCGGACGCGGGCATCGACAGCGAGACCGCGATCGAGTCCGGGGTCCCCGCCCACGAGATCGCGGCGCACGCGGACGCGGTCGACGCCGACGCGGTCGTGATGGGCAAGCGCGGCCTCGACGCCGCGGCCGACGACCTCCTCGGCAGCACGACCGAGCGCGTCATCCGGACCGCCGACGCGACGGTCGTTTCCGTCCCCGTCTCCGAGTGACCCCGGCCGAGCGCCGGGCCCCGCGCGTCACCGATCGCGGCCGGCCTCGACGACGATCGTTCCGAAGAGCCGCCGGTCGCGCTCGCGCACGGTCGCGCCGTCGTCGAGCGCGCGCCGCGCCGCGGCGGTCCGCTCCGCGAGCATCCCGAGCGGGTCGTCGGTCCGGGCGTCGAAGAGCCGCCCGTTCAGCGCCACGAACGCCCGGAGCGCGGCGTTCGCCGCGCGGTTCCCCTCCGGGACGAACGCCGCGACGACGACGGCGTCCGCCAGGTCGCACCAGAGGCGCACGACCGCGTACGGGTCGGGGAAAAGCGACGTGACGAACGTCGCGAGGACGGCGTCCGCGGCCGCGACCGGCGGGCGCTCGGCGTCCGCCTCGACGAGCGAGACGTTCTCCCAGCCGCGCCGCGCGACGAGCCCCGCGGCCCGGTCGAGCATCCGGGTCGAGACGTCGACGCCGACGACGCGGCCGCTCGGTCCGACGGCCTCGCGGAGCGCGGGGAGGTTCACCCCCGGGCCGCAGCCGAACTCGACGACGGTGTCGCCCGGCGCGAGGTCGAGCGATCGGACGCAGGCGGCGCGGACGCCGCCGACCGACGCCGTGGCCCGCGCGAACCAGTCGTAGACGCGGGCCCACGCGTCGTAGCTGCGCCGGACCCGACGCAGTCGACGCGGGTCCGACTCCGCGGCGGGCGCCTCCGAACCCGCCCGGCCGCCCGCCGCGCCGTCGCGGGTCACGGGTCGGCGCCGACCGCGGCCGGGGGCGTCTTGGGCCACCACCGCGCCGGCCCGTCGCGGGCGACCGTCGACCGGCACTGCTCCGAGCCCGCACAGCCCCGCGGCCGCTGGTAGCTGATCCCGCGCTCCGCGAGGTACGACACGTAGCCGTCGTCGACGCGGTCCAGCTTCTCGTGACACACCCACCGCTCGCCGCACCGCCCGGCCGCGACGTTCCGGTACGGACAGGTGAACGTCGTCTCCTCGATACCGCCCTCGGAGGCCGTCTCGTCGATCCGGACGCCGACCGACCGGTACGCGAGCCGGAGCCGCCGGACGACGGCCCCCGGCGACGACGCCCCGAGGAACAGGACGTGCGCCAGCGCGTAGCCGAAGTCGTGGAGCAGGCGCTCGGCCCGCGTCAGCGACGCGCGGTCGCCCTCCAGCCGCGACCGGAGCGTGCCGTACCACTCCGCGATCTCGCGGACCTCGTCGGTCAGCGCCGCCGCCTCCGCGAGCGCCTCGCGCCGCTCCGTCAGCGCGGTCGGCCCGTCCGAGAGGCGGAACGACGGCACCGCTTCGACGTGTTCGAGCACCCGCTCGCGGAGGCAGTCGCCGTCCGCGTGCGCCGCGGCGCGTCGGCGGAGCTCGGGGTACCAGCGCCGCGTCAGGGCGCCGTACGCGCCGTCGAGCAACTCGTCGACCCGACCGATCTCCGCCGCCTCAGTCGGCCCGCCGCGGTCGGGGCCGTCCGCCTCGACCGACGGTCCGGGAAACGCCTCGACGAGTCGAACCAGCTCCTCGGGGTCCGGTTTCGCCATGGTACCACGTCGCACCCGACGCTATTGAATCCGACCGTCGGCGGCCGCACCGCGACCCGCCTCGCCAGCGGTTTTTTCACCGCTCGGAGCGATAAACGATACATGGACAACGCCGACGGCGACGGGACGCCGGCAGACGACCGGAACGGGGGTGGCGCCGCCGCGGACGCCGGAGCGGAACAGAGCGACGACGGCGGCGGCCCCACCGCCGTCCTGCTCGACGTGCTGCCGAACGGGCGCCCCGACGACGACCGCCCGCAGTCCCGCAAGTCGCCGGTGGCGTACGCGCTCGGCGCGCCGTCGTTCGCGCTGTACGAACTGACGCTCGCCGGCGACGCGGACGTCTCGGTGGGCGACCGGATCGCCCTCGACGGCTCGGACGTCGGCCGCTACCGCGAGGTGTCGTTCGACGACCTCACCAGGAACGCGGCCGCGGAGGTCGAGTACGCGGTCGAGGCGATCGTCGAGGCCGACGAGGAGCGGTTCGTCGACTTCTACAACGAGGCCGGGCCGATCACCCTCCGGCTCCACCAGCTGAACCTGCTGCCGGGGATCGGCAAGAAGCTGCGGAACGACCTCTTGGACGAGCGGAAGCGCGGCCCGTTCGAGAGCTTCGCCGACGTCGAAGAGCGGATCTCCGGGCTCCACCGCCCCCGGGAGGTGATCCTCGAACGGATCGTCGAGGAGATCCGCGAGTCCGACCTGAAGTACCGGACGTTCGTCGGGCGCGAGGAGTGAGCCGCGCCGCCCCCGGGTCCTCCCGGTGTCCCCGAAACGAGACTTTTACCCGAACACCGCGTGTACCCCGGCTATGACCGACTCATCGGCGGGTGAGGGCACCGCGTACGGGCAGCGCGACCCCGACGCGCTCGCGAGGCGGGCCGGCGCGCGAGCGGACCCCGACCGCGACCAGCACTTCCTCGTCGACGACCGGGTCCTCAACCGGATCCCGGGCTACCTCCCGGACGACGCCGACCGGAGCCGCCTCCTCGAGATCGGCGGCGGCGCGGGGGCGCTCACCGACCGACTCCTGGCCGCGGCGACGGGCGACGCCGCCGCGACCGGCGACTCCCCGTCCCGCCGCGTCACCGTGATCGAACGCGACGGCGCCTTCGCCGAGTTCCTCCGCGAGGAGTTCGCGGCCGCGGTCGCCGACGGGCTCCTCGACGTGATCGAGGGCGACGCGCTCGACGTGGACCTCCCGCCCTTCTCCGCCTGCGTCGCCAACCTGCCGTACGGCGTCTCCTCGGAGATCGCCTTCCGGCTGCTCCCGGAGAAGAAGCCGCTCGTGGTGATGTTCCAGGCCGAGTTCGCCGACCGGATGGTGGCCTCGGCCGGCGAGTCCGCGTACGGCCGCCTCTCGGTGTCGGCGCAGCACTACGCCGACGTGGAGATCGTCGAGCGCGTGCCGAAGGAGGCGTTCGACCCCCAGCCGGCCGTCGAGAGCGCCGTCGTGCGCTGCACTCCCCGAGACCCCGACTACGTCGTCGGCGACGAGGCGTTCTTCCTCCGGTTCGTGAAGGCGCTCTTCACCCAGCGGCGCAAGACGGTGCGGAACGCGGTGCGGAACACGGCCCACATCTCCGGGCTCGACGACCCGGAGGCCGTCGTCGACGCGGCGGACGAGGAGCTGTTGCGCAGCCGCCCCGGCACGCTGGAGCCGGCGGCGTTCGCGGCGCTGGCGGAGCTGGCCCGCGAGCGCGGCTCCCCCGCGGAGGCGTGACGATGACGGGCTGGGTCGGCCTCGTGACGGAGCTTCAGCGCGCGCTCGCGGGCAACGCCGAGCGGTTCGCCGCCTCGGTGGGGATCGTCGTCGCGGTGCTCGGGGTCCGGCTCCTCACGCGGCGGCTGCGGCGCGGGGACAGGGAGCTCAGCTCGACGCAGCGGCTCCTGCTGTCCGCGGGCGTCGGCGGCGCCACCGCGCTGGGCGCGATCACGCTGATCGCGGTGTGGGACCAGAGCGGCGCCCTCTTCGAGACGGCCCGGTCGGCGCTGAGCGCGAACCAGCTGTCGAACGTCGTCCTCGCCGTGCTGCTCTTGGCGATCGCGTACGCGCTCACGGACTTCCTCGGGGGCGTCATCCGCGAGATCGGCGCCGAGAGCGCCTCGATCTCGCAACACCAGCAGGAGGTCATCCTGCGGGTCACGCAGCTGAGCGTCTACACGTCCGCGATACTCGCCGTCGTCGGGCTGTTCACCGACAACGTCGGCAGCCTGCTCGTCGGCGCGGGGTTCCTGGGTATCGTTATCGGCATGGCGGCGCGGCAGACGCTCGGCGCGATACTGGCCGGGTTCGTGCTGATGTTCTCCCGGCCGTTCGAGGTCGGCGACTGGGTGGTGATCGGCGACCACGAGGGGACGGTGACGGAGATATCGATCATGAGCACGCGGCTCCGGTCGTTCGACGGCGAGGTGATCACGATGCCGAACGACGACGTCCGGTCCGGGTCGATCGTCGACCGGTCGCGCCGGAACCGACTGCGGATCGAGATCGAGGTGGGCGTCGACTACGACACCGACGTCGAGCGCGCGGCCGCGGTGGTCGAGGAGGCGGTCGCGGGCGTCGAGGACGTCGCCGAGATGCCCGAGCCGAACGCCGTGACGAAGCGCTTCGGCGACTCCGCGGTCGTGTTGGGGCTCCGGTACTGGATCCGCAACCCGAGCATGCGCAAGCGCTGGCGGACCCAGACCGCCGCGATGGGCGCGATGAAGGACGCGCTCGAAGACGAGGGGATCGTCATCCCGTTCCCGCAACAGACGCTCTCCGCCCGCACGGAAGGCGCCTCCGGCCCCCAACTGGACGCCGCCGTCGAGAGCCGCGCGGCGACGCGCGGCGGCTCCGCCGACGCCGGCGACGCGGACGGTGCGTCGAGCGACGGCGACGCGGCGGAGGGCGGCCGATGAGCGGCGACGGGAGCGGGGGCGGCGACGGCCTCGCGGCGCGACGCGGCGCCGACGACGCGGTCGTCTACCAGCCCGCGGAGGACTCCGGCCTGCTCGCGGAGGCGGCGGTCGCGGAGGCGCACGGGCGCGTGCTGGAGGTCGGCACCGGGTCGGGGTGGGTCGCCGAGCGGGTCGCCGAGGAGCGCGGCCTCGACGTGGTCGGAAGCGACCTCAACCCGCACGCCGCGCGTCAGGCCCGCGAGCGCGGCGTCGAGGCCGTCGTCGCCGACCTGCTCTCGCCGTTCCGCGCGGACGCGTTCGACACGGTGTGTTTCAACCCGCCGTACCTGCCCACCGACCCCGACAACGAGTGGGACGACTGGATGGAGCACGCGCTCTCCGGGGGTGAGTCGGGCCGCGAGCTCATCGAACCGTTCCTCGCGGACGTGGGACGCGCGCTCGCGCCGGACGGCGTCGTCCTCCTCCTCGTCTCCTCGCTGACCGGCTACGACGAGGTGCTCGGCTTGGTCGACGAGGCCGGCTTCGCGGCCGAGCCGGTCGTCGAGGAGTCGTTCCCCTTCGAGACGCTCACCGTGCTGGCCCTCCGTCGGGCGTAAGCCTCCGCAATAGATTACTGTAGAGAATAATACGTATTAGCAAATATTATACGTCGACATATCCAACGGTCGGTGATGACCGAACGTGTCGCGGCGACGCCGGGGCTGTACCCGCTCCCGGACCGGGCGAAAGAGACGCTCTCCGACCTGAAGGGACACCAGAAGGGGGACCTCCTGAGCGGCGACGAGGGCGAAGCGATCGTCGCGGAGTACGACGAGGTGCGCGCCGAGTACGTCGACCACCAACTCGACGCCGGCCTCGACCTGATCTCCGAGGGGCAGGGCCGCTGGGACGACATGATCGCGCACCCGCTGACCGTCAGCGACGCCGTCGAGACCGGCGGGATCGTCCGGTACTACGACAACAACAACTTCTACCGCGACCCGCGCGTCGTCGACGACCTCGGCTTCTCGGGCGACGTGGCGGACGAACTGACTGACGCGGCCGACCTGCTCGCGGCCGCCGACGGCGGCGACGACGCGTCGCTCGCCGCGACGCTCCCGGGCCCGTACTCGCTCGCGGCCCTCGCGACCGACGAGCACTACGGCGACGAGGCCGAGTTCCAGGCCGCGGTCGCCGACTTCCTCGCGGGCGAAGTCGAGGCGTTCCCGGCCCACGAGACGCTGTTCCTCCTCGAACCGTCGCTCGTCACGGACCCGCCCGCCGAGGGCGACGAGTCGACGGCGACGGACGCCATCGCGACGGTCGCCGACGCGACCGACGCCGACGTGGTCGTCCAGACCTTCTACGGCGCGCTCGGCGAGAAGCTGTACGCCCACCTCGTCGACGAGGCGGGCGCCGACGCCCTCGGGCTCGACCTCGTCGCCGGCGACCGCGACGACACCGTCTACAACGTCCAGGAGTTCGGCTCGACCGACTCGCTGTCGCTCGGGCTCGTCGACGGGCAGAACACCCTCGTTGAGGACGCGGAGACGGTCGCGGAGCGCGTCGAGTGGTTCGAGTCGCAGATCCCGCTCGAAGGGTTCGACAGGACCTACCTCACGCCGAACACCGAGCTGTTCTACCTGCCGACGAACAAGTACCGCGAGAAGCTGAACGCGCTCGCCGCCGCCGCGGAGGTGCTCGACTGATGGTCCGAAACCCGTCCGCCAACCGCGACCAGTTCCGCCCGCACGACCACCCGAACGACACGTTCCTGCTGTCGACCGTCGTCGGCTCGTACCCGAAGCCGAAGTGGCTCAACCGGGCCGGCGAGCTGGTGGAGGACCCCGACTCGAAGTTCGACGAGTCGGACCTCGAAGAGGCCCACGACGACGCCTGTCGGCTCATCACGCACGAGCACGAGCGCGCCGGCCTCGACACCGTCGTCGACGGCGAGATGCGCCGCAACGAGATGGTGGAGTTCTTCGCCGACCGCATCGACGGCTACGAGTTCAACGGGCCGGTGAAGGTGTGGGGCCACAACTACTTCGACAAGCCGAGCGTCGTCGAGGAGGTCGCGTACGACGAGCCGTGGCTCGTCGACGAGTTCGAGTTCACCTCGAACGTCGCCGAGCGCCCGGTCAAGGTCCCGATCACGGGGCCGTACACCCTCGGCTTCTGGGCGTTCAACGAGGCGTACCCCTCCACCGAGGAGCTCGTCTACGACCTCGCGGACCTCGTCAACGAGGAGGTCGAGAAGCTGGTCGAGGCGGGCGCCCGGTACATCCAGATCGACGAGCCCGCGCTGGCGACGACCCCCGAGGACCACGCCATCGTCGGCGAGGCGCTCGAACGCATCGCCGCGGGCATCCCCGAGGAGGTCCGCATCGGCCTCCACGTCTGCTACGGCGACTACTCGCGGATCTACCCCGAGATCAACGACTACCCGATCGACGAGTTCGACGTGGAGCTGTGTAACGGCGACTTCGAGCAGATCCCGACGTTCACCGACCCCGAGTTCGAGCCCGACCTCGCGCTCGGCGTCGTCGACGCTCACACGGCCGAGATCGAGCCCGTCGAGGAGATCAAAGCGAACATCCGGCAGGGCCTGCGCGTCGTGCCGCCGGAGAAGCTCACGGTCTCCCCCGACTGCGGGCTGAAGCTCCTCCCCCGGGAGATCGCGTACGGCAAGACCGAGAACATGGTCACCGCGGTCCGCGAGGTCGAAGCCGAGATCGATTCCGGCGAGATCGACGTGGAGAACCCGCTCGCGGACGACTGAGGCGCCGTCGACGGTTCGCCTCGGGACCGCTCTCGTGGCTCGCCCCTTCGGTGGCGCTCCGGGTCGGCGATAGCCCCTCCGAAGCCTCCGACCGCCGCGAGCACGGTCGGAGCGAGGCCAAACGTTTCGTACTGAGACCGCGTACGGCTCCTCAGTGAACGCCGTTCGGCTGCTGGCGAACCCCGCCGTTCGATGGGCGATCGCGTTCCTGTACCTCGGCACGTCGCTGACGCTGCTCGTCGGGCTCGGCGACCTCCCGAGGGCGGACCAGATCGCGGTGACGATCGCCTGCGTGATCGGCTTCCTCGTGGTTCCGATCGCGTTGAAGGGGTACGTGGACTCCGCGCCGGACCGGTACTGACGGACGCGGCCCCCGGCGGCCGAGCGATCGGGGTGCGGCGCGGCCGCGCTCGGTCCCGACCGCGCTGCGGGGTCCATGCCACTATTTATAAGACCGCGCCGACCCCACCACCGACATGGAGATCGGTCTCACCGTCGGCGACGACCTCGACCGCCTCGCGGCGTCGCCGGCGCGGTTCGACTTCTGCGAGGTCGGGGTCGGCGAGCCGACGCTCGTCCCCGGCGAGATCGACCCGGGGCGGCTGACGGACGCGCTCGCCGGTCGCGACCTGCTCGTCCACCTCCCGTACAGCCAGCGGCTGACGACGTACGTCCCCGAGGTGAACGACGCCATCGTCGACTACCAGCGCCGGCTCCTGTCGGCCGCCGGCGACCTCGGCGCCGAGAAGGCGGTCCTCCACGCCACCTCCGCCGACCGCGACGACGTGGACTTCCGGGAGACCGCGGCCGACCAGCTCCGGCGGGTCGCGGACGCCGGCCGCGAGGCGGGCGTCGAGGTCGTCGTCGAGAACGTCGGCCACCAGCACGCGGGGCTCCAGCTCTCCGTCCTCGGCGACCTCGCCCGCGAGACCAGGACGCCGGTCTGCTTCGACGTGGGGCACGCCTACATGGAGGGCGGCAACAAGGCGATCAAGCGGTTCCTCCGGAGCCACGGCGACCGGGTCTCGCACCTCCACTGCCACGACGTGCGCCGCCGCGGCGACACGCACCTCCCCGTGGGCGCCGGCGAGGTTGACTACGACCTCGTCGCGTCCGAACTCGTCGACTTCGACGGCACGGTCGCGCTCGAAGTGTTCACCGACGACGAGGCGCTCCTCGTCGACTCCGCGGAGCGCGTCGCCGACCGGCTCGGCGCCTCCTTCTGACGGGCGTCAGTCCGCTCGCTCGCCGTCGCTTCGGCCGTCCGCATCGTCGTCCGCGCTCCCGTCGTCTCCGTCGCCGTGCGCATCGTCGGCCTCGACCGCCTCCGCGTCGGTCTCGTCCCCCGCAGCGTCCCCGTCGATCTGGCGCTTTATCGACTCCAGCTCGGACTCGACGTCAACCTCCGGCGGGTCGTCCTCCTCGCTCTCGGCGTCGCCGTCGCCGCCGTCGCCGGGCTCGGTCACGTCGATCCGGACCGGGCTGTCGTCGTCCCGCCCGGCGTCCGGCGCGCTCCGCGGTCCGTCCTCGTCGCCGCGGCCCCGGTCGCGGTCGCGCCCGAGCCGGCGGTCTCGCGCGGCGTCCGCCTCGCGGCGGCCCTCGTCGATCCGGGACTCGATCTCCGCGGTGAGGTCGCGCGCGTCGGCGATGATCGACCGGGAGGCGGCGTCCTCGGGGAGGTCGGCCTCCGAGAGCGCGGTGCGGAGCTCCGACAGCGACCGGGCGAGCCCGGCCGTCGCGCCGTCGCGGACGTCGGCGAGGCGGTCGCCCGCGCCCTCGGTCCCCTCGGCGACGCTCCGGCCGGGGTCGGCGAGCCGGAGGGTGCCCCGGAGCAGTTCGAGCGACTTGATCGTCGTCTCTAACAGCGCGATGAGCGTCGGAATCGTGTACTGCTCGGTGAACCGCACGAGCTCCGAGAGCCGGGGCGGCCGCGGCGGCCCGCGGCGGTCGCGCTCGTTCTCCCGGAGGTCGGCGCGGAGTTCGCTCAACACCGATTCGAGCTCGTCGAGCCGCTCCTCGAGGTCGTCGTCGCGTCGGTCGCGGGAACTCATGCCGCCTCGTAGGCGGGCCGCGAATAAAAAGCCCGGCAGCGCCGCGTGGCGCCCCGACCGGTCGCGGCGCGCCGCTCAGAACCCCTCGCGCAGGAACGTGCGCCGCGGCGGGAACAGAGCGGTCAGGTCGGCCGCGAGGCCGTCCGGGGCGTCGCTCGCGAGGTCGAGGTCGGCGTGCGCCCGGAGGTCGTCGACGCCGCGGTAGCCGGCGTACAGCTGCGAGAGCGCGCCGACGCCGGCGGTCACGTCCGCGACCGCGGAGCCATCCCCGTCGGCGTCCTCAACCCGCTCGGCGGCGACCTCGCCGTCCGCGACGGTCACCCGAATCGGTCGGTCGTGCCAGTCGACGAGCGGGTCGTCGACGGCGAGCGTGAACGCGGCGTTGAGGTCGGGGTCGGGCGCCAGCGCGGTCAGTGCGTCGGGGACGTCGACGAGCCGGAACATGGGGCCGGCGCGGACCTCCTCGGTCACCGCGCGCGGGTCGTCGACGCGGTCGAGGAGGCTCACGTCGGCGGGGAGGCGGAGCCGAACGCGCTCGACCTGCGAGTCGTGGTCGCGACAGAACCGGAAGACGCGGTCCCAGTCGGCGGGGTCGGCGACGGCGGCGTCGGAGACGACCATCGCGCGCCCGTCGCCGTCGTCGCGCTCCTCGAAGGTGTACGAGAGGAGCGCCCGGAGGTCGCCGCCGCGCTCGAAGCCGTACACGTACGGGTCCGTCTGCCACCCGCGGAGGCTGCGCTCGCGCCACCACGCCTCGGTCCGCGCCATCGTGAAGTCGTGGCGCTCCGCGGTCGCGGCCAGCAGGTCGGCGGCCGCGCCGTGGTCGTCCTCGTCGAGCCGACGGAACCGCCCCGTCTCGTCGCCGCGCTCGCTCGTCGCGAACGCCAACTGCTCCGGCGGCGCTTTCACCCGTCGGTACCGGCTCACCGTCGCCCAGCCGTACCGGCGGTAGAACGGGTGCTCGAAGGGCCACAGCACGGAGAAGCGCACTCCGTCGTCGCGGTACTCGGTCAGCGACTCGCGGAGGAGCCGCTCGATGTGCCCGTTGCGCCGGTGCTCGGGCGGCGAGGCGACCGCAGAGAGGCCGGCCACGTCGCGGTCGCGTCCCCGGATCCGGAGCGAGAAGTCGTGGTGCCCGCACACCGCGACGGGCTCGTCGCCGTCGAACAGCCCCCGGTAGTCCGCGAGGTGCTCGCGGTCGTCGTCGTCCTCCTCGGGGTCGGACGGGCCCTCCTCGGGCGAGAAGGCGTAGCGCATGAACGCGCTGAACTCGTCGCCGCGCTCCTCGGGGAAGGGCCGGTAGTCGAGGTCGCCCATACGCCGTCGGCGCCCGGGAGCCTGATAAGCCTTCCCGGCGCCTGCGCGCGGTTCTCATGCTCCGATCGCCCGGTCGCCCGGTCGGCGGTCGCCCCGGCGGCTCGTTCAGTCGAACCGACCGCGACGGTACTGGACCGGCCACTCGGCCTCCTCGCCGAGCTCGTGGGCGGCCTCCAGCGGCCAGTACGGGTGGCGGAGCAGCTCGCGGCCGAGCGCGACGAGGTCGGCCCGCCCGTTCCGGACGAGGGCGTCGGCGTGGGTCGGCTCCGTGATCCCGCCGACCGCGGCCACGGGCACGTCGGTCCCCTCGCGGACCGCCTCGGCGTAGGGCACCTGGTACCCTGGCCCCGCGCTCGGAATCTCCTGGTCCGGGTGGATACCGCCGCCGGAGACGTCGATCAGGTCGGCGCCCGCCTCGGCCAGCAGGGGGGCCAACCGGACCGAGTCGTCCACGTCCCACGAGTCACGGTCGGGGAGCCAGTCGGTCGCGGAGATCCGGACGAAGACCGGCTTGCCGTCGGGCCAGACCTCGCGGACGGCCGCGACGACCTCGCGGAGGAGCCGGGTGCGGTCCTCGAAGCTCCCGCCGTACACGTCGTCGCGGTCGTTGGTGACGGGAGAGAGGAACTGGTGGAGCAGGTAGCCGTGGGCCGCGTGGACCTCGGCGACCTCGAAGCCGACGTCGCGCGCCCGTTCGGCGGCGGCCGCGAAGGAGTCGATCACCGCGTCGACCCCCTTCCCGTCGAGCCGGCGCGTGTCGGCCAGGTCGTCCTCGTCGACCTCGGAATGCGGGTACGGCTCGTCGGTGGCGGAGACGGTCTCCCAGCCCGCGGGCTCGTCGGCGGGGATCGGACCGCTCCCCTCGCCCGGCGGACTGTGGGAGGCCTTCCGCCCGGCGTGAGCCAACTGAATCCCGGGCGTCGCGCCCTGCGACCAGACGAACTCGACGATCGGTTCGATCGCCTCGGCGTGCTCGTCGGACCAGATCCCGAGGCAGTCCGGGGTGATCCGCCCGCGGGCCTCGACGGCGGTCGCCTCGGTCATCACGACGCCGGCGCCCCCGGCGGCGCGGGCGCCGAGGTGGACGCGGTGCCAGTCGTTCGCCAGCCCGTCCTCGGCGGAGTACTGGCACATCGGCGACAGCATCACGCGGTTTCGGAACTCCGTGTCGCGCAGCGTGAGCGGCGTGAACAGCGTGTCGGTCACGCTGCGGCGAACGACCCCCGTGAGCTAAGGCCCTCCGATCCCCTGCCCGGATCGCCGCTGCTGGTTTAGGCCGACCGAAATCTATAACACCACCGGCCTCTGACCGACTGGTAATGACAACGGGAGACCGGATCGAGCGGGACGTCGAGTCGGCGGCCGACGAACGGCCGACCGTCGCCGCGACCCGCTGTTCTCAAGAGCGGACCGTCTTCGCCGAACAGGGCAACACCGACGCGTGGATCGCGACCGACCTCACGGTCGAACTCGAACGCTAACGAGCCTCCTCTGGCCGCCGCCGCGGCGGCTCCGCTTCCGGCGCCGTTCGGCGCCCCCGACTTCACTCCTCGGAGCGGAGCGTCCCGCGGGGCGAGTCCGACGTGCGCGGCGGCGACGCGGTCGCCCGCGCCGCGGCCGTCTCGCGCTCCCGTTCCCCGTCGACGAGCGTGCGGATCCGATCGAGTATCGAATCGAACCGGCCGCGCTCGGACCCCTTCTCGAAGTAGGCGTCCGCGCCGGCGCCGAACGCCGCCGCCTCGCGCTCCTCGCCCGGACACGTGGTGTGGAAGACGACCGGGACCTCGTGGCCCGCCTCGCGGAGCCGTCCGGTGAGGCCGACGCCGTCGCCGTCGGGGAGCCGCTGCTCGGTCACGACGCAGTCGACCGCGACCCGCTCGCCGTCGACCTCGACGCCCTCCTCGACCGCGTCGACGGCGGCGGCGACGCGGTCGACGGAGCGGATCCGGACCCGTTCGGTGAGCCGCGTCGCGAACGCCTCTAGCAACTCGGCGGAGCGCGCGTCGGGCTCGACCTGGAGAACGGTGATCGGCCTGTCGGCCTCCCTCGCGGGTCGGTCTGCTGACTGTGCTGATCGGTCGGCGGCTTCGTTCGTGTCCGCGTGCGCGTCGGACGGCGGAGATGTGTGGTCGGTCATTCGTTTGGCGGCGGGCGACGACTCGGCGAAAGACAACTTACTACGAGAGTTGTAATTTCTCTTCGGACAATAATTGCCGGAGCGGTGGTATAATAATTGTGCGATCACCGTTGTCACGGCGCCTGCACCGATTATTCGGTGGTATCACCGAAGATACGCCGAGCGGTTCCCCGACGGCGCGGGCGGCGCGTCGTCGGATCGCGTTCGCGTCCGATCACCCGACCGCAGCGGCGGGTCGGTGGGGCCCCGGCCAACTCAGGCGAACAGGTCGCGCGCCTCGCGGACCGCGTCGACGAGCGCGTCCACCTCCTCGACGGTGTTGTAGAAGTAGAAGGAGGCGCGCGCGGAGGCGGCGACGCCAATCTCGTCGTGGAGCGGCTGGGTGCAGTGGTCGCCGGCGCGGATCGCGACGCCGTAGTCGTTGAGGATGCTGGAGAGGTCGTGGGCGTGGACGCCCTCGACGTTGAACGAGACGAGGCCGCCCCGGTCGTCGCCCGGCGGGCCGTATATCTCGACGCCGCCGAGCGCCGTCAGCTCGTCGTAGGCGTACTCGGCCAGCAGGTCCTCGTGGGCCTCGATCCGGTCCATGCCGATATCCTCCAGGTACTCGATGGCGGCCGCGAGGCCGACCCCCTGCGCGATGGAGGGCGTCCCGGCCTCGAACTTCCACGGTAGGTCCTCCCAGGTGGAGTCCTCGAAGGAGACGCGGCGGATCATGTCGCCGCCGTAGAGGTACGGCTGCATCTCCTCTAAGATCGCCTCGCGGCCGTAGAGGGCGCCGATCCCGGTCGGGCCGCACATCTTGTGGCCGGAGAAGGCGAGGAAGTCGACGTCCAGCGCCTCCACGTCGACCGGCCGCGTCGGCACCGACTGCGCGGCGTCGGCGAAGACGTAGGCGTCGTGGTCGTGCGCCACGTCGGCCAGCTCGCGGATCGGGTTCACCGTGCCGAGCGTGTTCGACACGTGGACGACCGAGACCATCTCGGTGTCGTCGTCGATGAGCTCGGCGGCGTGGTCCATGTCGAGCCGCCCCTCGTCGGTGACGTCGATGAACCGCACGTCGGCGCCCGTCCGCTTGCCGATCTGCTGCCAGGTGACGAGCGAGGCGTGGTGCTCCATCTCCGAGAGGACGACGTTGTCGCCCGGGCCGAGCTCCGCGAGCCCCCACGCGTAGGCGACGAGGTTCATCGCCTCCGTCGTGTTCTTGGTGAAGACGATCTCCTCGCGGCCCGCGGCGCCGATGAACTCCGCGACCGCGTCGTGGGCCTCCTCGTAGGCGACGGAGGCCTCCTGGCTCAGCTGGTGGATCCCGCGGTGGACGTTGGCGTTGTAGCTCCGGTAGTAGTCGGCGATGGCGTCGACGACCGGGTCGGGGGTGTGCGAGGTCGCCGCGTTGTCGAGGTAGACGAGGGGTGTGTCGTCGCCCTCGCCCTCCCCGGCGGTCTCCGGGTCCCCGCCGACCTTCCGGTCGAGGACCGGGAAGTCGGCGCGGAGCGCCTCCACGTCGAACGGGTACTGTTCTTGGACTCCCATTACCCGTTATCGGGCCCCGAGCACTAACACACCTTCGGTCCGGTACGTCTTGCGGCTATCCCAGACGCGCCGAACGCCGCGATCCGCGGAGGTTCGCCCCGCTACTCGCCCCAGTCCGGGTTCGCCCGCGGCGGCGCGAAGACGTCGAAGCCGACGACGGGTTCGTCGGTCCGGTTCTCGGCCGCGTGCGGCTCGCCGCCGGGGATCACGTACGTGTCGTCGGGGCCGACGACCCGCTCCTCGCCGTCGACGAGGAACGTCAGCCGGCCGGCCGTGATCACGCCGATCTGCTCGTGCGGGTGGTCGTGTTCGGGCACGCCCTCGCCCGGTTCGATCTCGAACCGCTGGATGCTGGTCTCGTCGCCGACGGCCCCTTGGCTGAGGAACGCGCCGTCGACCGCCTCCACCGCCCTCACGTCCGCGTCTGGTGCGACGTCCATACGCGCTCCGGCGGTCCGGAGGCACCTAAATCCGCGGGGACGGGCAGCCGGTGCCGGGGGCGACGCCGGCGCCTGCCGTGTCCTCGCCCTCACGGGAACGGGTGGTACGGCCGGTCGAGCGCGGGCTCGAACCCCATCGACCGCGGCACCTCGCGGGCCCGGTCGCCGAAGAACGGGTCGCCGGTGAACAGCGGCTGCGCGCCGGGCACCAACACGCGGACCGCCTCGAACCCCAGCGACGCGAGGTCGCGCGTCGTCACCCGCGCGACGTACGGGTCGAGCCCGACGGCCTTGACGCGGTCGACGACGGCGCCGAGTTCGGCCTCGCCCGACAGCTCCGGCTCGCCCAGCCCGTCGGTCGAGACGGTCGCGTCCGGGTCGAAGAACGCCGCGGTCTCGGCGGGGCGGTCGGCGTGGTGACCGATCGCGGCGCCCTGCTCGTCGGCCGCCTCCCGGCCCATCGAGCGGAGCTCGGTCCAGTTCTGGAGCGCCTCCGCGAGCGCGCTCCGGGCCGCCGCGGCCGGGTCGAGGTCGGCGCCCGACCCCGCGGCGAACCGCGGCCAGTCGCCCTCGCGGCCGACGCCGACGGCGACGACCGGCACGTCCACGTCGGTCGTGACGAGCAGCGCCGTCACCGACAGCGACTCGGCGCGCGCCCGCTTCTCCAGCTCGGCGAACCCGGGGTCGTCGACGTCGAGCCCGAGCGGCTCCGTCGTGGAGTACCAGCTGGTCATCGTCGCGTCGCGCTCGATCGCCTCGTAGAGCCCGGAGAGCGCGGCGTCGGGGCCCGAGCTCCCGAGCCCGAGCCCGGTCGTGATCGCCGGGCGGTACCGGCGCTCCGGCGGCGGGAAGTGGACGAACTCCGCCGGGAGGCTCGCCGGCTCGCCGGTCCCGAGCCGCTCGCCCCGGACCCACGGGAGCCGGTCGTCGCGGTCGTACGCCTCGGCGCTCTCGGGGCGCACGAACGCGTCCGGCGTGATCGGGTTCGGGACGTTGGCGGCCGGCGCGCGCGTGAACGCGGCCTCGCGGTAGACGCCGGCGGCGTACCGCTCTAACCCCTCGCCGAGCGCCTTCATGAACGCGGCGTCCCAGTCGGCGGCCGCGCCCCCGCCGAAGTCGGCCGCGTCGCCGTCGGAGAAGGGCGTCGTGTCCGCGACCCGCGCGACGTAGTACGGCAGCGGGAACGACTCCTGCTCGCCGACCTCGCTCAGCGCGCCGACCCGCGGGTCGACGGCGCGCTCCGCGCGGTCGAGCGTCTCGCCGAGGTCGCGGTCGGCGTGGTCGCGCGGGAGCGCGTCGCCGGGGTCGGCGCCGCAGCCGCACCCGGGCGCCGGGAGGAGCGTCCGCTCGCCGCCCGGCACCTCCGCGACCGTGTCCGCCACCGGGTCGCCGGCGAGCAGTCGGATCGCCCGCCGCCCGGCCACCGCGCCGGCGTAGCGCACGGCGGAGCGGCGGCCGGTCGGGGCGTCGGCGGGCTCCGCGCCGCCGCTCTCGACCCGGGCGCGCAGGCAGTCGTAGCAGGCGTCGTCGAAGACGGTCACCGCCGCGTCGAGGTCGGCGAGCGGGACGCCGCCGGTCCCGCCCACCTCGACGGCGACCCACCGGTCGAGCAGCTCGTCCGCGGTCGCGAACGCCGCCGACCCGGCGGTGTCGACGACGACGGCGAGGTCGAACCCGTCGAGCAGGTCGGCCTCGACCGGCATCGCGTTCACGTCGACGTCGCCGAGCGCGGCCCCGGCCGCCTCGACCGCGGGGCCGTCGCCGACAAGTCCGATATCCATACCCCGTGGACGCGAGGCGGCGAAAAAAAGCCGCGGGTCCGCGGCGCGGGAGGGCGGACGGGGAACGAACGCTCGGGGACGCGAGGAAAGAGAGGGAGGCGGCGGTCGGGCGGGCGGCCCGCTCAGGCCGGCGTGGCCGCCAACATCTCGGCGGCCTCGGCGGCGAGGTCGGCGGCGTCGGCCCCTTCGAGCCGCTCGTCGCCGAGCTTCAGGCGGAGCCGGGGGCGGCCGACGTCGATCGGTACCTTCTCGGTGTCGATGATCCCCAAGTCCTCTAAGCGCGTCTTCGTCCGGGAGAACGTCGCCTTCGAGGCGATCCCGACGTCCTCGCCCCACTTCGAGATGTCGTAGAGCAGCACGTCGTTCTTCGCCGCGACGAGCAGCGAGACGGTCACCTCGTCGAGGTCGGTGCCGTCGCCGCCCTCTGTCGCGTCGAGGACGGCGTCGAAGTCGGCGCGGGCCTCCTCGCCGATCTCCGACGCCATCGTCTCGCGGACCCGGCTGATCGCCGGCGTGCGGAGCGTGTACGGCTCGGCGTCCTCGAACGCGCCGCGGTGGGACTCGTACACCTGGTCGACGAACTCGCCGTCGTCGGTCGAGAGCGCGGCGACGTCGTCCCCGGCGGTGACGAGCGCCACGACCCGGGAGGGAGAGACGAACAGCGCGTTGTCGACCTCGCCGTCCAGCACCCTGAGGTCCAAAGCGCCGTCGGCCACGAGGTCGGCCGCCCGAGACGCGACGACGAAGTCGTCCATGACGTCCTTGAGGGTGCGCTCGTCGGCGAGCATCGACAGCTCCGGGAGGTCGTCCCGCCCGACGGCGGTCTCGACCAGCGATACGATCGTCTCCGCGGAGGGGTCCACGACGAGCAGCTCGTCGTCGCCCCCGGCGAAGGCCGCTTCGAGCGCCGCCTCGACGTCGGCCGCCAGTAAATTCGATACCATTTGTCTCTCGGTATAAAAGCCAGTTGCGTATTTAATATTAACGGGATTCATGCTTCGGACAACTCACGTAGGTGGTCTCAAAAGGCCGAAATCGCCCGATCAGCCCCGACCGCGGTCGCCGGTCGATCGGCGCCTCGACGGTCGCCGTCGACGCCGCGTGCGCGACCGATCGGCGGCGGGGTGCCGCGGCGGCGACGGAAGGATTAATGCGCGGTCGCGCCCGGGTTCGCACATGGACCACGAGCACGTCCGGGAGGTCGACCCGGCGGTCGCCGACGCGCTGGCCGGCGAGCGCGACAGACAGGAGCAGACGCTCGCGATGATCGCGAGCGAGAACCACGTGAGCGAGGCGGTACTGGAGGCGCAGGGCAGCGTCCTCACCAACAAGTACGCCGAGGGCTACCCGGGGTCGCGCTACTACGCCGGCTGCGAGTACGCCGACGAGGTCGAGGAGCTGGCGATCGAACGCGCGAAGGAGCTGTGGGGGGCCGAGCACGTCAACGTCCAGCCCCACTCCGGCACGCAGGCGAACCAGGCGGTGTACTACTCCGTCCTCGAACCGGGCGACAAGATCCTCTCGCTGGAGCTGAACCACGGGGGCCACCTCTCGCACGGCCACCCCGCGAACTTCACGGGGCAGCTGTACGACGTCGAGCAGTACGAGGTCGACCCCGAGAGCGGCTACATCGACTACGAGGGGCTCCGGGACACCGCCGAGTCGTTCGACCCGGACATCATCGTCTCGGGCTACTCCGCGTACCCCCGCACCGTCGACTGGGAGGAGATCCAGGCGGCCGCCGACGCGGTCGACGCCTACCACCTCGCCGACATCGCGCACATCACCGGGCTCGTCGCCGCCGGCGTGCACCCCTCGCCGGTCGGCGTCGCGGACTTCGTCACCGGCTCGACCCACAAGACGATCCGCGCCGGCCGCGGCGGGATCGTGATGTGCGACGCGGAGTTCGCGGACGACGTCGACGCGGCCGTCTTCCCCGGCGGGCAGGGCGGCCCGCTGATGCACAACGTCGCCGGCAAGGCGGTCGGCTTCAAGGAGGCGCTCCAGCCCGAGTTCGAGGAGTACGCCCGGAACGTGGTCGACAACGCCGAGGTGCTCGCCGAGACCCTCCGGGAGCACGGCCTCTCGCTGGTCTCCGGCGGCACCGACAACCACCTCGTGCTCGCCGACCTGCGCGACTCGCACCCGGACCTCTCGGGCGGCGAGGCCGAGGACGCGCTCGCGGCCGCGAACATCGTCCTGAACGGGAACACGGTCCCCGGCGAGACGCGCTCGCCGTTCGACCCCTCCGGGATCCGCGCGGGCACCGCCGGGCTCACGACGCGCGGCTTCGACGCGGACGCGGTCGAGGAGGTCGGCGAGCTGATCTACCGCGTCGTCGACGACGTCGACAGCGACGACGTGATCTACGAGGTCGGCGAGCGCGTCGTCGAACTCTGCGAGGCGCACCCGCTGTACGAGTGACGGCCCGGCGCCGTCGCGGAGTCGGGCCGCGCCGACGAATCCGTGCGTAAAAGTGGGGGCGGCCCGCAGGGGTCGGTATGGACGCTCCGTCGTTTCTCGCCGCTCGTCTCGACCGCGACGCCGCCCCGCTGGTCGTCGGCGACGTGATCGCGTTGATCCTACTCTTGACCGTCGGGACGCTCAACCACCAGTCGGTCGCGTTCCTCACCGCCAACCCGCTGTACCTCCCCGGCGTCTACGCCCCGTTCCTGATCGGCTGGGCGGCGGTGGCGCCGCTCGTCGGCGCCTACTCCGCGGGTGCGGCCGAGACGGCGAAGTCGTCGGTGCCGCTCGTCGTCAGGTCGTGGATCCCCGCGGCGGTCGTCGGGCTGGCGCTCCGCGCGTTCGTCTTCCGCGGCGGCGCCGAGCTCACCTTCGCGGCCGTCATGCTCGTGCTGGGATCGCTCGCGCTCGGCGGCTGGCGCTCGCTCTACTTCCGACTGCGGTAGCTCCCGCGTACCGGCGCCGACTCCGGCGACCGACCGCGTCGCCCCTTCTCGCCGTCCGACCGACACGGCTGCCCGGTCCCCCGCGCGGCTCATAAGTTATGAGTCACATCGGTGTGTACACGTCCGAACCGCTTGCGAACCGCGAGAAAAATTTAATACGGACTATCCACTTAGTATTCAACGAAAGCATGGCTGGATACTACGACTACGTCCTTGGGCTCATTCCGGGCGCGTTGATCGGTGTGACCGCCTCGCTCACGCTGGTCGGGCTGCCCCTGACCGCCGCGCTCCCGGTCGGCGCCGCGGCCGCGGGCGCGGTGATGGCTCACGCGATGTTCGTCCGAAATCCAGTCGCGGGCGAGGCGCCCGCACGCCGGTCGCTCGACGGGGAGGCCGGCGAGCGCTCGGCGACCGGCGGCTCCTCGGCGGGCGCCGCCGACTGAGCGCTCGGCCGCCCGGCCTCCCCGGTCCGGGGCCGTCGCCCCGCCCGCTCGCCGCGTCCTGTACCGTTTAGTCCCCCCGCCGCGAGTGGTCGGGCATGACGGAGACCCTGTTCCTGTCGAGCGGCGACGTCGACGACCTCGCGGAGCCGGCCGACTACGTCGCGGCGGTCCGCGACGCGTACCGGCAGGTGGGCGAGGGCGCGCCGGCCGAACCGCGGACGAAGCTGTTCAACCGCGAGCCGCCGGGCATGTTCACCACCTACGCCGCGGTCCTCCCGGAGACGGGGGCGATGGGCGGGTACACCTACTCGGCGGGGTTCGGCGCGAGCGACGCGTGGTTCATGACGCCGCTGTTCGACGCCGAGTCCGGCGAGCCGCTCGCGCTGCTCGACGGCGCGGCGATGAACCCGTTCAAGACCGGCGCCGCGGGCGCCGTCGCGGTCGACGCGCTCGCCCGCGACGACGCGACCGACCTCGCCGTGATCGGCAGCGGCGCGCAGGCGCGCGGACAGGTCGCGACGACCGCGACGGTCCGCGAGTTCGAGGCGGTCCGCGTCTTCTCCCCGACCGCGGAGAACCGCGAGTCGTTCGCCGCCGACTTCGACGAGCGACTCGACGCCGACGTGTCGGCGGTCGAGAGCGCGAGCGACGCGCTGGCGGGCGCCGACGTGGTGATCACCGCGACGACCGCGAGCGACCCCGTGATCGCCGACGCCGACGTCGAGCCGGGAACCCACGTCACGGCGATGGGCCAGTACCACCCGGAGAAGAACGAGCTGCCGCCCGAATTGGTCGCGCGCGCCACGTACGTCCCCGACCTCCGAGCGCGCGCGACGCAGGACGCCGGCTCGTACCTCGCCGCGGTCGCGGCGGGTCTGATCGAGGAAGGGGAGGGGATCGCGGCCGATCTGGGCGCGGTCGTCGCGGGCGACCACCCCGGCCGGACGGGCGACGAGGCGGTGACCGTCTTCGACTCGGGCGGGACCGGGGTCGAGACGGTCGCGGCCGCGCACATGCTCTACGAGCGCGCGAGCGACGCCGGACGGGGCGAGCCCATCGACTTCGCGCCCGCGAGCGAGGCGCTGACCGGGGAGTAGCCGGAGGTTGAAGTGGCCTGCCGGCGTTCGGCCGGTATGCTCGTTGGGATCGTCTCCGACACGCACGACGACCTGACCGCCGTCGAGGCGGCCGTCTCGCTGTTCGAGCGCGAGGGGGTCGACGCCGTCGTCCACTGCGGCGACTTCGTCGCGCCCTTCTCCGTGACGCCGTTCGACGGGGACTTCGACTTCCACGCGGTCCGCGGGAACAACGACGGGGAGTGGGCCGTCGAGTCGACGGTCGAGGCGTTCGGTGAGTACCACGGGGAGGCCGCCGCGCTCTCGTTCGGCGGCGCGGGCAGCGGCGACGCGACCGGCGCCGACGCGGTCGACGTCGCGGTCACCCACGGCACGAGCGGCCTCGTCGTCGACGCGCTCGTCGACTGCGGCGACTACGACTACGTGCTCCACGGCCACACCCACGCGCACGGCGTCGAAGCGCGGGGCGGGACCGTCCGCGTGAACCCCGGCGGCCTCCCCATCCCGGTCGAGGGCGCCGACGACGCGTTCCGGGTCGCGACGCTCGACACGGCGGAGTCCGGCGTCGACGCGGTGACGCACCACGTCCTCGACGGCTGACGGCGCCCGGCGACCGGCGGCGCCGTTCGACGGCGGCGCGGCGCGCGCCGCCCGCACCCCGAGTTTTATCGCCGCTCGCTCGCTCCGTACCTGTATGAGACACGCGCAGGGACCGCTCCTCACGATCGACCTGACGGAGCGGACCGCGTCGACGACGCGGATCGACGACCGGCTCGCGTCGTTCGTCGGCGGCCGCGGGCTCAACACGTCGCTCGCGTACGACCGGATCCCGTTCGACGCCGACCCGCTCGGCCCGGAGAACCGGCTCTACCTCTCGACCGGGCCGATGCAGTACTCGACGACCTCCTACACCGGCCGCATGGCCGCCACGGGCCTCTCGCCGCTGACGAACGGCCTGCTGTCGTCGAACGCCGGCGGGTTCCTCTCGCGGAACTTCACGGGCGCGGGGTACGCCGCGGTCGAGGTCGTCGGCGCGAGCGACGACCTGCTCGCGGTTCACGTCCGGGAGATCGGGGACGACGGCGAGCCGGACGTGACGTTCGAGGAAGTCCCGGACCTCGCGCAGGCGGAGGTGTCCGCCGTCTCGGACCGCCTCGCGGAGACGCACGGCCTGGAGCCGGAACACGTCGCCTGCGTCGGTCCCGCCGGCGAGAACGAGGTCCGGTTCGCCTCGATCATGACCTCGGACACCCGCGCGTTCGGCCGCGGCGGGCTCGGGGCCGTCCTCGGCGCGAAGGGCGTGAAGGCGCTCACCTTCGAGGGCGACGCGGCGGCCGACATCGACCTCGACTGGCCCGACGAGGCGGCCGAGGTCCACCGCGAGGCGGCGACCTCCGACTCGATCATGAAGCGGCAGGGGACGACGAGCGTGACGGAGCTGGCAAACGAGGTGGACGCGCTCCCCTCCTACTACTTCGCCGAGACCTCCTTCGAGGGCGTCGAGGGCATCTCCGGCGACCGCGTCGAGGAGAAGAAGTACAAGCAGGGGACCTGCTCGCAGTGCGCGTTCGCCTGTAAGCTCCCGACCCGCGACGAGGCCACCGGCGTCGAGACGGAGGGACCCGAGTTCGAGACCGTGATGGCGTTCGGGTCGAACGCGGGCGTCGACGACATCGTCGACGTGATGGCCGCCAACGAGCTGTGCGACGAGCTCGGGATGGACACCATCTCCTGTGGCGACGCCGTCTCGATGTACCTCCGGAGCGAAGACGAGTTCGGCAACGCGGAGCTGGTCCGCGAGCTCGTCGAGCAGATCGCCTACCGCGAGGGCGTCGGCGACACGCTCGCGGAGGGCGTCCACCGCGCCCACGAGGAGTTCGGCGCCGACGACTGGACGGTGAAGGGGATGGCCTTCTCCGGGCACGACGGCCGCGCGCTCAACGGGCAGGGGCTCGCGTTCGCGACCGCGAACCGCGGCGCCGACCACATGTACGGCGAGTTCTACCCGTACGAGTACCCGCTCGTCGACCCCGACGAGGCGTTCGATCCCGAGGGGCTGGCGGGGAAGCCACCGAAGCTCGTCGCGAAGGAGAACCGCAACGCGGTGCTGGACTCCGCGGTCGTCTGTAAGTTCTCTCGGGGCACCGTCACCGACGACCGGCTCGCCGCGCTGCTCGACGCCGACTACGAGGATCTCCAGACGCTCGGCGCCCGGGTCGTCGAGTTAGAGCGCGCGTTCAACAACGCCCGCGGCTTCGACCGCGCGGACGACACGCTCCCGTACGCCGACGCGATCGAGGGGTTCGACGCGGCGCTGTCGGAGTACTACGCGCTCCGCGGCTGGAACGAGGACGGCACCGTTCCCGGACATGGCGACGGGATCGACCCCGCGAGCGCGGCGCCCGCCGACGACTGAGCCCGCGAGGCTCCCGCGCGACGCCGCCTCACTCCGCCGGCTCGTCCGGGGGCGCGAACTCGACGCCGCGGAACTCGAACCGCGCGCCGCCGGCCTCGCTCTCGGCCAGTTCGACCGTCCACCCGTGCGCCTCCGCGACCTCGGCGACGATCTTCAGCCCGAAGCCGGTGCCGTCGGGGTCCGTCGTCACGCCCGCCTCGAACACCGACTCCCTGTCGTCGGGGCCGACGCCCGGGCCGTCGTCCTCGACGTAGAAACCGTCGCCGTCGTCGAGCGTCCCGACCGCGACGGCGACGTCCCTCCCCCCGTGTTCGACCGCGTTGCCGAAGAGGTTCTCCAGCGCCTGCCGCAGGCGGCTGCGGTCCGCGGCGACGACGGCGTCCGTCTCGACCGCGAGCGTCGCGTCCTCGGTGTCGACGGTCTCCCAGCACTCCGCGGCGAGGTCGGCGAGGGGGACCGGCTCCGCCTCGTCGATGCCGGCCCCCTGCCGGGCCAGCGCGAGCAGGTCCTCGATGAGCGCGTCCATCCGGTCCAGCGAGCGCTTCACCGCGCTCAGCTCCGCGACCTCTATCGACTCCTCGGCGAGCCGGTCGGCGACCATCTCGAGGTTGCCGGTCGCGACGTTGAGCGGGCTCCGGAGGTCGTGCGAGACGAGGCTGGCGAACTCCTCCAGGCGGTCGCGCTCGCGGGCCACCTCCGCCTCGCGGCGGCGGAGCTGTCGCTCCCGCTCGATGCGGACGAGCACCATCGTCACCGTCGCCGCCCAGATGCGCGCGATCGCCAGGTCGGACTCGGAGAAGGCGTCGGGGACCGTGGCGCCGACGTTCAACACGCCGTACCGGCCGAGCGGGACGACGAGCTCGCTGCGGATCGTCGCGTCCTCGGTGTACCGGTCGGGGTCGTCGGCGACGTCCGCCACGTAGGTCGGCTCGCCGCTCTCGAAGACCTCCCAGGTGATGCTCTGCCCCGCGGCGTCGAACGTCGGGTGGTCGCCGACCACCGCCTCCGCGGTCTCGGTCCAGACGGCCGGTTCGAGCGCGTCGCGCCGCTCGTCGTGGAACCAGATCGCGGCGATGGGGTGGCCGAGCACGTCGTCGACGTACGACACCGCCGCCTCGGCGGCCGCCTCCCTGTCCGTCGTCTTCAGCAGCTCCCTGGTCGCCTCGTGGAGCGATTCGAGCGTCTCCGTGCGGCGCCGGAGCGCCAGCTGCCGCGTCCGCTCGTTCGAGACGTCTATCGCGGTGACGACCGCGTACGAGTCGGCGTCGAGCCCGAAGGCGCCGACGCTGACGCGGACCGGGATCAGGACGCCGTCGCCGCGGCGCACGACGAGTTCGAACCCGTCGGCCAGCGACCGGGACTCCCCGGCGCGCACCGCGTCGACCAGCGCGGCGACGGTGTCGCCCGCGTCGGCCTCCCCGTCGCCCGTCGCCTCGCCGGCGGGCTCGGCGTCGCCGTCGCCCGGGTCGGCGTCGAGGGCCGCGGTCGCCGCGGCGTCGTCTCGGTCCACCTCCGTCGGGTCCTCGAACACGGCGCTGACCGACCGCCCCGAGAGCTCGGCCGGCTCGAGCCCGAAGACCCCCTCGACGCTCGGCGTGCCCGCGCGGACGACGCCGTCGCCGTCGACGACGAGCGTCGGGTCCGGGGTCGCGTCGAGCGCCTCCGGGAAGCCGTCCATCGTCACTCCTCCGGCTCGTGAACGTGACCGCACTCGGGGCAGCGCACTTCCTCGCCGCGGAGGTCCGCCGAGGAGGCGCGCACGTCGCGCATCACCTCGCTGATCTTGTCTTCGGCCTCCAGCTCGTCGGCGACGGCGAGGTCGACGCCCTCCACTTCGAGGAGGAACTTCGCGACCTCCGTCACCTCGTACATCATCTCGTCTAAGTCCTCGGCGGTGAAGAAGCCGGACATCGCCCCGTAGAGGAACGTCGCGCCCGCCTTCGTCACCTTCTCCTCGAAGGAGTAGCGCGCCTGGTTGACCGCCTGCGGGGTGTAGGTGTCGGTCATGAAGGGGACGAGTTCGGGGAGGTTCTCGCCGATCTTCGTCATCTCGACGCCTGTCTCCGTGCGGAAGTCGGCGCAGAGCCGCGCTATCGCCCACTCGCGGGCCGTGATGTACGTCCGGTCGCGGAGGAACTCGTTGACGCGCTCGTAGCGCGCCCCGTCCATCTTCTGGAACCGCTCGTACTTCTGGACGTCGCGGGGCACGTCCGTCGCGTCCTCGGCCGCCGCGTTCTCGCCGTCCGTCGCGTCCTCGGCCGCCGCGTCCTCGTCGGGGGCCGTCGGGTCTCCGCCGGTCGCTTCACCGCCGTCGCCGCCCTCGGAGGGAACGCGGTCCGCGGCGGCGTCGCCGGTCCTCTCGGCGTCGTCGGCCGCCGGACCGGTGTTGTCGCTCATACGTTCGAAACCCCGCGGGCGGGCAAAAGGGTTGTCGGTGGTCGGACGCCGGAGATCCACTTTTGTACCGTCGCGTGGAGGGATGGGGCATGAAAGTGCTCTGCGGGATCGGCGGCAGCGACGACTCGTTCCGCGCGCTCGACCGGACGGTCGAGCGCGCGGCGGTCGCGGACGACGACCTGACGATCGCCGTGGTCGACAACGAGGACTCGTCGGTCGCCCCCGAGGACGTGCTGGACCGCGCCCGGGAGGCGGTCGACGACGCCGCGATAGACGCCGAGGTGCGGCGCGTCGAGGGCGACCCGGGGAGCCGGCTGGTCGAGATCGCCGAGACCGAGGGGTTCGAGGAAATCGTCCTCGGCGGCGGCCACACGAGCCCGATGGGGAAGATCACGATTGGGTCGATCGCGGAGTTCGTCCTGTTGAACGCAAAGACATCGGTGACGCTGGTCAGATGAGCGACCGAGGCTACCCGGACGCGGTGGCGGACGAGTTCCCGCCGCCGCCGACCGCGTTCACTGACCGCGAGGACCGCGAGATCGAGGTCCGGCCGTACGAGGGCGACGAGGCGGCCCGCGAGGCCCTGGTCGAGATGTACGACGACTTCGACCCGGCCGACCGCGCGCAGGGGATCCCGCCGGGCGGGGAGGAGCGCATCCGCGAGTGGCTCGGCGCCATCCTCGCCGACGACTGCTACAACGTGATCGCCTGGTGCGGCGACGAGGCGGCCGGCCACGCGACGCTCGTGCCCGACGGCGACGCCTACGAGCTGGCGATCTTCGTCCACCAGGAGTACCAGCGCGCCGGGATCGGCACCCACCTCATCCGCGGGCTGCTCGGGCACGGGCAGGCGAACGGCGTCGCGAAGGTGTGGCTCACCGTCGAGCGGTGGAACCGCGCCGCGGTCTCGCTGTACAAGAAGATCGGCTTCGAGACCTCGGACGCCGAGAGCTTCGAACTGGAGATGGGGCTGCGCCTCTGCGCCGACGAGGCGGCCGCGGAGGAGGCCGGCGGATCCGCGGACGAGCCCGACGGCGACGAGTAGGGCTGGCCGGAATCTTCAAGCCTTTAGGGGCGGCCCGCGACCGCTCCGGTATGAGTCACCGAATTCTGCTGTTGGGGGCGCCCGGCGCCGGGAAGGGGACGCAGAGCGCGAAGCTCGCCGACGAGTACGGCGTCGAGCACGTCACGACCGGCGACGCGCTCCGCGCGAACAAGGAGATGGAGACGGAGTACGGGACGCCCAAGTCGTTCATGGACGCGGGCGAACTGGTCCCGGACCCGGTCGTCAACGAGATCGTGAAGGCCGCGCTCGAGGACGCCGACGGGTTCGTCCTCGACGGCTACCCGCGCAACCTCGACCAGGCCGAGTACCTCTCTGAGATTACGGACCTCGACGCGGTCGTCCTCCTCGACGTCGACGAGGAGGTCCTCGTGGACCGCCTCACCGGCCGCCGCGTCTGCGACGACTGCGGCGCGAACTACCACGTCGACTTCCAGCCCCCGGAGGAGCCGGGCGTCTGCGACGAGTGCGGCGGCGACCTCGTCCAGCGCGAGGACGACACCGAGGAGACGGCCCGAGAGCGCCTCGAAGTGTTCTACGACAACACCGAGCCCGTGGTCGACCACTTCCGCGACGAGGGCGTCCTCGTCGAGGTCGACGGCGAGGCGACCCCGGACGAGGTCTTCGAGCGGATCCGCGACGTCGTCGAGAACTGACGCGGCGCGCCGAGGGGCGACGCGCGCCGCCGCGAACCGATCCGCGTCGCCCCCGGAAGCGATTCGAGCGGCGATTCTACAAGGTTCTTAACCGTCGACCGCTAACCGGCCGGTAATGAGCAAAGTCGAACGGCGAGTCCGCTCGCTGGTCCGCGAGGACGGCGAGATGCGGGACGCCATCCAAGTCGTCCTCGACAACGCCAGCGGCGGCGAGGTCCGCTGGGTCGACGTTCGCGACGAGATCACGAGCGGGCAGTGGGGCCGGCTCATCGAGAAGGAGATCCTCGTCGACGGCGAGGAGGGGTTCGCGCTGGCCGACCGCGACGGCATCGAGGCCGGCATGGAGGACGACGACGGGGGCGGCGGCGACGTCGAGACGCCCGAGACGACCAGCTGGTCGAAGTGGGACAAGCTCGCCGGGCTGGCGACCGTCGGCGCGTTCGTCGGCTACGCGGTCCCGCCGGTCCGCGACGCGATCGCGGGCGCCATCGACGTGGTCCTCGGCCCGCTCCTGAACCTCGTCCCGTTCTACGTCGTCATCATGGTCATCGCGCTCGGGACGGGGCTGTACTCGACGCTCCTGCGCGCCGGGCTCATGGACATGGAGAAGATGGGCGCGTACCAGGAGCGGATGAAAGACATCCAGGAGCGCCGGAAGGAGGCCGAGAAGCGCGACGACGACGAGGCGCTCGACCAGATCCAGGAAGAGCAGATGGAGGCGATGGGCGACCAGCTCGGCATGTTCAAAGAGCAGTTCCGCCCGATGGTGTGGATCATGTTCCTCACCATCCCCGCGTTCCTCTGGATGTTCTGGGTGATCGGCTACCGCGGCTCCGACGCCGCGTACCCGGCCGTCGCCGCCCAGGAGCTCGTCGTCCCGCTCGCCGGGACCGTCACGTGGGACACGGGGATCGTCGGCCCGATCCAGATGTGGATCCTCTGGTACTTCCTCTGTTCGATGGCGTTCACGCAGCTCGTCCAGAAGAGCCTCAACATCGAGATGTCGCCGTCCTCGTCGTAGGCGACGCCCCGACCGCTCGGTTCGTTTCCTCCCCGCTCACTTTCGCTCCGCGAGGAGCTCCCCGAACGCGTCGTCGCCGAGGCCCGTCCGGAACGCGGGCGGCGAGCCGAGCCGCGCGAGGTCGACCGCGACGTTGGCGGGCGCGCCGCCGGGGCGGCGGGCGTCGCCGTCGACCTTGCGCAGCGTCTCCTCCGCCTCGGCGCGAAGCCGACGAGCGCCTCGCCGGCGACGAAGACGTCCGCCATCCACCTACTCGGCCGTCGCGGCCCCGTCCTCGCCGCCCGCGGCGTCGACCTCCTCGGCGACCGCCTCGAACGCCGCGAGGATGACGCGCTTACACGCCTGTCCCTCGGTGCTCCAGTGGTGGGCGTAGTCGAGCATGTCGTCGTAGATGTCGGGCTTACAGCCCGCCGCCTGCGGGTGGCCGCCGCCGTTCACGCGACCGGCGACCTCGTGCGCGTGGCGGAAGTCCTCGGAGCCGCGGATCGACGCCGACCCGGCGGGCTTGACGATCACGGCGGCGTCGGCGCCGGCCTCGCGGAGCGCCTCCGCGACCTCGTTCTGCGAGCAGCGGCCGTAGGTGACCGCGACGCGCCAGTCGCCGACCTCGTGGGTGACCGCGCGGCCGACCGCGAGGTCGATCCGGGCCTCCTTCTCGACGCGTCGCTCCTCGACGAACGACCGCACCGTCTCGGGGAGGTCGACGCCGTACGCGCCGATCACGGCCGCGTACTCCTCGGCGCCGGCCCAGTAGGAGTAGTCGGCGAGGTCGTCGGAGCGCGGGTCCTCCTTGATCCAGAGGTCGTGGTCGCGCGTGACCGCGGCGAGGTCGGTCCAGCGGTCGCCGAACGCGTGGTCGAGCGACCGGAGCGTCACGTCGGCGGTGCACTCCTCGTCGGAGTCGCCGACGACGAGGTCGACGCCCGCGTCGCGCACCGCGGCCGCGGTCGCGTCGTCCCACTGGTGGTGGTCGAACCAGCGGATCGCCGCGGTCGCGTCCGCGAGCGCCTCCAGCGGCTCCGCGATCGGCTCGTAGTCGTCGGGACAGAGGTCGCAGACGAACAGGTCGATCCCGTCGTCGGCGTACGCCTCGACCCGTTCGAGCGCGGTGTCGATCGAGTACGGCCCGGCCGAGAGCAGCCCGACCGGCGACTCGGCGTGGGCGTCGGCGAGCGGGTCGCCGTCCGCCGTCTCGTCGCCGTCGTCGTCCGCGTCGTCGCTCTCGTCGTCTGCCTCTTCCAGCCGCGCCGCGATGGCGTCCTCGAAGGGCGCGACGTCGAGCGCGGCGCCGTACGCCTCGCGGACCATCGCGGCGCAGGCGAGGCCGTCGGCGTCGCCGTCGGCGATCACGACCGCCTCGCTGCCCTCGATCGCCTCCCGCGCTCGGCGCTCGGCGCGCTCGTCGTCCAGCGAGTTCGGGTAGAAGAACCCCTTCCCCGGGAGCTTCGTGTACCGCGACCGGGGGGCGTCCCCCGCGTCGATGAGGTCGTCGTCCATACCGTCGTGGCGGGCGGCAGCCGGAAAACTCCGCCGCTCTCGCGTCGGCCGCGGCGTCGGGCCGCCACGCTCCCTCAGACGGTCGTCCGGCGCGGGTCCTCCTCGGTCAGTTGGCGGACCGTCAACACGGGGATCGGACAGGTCCGAACGACGCGCTCGGCGACGGAGCCGATGAGGAAGCGGTTCTCGCCGTGGCGCCCCCTGGTACCCATCGCGACGAGGTCGGCGTCGACCGAGCGGGCGTACGCGTCGATCTCCGACGCCGGCCGGCCCTCGCGGACCTCGATGGTCACGTCGAGGTCGCCGTCGCGTTCGTGCGCCGCGGTCGAGACGCGGTCGAGCGCGTCGCGCCCCTGGTCGTCGAGCGCGTCGCGGAGGTCCTCGCGGACCGTGTCCGGCGACGACTCCACCTCGCCGGCGTCGACGACGTACACCGCGTGGACCTCGGCGTCGAACCGCGCCGCCACGTCGACCGCGACCGAGACGGCCCGCCCGACGCTGTCCGAGCCGTCGGTCGCGACCACGATGGTGTCGAACATGCCCGTTTGTTCGCCGCAGCGCTACCTAAAACCCGGCGGTCGGAGGGGGACGCGCAAGCCCCGGACGGCGAGAGCCGATCGACCGGGTCCGCCCGACGGCGAGAGCCGACCGCGCGGTGGCCGAGCGACCTACGCCAGGAAGACGTGCCGCGGGCGGTCGGCGAGCACGTCGCGGCCCCACTGGACGGTCTCGGAGAACTCGTCGGAGCGGAAGAAGCCCATCGCGTCCTCCTTCGCGTTCCACTGGCTGGCGATGAACATGTCGTTCTCGTCTTCGACGTTCACCATCAGGTCGGTCTCGACGTGGCCGTCCATCTCGCCGAGCAGGTCGCCGACGTCGTCGAACGTCTCGACGAACTCCGACTGGTAGTCGGGCTTGACGGTGTAGAACATCCCCATCGTCCCGAAGCCGGACTCCTCGCCGGCGCGGGCGACAATGTCGGGCAGCTCCGAGAGGAAGCCGCCGGCCGTCTCCGCCGCCGACGCCGTGTCCCAGATGGAGACGACCGCGGCGCGGTCGGTGTGGCGCCCCTCGTACACCGCGGTCTTGACGTGGGTGCCGTAGTGGTCGAAGTTGCCGCGGAGCCCCTCGACCTCGTCGAACAGCTCCTCGGTGTCGGCCTCGCTGTACAGCACGGTGGCGTACACGTCCTCGCCGTGAGGCTTCCCGGCGTAGATGTCGAGGTCGGCGAGCTCGCCGCGGATGTCCTCGTCGTCGGCCCCGTCGCCGTCGTGACCCCCCTCCTCGCCGTGTCCGCCGCCCTCGCCGTGGGGGTGGTCGCCCTCGCCGGCGTCTCCGTCGCCGTGCGGGTGGTCGCCGTGCGCGGGACCGCCGCCCGCGCCCGAGCGGTCGTGGCCCTCGCCGCGGCCGTGCCCGTCGTCGCCGTGATGGCTGCCCTCGTCGCCGTGGTGGCCACCCTCGTCGCCGTGGCCGCCCCCGCCGTGGGGGTGGCCGGCGCTGTCGCGCTCGGGGACGCGGCCGGTCGGGACCGTCTCCCCGGCGAGGAAGGCGTCGAGGTCGGTCGGCGGGAACCGCCGGCCGACGTAGAAGTCACCGAACTCGCCGTACCGCGAGGAGGCGGGGTCGAACCGCATCTCGTAGACGATGTCCTTGATGTCGGTCGGGTCCGCGCCGAACAGCGTGACGCCCCACTCGTGGTCGTCCAAGCCGACGGAGGAGGCGATCACCTGCTTGATCTTGCCGGCGTACTCCTTGCCGACCTCGCCGTGGCTCGCCATCAGCTCGGCGCGCTCCTCGAACTCGAGGTCGTACCAGTTGTGTTCCTCGCCGCGGCGCTTGCTCATCGGGTAGAAGCTGACGTACTCCTCGTCCGGGATATCGGGCTTCAGCTTCCCCTCGATGTACCGGCGGAGCCCCTCGTCGACGGCGTCGGCGCCCGCCTCGAAGTAGTCGTCGGAGACGTACCCCGACACCTCGGTGACGGAGACGTAGGAGGTCTCGCGCTCGGTGAACTTCGCGAGCGCGGTGTCCTCGAAGCGGCGCTCGATCGCGGAGAGGTCGTCGAGCGACGGCCGGAAGTGTAAGCAGAGGAGGTCGGCCTTGTGTCCGAGCACGGAGAACAGCGCCGACTCGCCGTCGTCGGCGTCGGCGACCAGTTCGCGGTGTTTCAGAAAGGCCTCGCCCTCTTCGATCGCCCGCTCTCGCTCGGACTCGGGCGCCTCGCGCCAGGCGTCCCAGTCGATAGAGCGGAAGTCGTGCAGCGAGAACCACCCTTCGGCGGTCTGTGGAGCCTCGACCATACGCCGGGTTGGTGCCCCGCGACTTAGGGGTTTGCGGGTCGTCCCGAGACGCGGTAACGGGCCGGACCGTCGCGGCTCGCGTCGGAGCGGAAGGCGGCACTGACGGTTCCGAAGTCCCAGCCCTTCGGATGTACCTGAGTACCTTGGCCAACAGGGACTCCGTTGCCGAGACCGCCGAAGCCCCAGCCCGCACCGCACCTCACGCCTCCCCAGCCTCGCCGCTCGCTTCGCTCGCGACTCCCTCGCGCGTGCTCCTCGGCCGCAAGGCGGCCTCGGAGGCACGCGCCGACAGCCGCTCGAATCGTCCGGATCGTCGCGGCTCGCGTCAGCAGTCACCGTGACCGAAACCCTTTCGACGCGACCCCGAAATGTCCGGACGATGCGGAAAAGCGGCCCGCCGAAAGGACTGATCTCGTACCTCGTGTTGGAGCTGCTCGACGAGCGACCGCGGTACGGGTACGAGCTGCTCGGCGAGATAACGGAGATCAGCGGCGGACACTGGGAGCCCTCCTACGGCTCGGTCTACCCGATCCTCTACAAGTTCGAGGAGGAGGGCGTCGCCGAGCGCGTCGAGCGCGCCGACGAGCCCGACCGGAAGTACTTCGCGCTCACCGACGCGGGCCGCGAGGAGCTGGCCGAGAAGCGCCGCGCGATCGGCGGCGAGGCGAAGGACTTCGGTGACGTCGTCCTCGGCTTCTACCACCTGTACGCGGCGCTCGCCACCGACGGCCGGTTCGAGGTCGACGGCGCGGACGCCGACTGGGCGTTCTCGGAGCGGTACAGCGCGTGGATCGTCGAGCAGATGATCCGCCACCACGAGCGCGACTTCGGCGAGTTCGAGCGGATCGACGCCTCCCCCGAGGAGTTCTACGCCCGGGAAGACGGCGCCGCGGCGGACGGGGCCGAGCCGGATTCCTCCGAGACCGAGCCCGCGGACGACGCCGAGGAGCCCTCCTCCGGCGCCGCCGACGACTGACGCGCGGCGCTCCGTCCGCGCCGGCGCTCCCGCCTCGCAGCGTCGCGACTCACCGGTTGAGCAGCCGCCACAGGAGCCCGCCGGGGAGCCCGGCGCGGACGAGCCGGTCGTACAGCCGGTCGGGGAGGACGCGCGCCAGCCGCGGCAGCCACCGCGCCCGGCGGCTCACCCGGTAGCGCGTCTCCGGTCGTTCCGCCGTCGCCGCGGTCACCACGCGCTCGACGACCGTCTCGACGTCGGTGGCGGCCGGGGAGTACCCCTCGAACTCCCGGTAGGCGTCGGCGTACGGCCCCTCGCCGCCCGCGCCCTCGACCGCCGCGGCGGCCCGCTCGTTGAACCCCGTCTGCACCGGCCCCGGCTCGACCAGCGCGACGTCGACACCGAGCGGCTCGACCTCGCGGCGGAGCGCGTCGACGTACCCGTCGAGCCCGGCCTTCGCGGCGCTGTACGCGCCGTGGTACGGCAGCGCCACGGAGCCGACCATCGACCCGACGACCACGACGCGCCCGCCGCGCTCGCGGAGCGTCCGGAGCGCCGCGGACGCGGTCACGTGGACCGCGGTCAGGTTCGTGTCCACCTGCCGGCGGAACGCCCCGGCCGAGGTGTCCTCGACCGACGCGATCTCGTAGCCGCCGACGCAGGAGACGACGGCGTCGAGCGGGCGCTCCACGAGCAGGTCGCGAACCGCCGCCTCGTCGCGGAGGTCGACGACGGCGGTCTCGACCGCGTCGGGCAGCGCCGCGAGGCCGTCCGCGTCCCGGTCGACGCCGAGGACGTCGTGGCCGGCGGCCGCGAGCGAGCGCGCGACGCCCCCGCCGATCCCGCCCGCGGCCCCCGTCACGAGAACGTGCATGCCGGAGGGTCGCGGCGGGGTTAGTAGACGGTGGCGGTTCGGGTCGCCGGAGGTGGACTCGGCCACGCGGGCGGCGCCGTCGGCGTCGGTCTCCCCGGTCGACGCCCGAAGGCATATATCCGACACGGGCGATCGTCGGCGTAATGTCCACCGACGAGCCGTCCGTCCCGATCGTGTGCGACGAGTGCGAGACGGAGACCCGCGTGCCGCTCGACGACCTCGCGGACGCGCTCGACAAGCACAACGCCCAGAAGCACGGCGGTGAGTCCGTCGCGGAGGTCGACCCTGCGATCAAGGACCGCCTCGCCGACCTCGTCGCCGAGGACTTGGGGCTGTTCGACGAGGAGGCGTGAGCGAGCGCCGCCGAACCCCCGTTCGCGAGCGCTCGCTGGCAGCGACACGCATCGACGCGGGAAGATGGGAGCAATAATTGCGTCGTTCGGTGACGGATTGAGATACTGAATAGGATGTTAACAGGGTTTTCGGCCCCTCTAACGTCGGATTCTACGATTGCTCTTGTCATCGGAATCCGCCGCAGTTGCTGGTGACGCGAGGGTGTTCCCCGCCCGGCGGCTTGGAATGGTATGTACGACTCAGATCGGACAGCGTCGCGGCGGTCGTTCCTCGCGGCGGCGGGCGGAACCGCGACGGTCGGCCTCGCGGGCTGTACGGGCGGCGGCGGCGGACTCGACGAACTGACGGTGGCGCACATGCCGATCTATCCCGACCTCCAGTGGTACGTGATGGAGGGCGAGGGGTACTTCTCCGAGGTCGACGCCGAGATCACCGGCCAGGAGTTCGGCAACGGTCCCGCGATCGTCCAGGCGCTCGGGGGCGGCGACATCGACATCGCCATGTTCGGGATCGTCCCCGCGATGATCGCGATCGACCGGGGTATCTCGGCGCAGGTGACCGCCGCGAACATCCGCGAGCCGATGGGGATCATGGCCGAGTCGTCGTTCCACGAGACGTTCGAGCAGCAGGGCGCAGACGCGTTCGCGGCGTGGGAGGCCGAGCGGGGCGAGCCGTTCACCTTCGGCACGTTCCCGCAGGGGAGCGTCCCGGACGTGCTGCTCCGCTACTGGCTCCGTGACGTCGGCGTCGACCCCACCGAAAACGACAGCGTCGAGATCATCGAGATCAACGGCGCGAGCTCCGTCTGGCAGGCGATCGCGAACGACGAGATCGACGGCACCTCGATCATGGAGCCGGTGCCGACCATCGCGCAGGCGGCGGGGTCGTCCGTGACGATGCTCCGGACCGCGGCCGAAGTCCTCCCCGGCCAGCCCGCCGCGGTCACGCTGATGAGCGACGCGGTGCGGGACTCACCGATCGCCGCACAGTTCCTCGAGCAACACGTCCGCGCGACGGATTTCATCGGCGAAAATCCGGACGCGACCGCCGAACACGTCAACGAGGGAATCGGGATGCCCGTCGACCGTGCGCGCGACGCGCTCGACTCGCCGTTGTCGAACTTCATTACCGACCCGAACGAGATCACGGACGCGACGCAGGTGTTCTCCGAGTTCGCGGCCGGGAACGGTCAGATCGACGAGCAGCTCTCGACCGACCGGATATTCGACCTGGAGGTGTACGACTCGCTCTGATGGCGACCGAAACCACCCCTGTCGGCGGGGGCGAGACGCTCTCGGGTCTCGGACTCGGCGACGGTCGGCGGCTGCTCCGCGGCGCCATCGGGGTCGCGGCGTTCCTCGTCGTCTGGCACGCCGTCTCGCTCACGCAGGACCCGTTCGTCCTCCCCTCGCCGGTCGCGGTCGCGGGCGCGTTCGCGAGCGAACTCGCCGCGGGCGACATGACGACGGCGCTCTACCAGAGCGTCCGGCACTGGATCCCCGGCACGGTCGCCGGGACCGGGCTCGGCGTCGCGGCCGGCGTCGCGTTCGGGTGGAGCCGCCTGCTCGACGACCTGACGGCGCCGCTGGTACGGACGCTACGCCCGGTGCCGCCGCTCGCGCTGATCGGCTTCGCGATCGCGTGGTTCGGGATCAACGACTGGGGCGCCGCCTTCATCATCGCGGTCGGCGCGTTCTGGATCAACTTCTACGCGGCGTACGGCGCGGTCGAGGGCGTGAGCGAGGACCTCCTCGACGTGGGCCGGACGCTCGGCGTCCGCGGCGACCTCGACGCGGTCCGGTCGATCGTGCTGCCGGCGTCGCTGCCGGGGATCATGACCGGGATCCGGACCGGACTGGGCCGGTGCTGGATGCTCGTCGTCGCCTCGGAGATATTCGGCGTCCCCGGGGTCGGCCGCGAGATCATCCGCGCCAGCAACAACCTCCGCGTCGACCGGGCGATCGCGTACATCCTCGTGTTGAGCCTGATGTACCTGCTCGTCGACGTGGCGTTCCGCGCGGTCGAACGGAGGGTCTTGGCATGGCGGGCGTGAACGGTGACGGGGCGGCCGACGCCGCCGAGCGCAACGGACGAGACCCCCCAGCGCCGAGCGAGGCGAGCGTCGCGCTTGACGGCGTCGGCAAGACGTACCCCGGCGACGGCGACGGCGGCTCGGTACGAGCGCTCGACGACGTGTCCTTCTCAGTCGCGGACGGGGAGTTCGTCTGTCTGGTCGGGCCGTCGGGCTGCGGGAAGACGACGCTGTTCCGGATCGCGGCCGGGCTCACCGAGGCGACCGACGGCCGCGTCCTCCTCGACGGCGCCGAGGTCACGGGCCCGACGACGGACATGGGCGTCGTGTTCCAGGAGTACCACCTGTTCCCGTGGCTCACCGTCGCGGAGAACGTCGGCTTCGGCCTCGAATGGAGCGACCGCTCGCCCGCCGAGCGCGAGGCGCGCGTCGACGAGATGCTCGACCTCGTCGGGCTGACGGAGTTCCGCGACGCCTACCCGAAGTCGCTGTCGGGCGGCATGAAACAGCGCGTCGCCATCGCCCGGTCGCTCGCGGTCGACCCGGACCTCCTCCTGATGGACGAGCCGTTCGGCGCGGTCGACGCCCAGACCCGCGAGATGCTCCAGCGCGAACTGCTCGACGTGTGGGAATCGACCGGCAAGACCATCCTCTTCGTCACGCACGACGTGGCGGAGGCGGTGACGCTCGCGGACCGCATCGTCGTGATGGCCGCCGACCCGGGGCGCGTCCGCGCTATCGTCGACGTTGACATCGAGCGCCCGCGCGACCGCGGCGACGCCGCGTTCGCGGAGCGCGTGGGCCGCGTGCGAGAGCTGATCGGGGCCGGGCCGTAGCCGGCCCGACGCCGGCTCCCGCCCGTCGGCGCCTACGCGCCGTCCCCGTCGCCTTCGACGCTCGCCGCCAGCTCGTCGACGTGGGTCCGCAGCGTCGCCAGCGTCGCGTCCGCGTCGGCGTACCCCTGATCGTAGTCGTCGAGCGCGGCCGCCGCTCGGTCGAGAAAGCGTTCCACCGCCTCGTCGGTCGGCTCGTCGGACATGCGCGTCGCTCCGCCCGCGAGCGGCTTATGTCTCCCGGCGTCGGGGTCGCCGTCCCGGCGGGAGCGCCGCCGGTGCGCGGGCCTCGTCAGCGGCGCCGGAGCGCGTGCGTCGTGTATCCGACCGCGACGACGAGGGCCGCCGAGAGCAGCGTGCCGAGGACGGCGGGCGACGCGGTGACGTAGTCGCCGAACGGATCGGTCAGCGCGAACACCGCCACGATGAGCGCGACCGAGATGGCGATACCGACCGCGCCGAACGCCTTGAACGCCGCGTCGAGATCGAAGCCCTGTGATCTCCGTTGGTGACTCATACACTACCGTACGGACTCCGGATATAAATCCGCCGAGTGGGATTCTCAGGTCGGGGGAACGGCGAGGCCGCGGTTTGTGAGACAGTGCGACAATATTCACTATTAGCGTTGATAATTTGCTCGCAGACGTTTTACACCCCATTCATCGATGTCGCCGTGATGACCGACACGAGCGGTATCACGCACTCGCGCCGGCGGTTCGCGGTCGCCTTGGGGACGGGCGTCGCGGGCGCCGTCGCCGGGTGTCTGGGAACCGATCCGAGCGGAACGGCGTCGATCGACGACGGAGACGACGCGGCGAGCGACGCCGGCGACGAAGGGCCGGCGGTCTCGGCCGACGCGAGCGCGACGATCGGCATGGTGTACGCGCTCGGCGGCCTCGACGACCGCTCGTTCAACGACGCGGCCAACCGGGGGATCCAGCGGGCGCGCCTCGACCACGACGTGGCGTTCACCAACCAGGAGCCGAGCTCGATGGCCGACTTCGAGACGACGCAGGCGGCGCTGTCGGCGTCCGAACGCCCCGACTACGACCTGATCTGCTGTATCGGGTTCCTCCAGGCGGACGCGCTCTCGACGGTCGCGGGCGAGCACCCCGACCAGCAGTACGCCATCGTCGACTCCGTCGTCGACCGCGACAACGTCGCGAACTACGTGTTCCGCGAGCACGAGGGGTCGTTCCAGGCCGGCCACCTCGCCGGACTAGTGACGGGCCGCGACATCGCCGTGGGGGCCGGCGGGACCGTCGCCGAGGAGCGAACCGTCGGCTTCGTCGGCGGCGTCGAGTCGCCGCTGATCTCGAAGTTCGAGGCCGGCTACCTCGCCGGCGTCGCGCACGCCGACGGCGACGCGTCCGTGCTGCGGACGTACGTGGGCGCCTTCGACGACCCCGAGGCCGGCTACGACGCAGCCGCGGAGATGTACGATCAGGGCGCGGACGTGGTGTACCACGCGGCCGGCGGCAGCGGCCTCGGCGTCTTCCAGGCCGCACAGGAGTACGGCCGGTACGCGATCGGCGTCGACTCCGACCAGTCGCGGAGCAACCCGCGGTACGCGGACGTGATCCTGGGCTCGATGGTGAAACGGGTCGGGACCGCGGTGTACGACGCCGCCGAGCGGACGATAGAGGACTCGCTCCGGACGGGGTCGACGACCGCGCTCGGGCTCGCGGAGGACGGGGTCGCGCTCGTGTACGGCACTACGCTCGGGCCGGTGATCCCCGAAGACGTGCGCGCGGCCATCGCCGACTCCGGCGAGCGGATCGTCGCCGGCGAGCTGTCGGTGCCCACCGATCCGGAGGCGGTCGGCCGATGAGCGCCGGACCGCTCCAACGGCTTGCGAGCGCCGTCGGCAGCGTCCTCCCCGACGCGGTCCGCCGCCGGTACGCCGCCAAGTTCGCGCTCGCGTTCCTCGTCGTCGCCGCGGTCGTCGCGGCCGGCGGGGCGTTCACGTACCTCCAGACCGGGGACGCGGTGGAGGCCGACGCCACGACCCAGCTGGCGGAGACCAGCGGGCTCCAGGCGGACGCGATCGGCTCGTGGACCGAGCGGATGACCACGCAGACCCGGTCGATGTCCGCGGCCGACGAGCTCCGGTCCGACCGCCGCGCGGCGGCGTACGTCCTGTTGAAAGACCAGCTTCTCTCCGAGGACATCGTCAGCATCCACCTCGTCGACGCGGCGCAGGACCGCGTCGTCGCCAGCACGGAGCGGCCCCTGGAGGGGCGCGCGCCGAGCGAGCTGAACGCGCCCTGGACCGACGCCGACGTGCCCGAGGGCGTCGGCGAGGACGACCGCGTCTGGCGCTCCGCCCGGTCGTACCGCTCGCCCGTGCTCAACGACCGGCCGGTGATGGCGTTCGCCAGCTCCGTGCCGCGGGCCGACGGCCGGTACCTCGTCGTCGTGACCCGGATCCAGCCGCAGCTCGAACGGATCCAGGACACCGACACCGGCGAGGAGACGACGATCGTCAACGCCGCGGGCGAGACCGTGCTGGACGTCGACGGAACGGTCGACGGCGACCGCCACGAGGAGGGGGTCGCCGCGGTCCGCGACGGCAACGCCACGACCGCGACGCAGATCGGTGACGGCGAGGTCCACGCGTACGCGGCCGTGCCCGGCACCGACTGGGTGGCGGTGACGAGCGTCGCGAAGTCGACGGCGTTCGCCGTGCGCAACGACGTGGGGAACTCGGTGCTGCTGTTGCTCCTCCTCACGCTCGCGTCGCTCGGGGCCGTCGGCGTCGTGCTGGGCGGGCGCACGGTCGTCCCCCTCGCGCGGCTCCGCGACCGCGCCGAGCGGATCGAGTCCGGCGACCTCGACGTCGACCTGTCGACCGGCCGGGTCGACGAGATCGGGCGGCTGTTCACGAGCTTCGCCGAGATGCGCGACGCGCTCCGCGAGCGGATCGCGGAGGCGGAGACCGCCGCCGACGAGGCCGAGGCGGCCCGCGAGGAGGCCGAGGCGGTCACCCGCGACATGGAGGCGAAGGCGGCCGACTACAGCGAGGTGATGGGCGCGGTCGCCGACGGCGACCTCACCCGCCGGATGGACCCCGACGCGGACCGCGAGGCGATGCGCGAGATCGCCGAGGAGTTCAACGACATGGTCGCGCAGCTGGAGCGGACGACCGCGCGCGTCGCCGCCTTCGCCGGCGAGGTCGACGACGCCAGCGCGGAGCTGGCGGCGGGCGCCGACGAGGTCGAGACCGCGAGCGGGACCGTCAGCGAGCAGATCCAGGAGATCGCGGACGGCGCGATCCGGCAGGACGAGCGGCTCGACTCGGTCAGCGACGAGATGAGCGACCTCTCGGCGAGCATCGAGGAGGTGGCGTCGTCCGCGGCCTCCGTCGCGGAGACCGCCGAGGCCGCCGCCGAGCGCGGCGAGGCGGGGCGCGAGGCCGCCGCCGAGGCGCTCGACGAGATGGACGCGATCGAGGCCCGCTCCGCGGCCGCGGTCGAGCAGATGGCGGCCCTCGACGAGCGCATGGACGAGATCGACGAGGTCGTCGAGTTCATCACGGACGTGGCCGAGCAGACGAACATCCTCGCGCTCAACGCCTCGATCGAGGCCGCCCGCGCCGGCGAGGCCGGCGAGGGCTTCGCGGTCGTCGCCGACGAGGTCAAGCAGCTCGCGGAGGAGACGCAGGAGGCGGCCGCCGAGATCGAGTCGGAGATCGCGGCGGTCCGCGAGGAGACCGACGAGACCGTCGCGGACATCCGCGAGACGAACGCCCGGATCGACGAGGGGTCGGACACCGTCCGCGAGGCGTCGTCGTCGCTGGAGGCGGTCGTCGACGCTGTCGAGGAGACGAACCACGGCGTCCAGGAGATCAGCGAGGCGGCGGAGGACCAGGCGCGGTCGACCCAGCGCGCGGTCGAGGGCGTCGAGGACGTCGCCGAGGTGAGCGGCGAGGTCGCGAGCGGCTCCGAGCAGGTGTCCGCGGCCGCCGAGGAGCAGACCGCGACCGTCACCACCATCGCGGAGAACGCGGACCGGCTCCGCGACCAGGCCGCGTCGCTCTCGGAGTCGGTCTCGGCGTTCGAGGTCGACGTCGCGCCCGAGGAGATCGACGGCGCGGAGGCGGACGGCGCCGGCACCGGCGGCGCGGCCGCCGGGTCACCGACCGAGACGGAGGGCAACTCGGCGGGCGACCTCGGCCTCGCCGCCGACGGCGACGGCCGGGACCGACCTGCCGAGGGGGACGACGCTTAGTCCGCCGACCGCGTCTCGCCGTCGGCCTCGGGGTGTCCCTCGGCGATGGCGACCCCCGACGAGGCGCCGATCCGGACCGCGCCCGCGTCGAGCATCGCCGTCGCCTCCTCGTAGGAGCCGACGCCGCCGGAGGCCTTCACCGGCAGGTACTCGCTCATCAGCTCGACGTCGGCGAGCGTCGCGCCGCCGTCGGCGAAGCCGGTCGAGGTCTTCACCATGTCGGCGTCGGCGGCGACCGCGGCCTCGCAGGCGCGGCGCTTCTCGGCGTCGTCGAGGAGCGCGGTCTCGATGATCACCTTCACCGGGACCGGCACGGCCGCGACCACGTCCGCGAGCTCGTCGGCGACCGCGCCGTCGTCGCCCGCCTTCAGCCGGCCGACGTTGATCACGATGTCGACCTCGTCGGCGCCGGCCTCCCAGGCCGTGACCGCCTCGTCGCGTTTCACCTCGGGGGCGTGCTGGCCGTGCGGGAACCCGACCACGGTGGCGATCGCCTCGGGCGCGTTCTCGTAGTTGGCCGCCTCCGCGACGTAACACGGCGGGATACAGGCATTCATGCCGTGGGCGGCGGCCTCGTCGAGAACGGTCCGGGTGTCGTCCCAGGTCGTCTCCGGGCCGAGGACGGTGTGGTCGATGCTGGCGGCGAACTCCTCGCGGTTCATGCGTCTCCCCTCGCGGCGCGGCCTCAAAGGCGTGCTGGGTCGCACCGCCGGCTCCGGGCGAGCGACGCTGAAAAAACGCGGCTACGGACGAGAAACGAGGGACGGAACACGGACGGCCGCCGACCGGCGGCTCACCGGCCGGCGGGGGTCCGGCTCAGCTCTCGATCTCGATCTCCGTGCCGGAAACGGCGTCCTCGACGGTCACGGGGAGCCGCACCGTCAGGATGCCGTTCCGGTACTCGGCCCGGATGCCGTCCTCGTCGATCGCCTTCGGGAAGCGGAACCGCCGGTGGTACGTCCGGCGGGTCCCGCGCCGCTCGTCCTCGTGTTCGCCGGCGACGTTGAGCACGCCGTCGTTCCACGAGGCGGTGATCTCGGCGGGGTCGAACCCAGGTAGTTCGACCGAGAGGACGAACTCGCCGTCCTCCTCGTACAGTTCGTAGTCGTTGCTACCGGATTCGAACAGTCGGCTCGGGAAGTCGAGTCCTTGCGTCCAGGTGTTCGCCGGTTCGAGCATGGGCATTGGTGACCACCTCGAACTCGGTTACTAGTAGGGCGGCGATTCTATAAAAATCCAACGAATTTTGGGGGTAATTAACAACCGCTTTCGGACGGCGGACCGCCCCGGCGAACGGGCCCGTTGCCGGACGGTCGGTAAGGTGCGACGCGTTCGGTTGGATATTTCTCCAACGTTCTCGCGATCGCCCCGGATTTATTTCGTCCGCGTGCCACCCCGACGCATGGATCGCGACACCGTCACGCCCGCCGTCTCGGACCTCCCCGGCGAGCGCGCTCGCGAGTGGGTCGACTACCACCACGAGTCGGCAGCGCCGAGCACCTACGTCTACGAGTTCGTCTGGGACCGCACCGCCCCCGCCGAGGGCCCGTTCTGTACCGACGTCGACGGCAACGTCCTCATGGACTTCACCAGCCACGTCGCCGCCGCGCCGCTCGGCTACAACAACCCGCTGATCATGGACCGGCTCGCGGAGTTCGACCTCGTGGACCCCCTGAAGATCGCCGGCCAGGACTTCTACGCCGCCGGCGGCCCCGCGCCCGGGGACGGGATACCCGGCTCGTCGGGGCTCATGGACCGGCTCACCGACCTGACGAGCCACTACGACATGGACACCGTCTTCCTCTCGAACTCCGGCGCGGAGGCGGTCGAGAACGCCATCAAGATCGCCTACGACGCCTCCGACGGCGCGAAGTACGCGATCACCTTCGACGGGGCGTTCCACGGCCGGACGCTCGGTGCGCTCTCGCTCAACCGCTCGAAGTCCGTGTACCGCCGCGACTTCCCGGAGGTCAGCGGCGTCACGGAGGTCCCGTTCTGCGAGGACCGGACCTGCTCGCCCGAGACCTGCTCGTGCGGCTTCTTCGCCGACGGCGTCTCCCGGCTCCGGCGGAAGCTCGACCCGAAGCGGGGGAACGTCCACCCGGACGACGTGGCGTACCTGATCATGGAGCCGATCCAGGGCGAAGGGGGCTACCGGTTCCCCTCCGAGGCGTTCACCGACGAGATCGCGGCGCTCGCCGACGAGCACGACATCACGGTGATCGCCGACGAGATCCAGACCGGCGTCGGGCGCACCGGCAAGATGTGGGGCTCGGACCACTACGCGTACGAGCCGGACGTGATCACGAGCGCGAAGGGGCTCCGGGTGGGCGCGACCGTCTCGCGGAGCGACGTGTTCCCCGAAGAGACCGGCCGGCTCTCCTCGACGTGGGGCGCCGGCGACGTGATCGCCGCGGCGCAGGGCGCGCTCACCCTCGACGCCATCGAGGAGGCCGACCTCATGGACAACGCCGTCGCTCGCGGCCGGCAGTTCACGGAGACGATGCGCGACGCCGCCCTCGACCCCGTCGAGGACGTGCGCGGGAAGGGGCTGCTGCTCGCCGTCGAGTTCGACACGAAGGAGCGGCGGGACGCGGTCGTCGACGAGGCGTTCGCTCGCGGCCTCCTCACGCTCGCGTGCGGCCACAAGGTCCTCCGGATCCTCCCGCCGCTCGACGTCACCGAACGCGAGATAGACCTCGGCGCCGACCTCCTCACGGACGCGATCGCGGCCGCGGTCTGAGGGCGCGATCGCCCCGGAACGACCGACCTACCGGTCCGCGTACCACTCCGCGAACTTCTCTAAGGCCCGGCCGCGGTGCGACACCGCGTTCTTCCGGTCGGTGTCCATCTCAGCGAACGTCTCCCCGTCGTGTTCGAAGATCGGGTCGTAGCCGAAGCCCCCGTCGCCCCGCGGCGCGACGATCCGGCCCGGCACGTACCCCTCGAACAGCTTGACCGGGAGCGGGTCGGCCGCCCCCGCGTCGCCGTCGCTTCCGCCGCCCTCTCCCTCTTCGTCCGGCCCCGCCGCGGCGGCCGCGTTGCGGTCGCCCCGGTCCACCGGGTCGGGGCTCGCGGCGAACCCCTCGCCGTCGCAATAGCCGAGGACGCAGCGGAAGGCGGCGCGGCGGTCGTCGAGGTCGGCGGCGATGTCGTGGACGCGCTCGATCCCGAGCGTCTCCTCGACGTACGAGGAGTACGGGCCCGGGAAGCCGTCGAGGCCCTCGACGAACAGCCCCGCGTCGTCGACGAGGACCGGCGCGTCCGCGTGGCGGTACGCCTCGCGCGCGCCCCGCGCCGCGATGGGGCCGAGCTCGTCGGCCTGGACCTCCGCGTAGTCGAAGTCGAGCCGCTCCACCGAGCCGTCCGGGAGGTACCGCTCCGCCTCGCGCACCTTCCCCGGGTTCGTCGTCACGTACCTGAGCACGGATCGCCGTGGGCGCGCCCGTGAGGAATAGGCGTCGGTCGCGGGCGGTCGCCCCGGCCGCCGCCGGCAGTACGTTTTTCTCGGGGCGACGACAGCACTCGCGTATGGCCCTCCCCACCTTCGAGAAGAAACGACTCATCGGGCTCATCGCGATCCTGTCGTTCGGTCTCACCTCGCTTTCCGCCGTGCTCTTCCCGGGCCAGTTGGTCGGGCTCGGACCCGCCCTCTTCATCACCGGGTTCTTCATCCTGATCCCGCTGGTGCTGGTGCTGGGCGAGGACTTCCCGCTCGTCGCGGCCGACGAGCCCGACGCGTCGGCCGCGGGCGACGCGACGGCCGAGCGGCCGGTGGCCGCGCTGCGCGACCGCTATGCGAGCGGCGAGATCGACGAGGCGGAGTTCGAGCGCCGGCTCGACCGGCTGCTCGCGACCGAGGACCTCGACGAGCGGCTCGACCGGGTCGAGTCCGACCGCGGCGACCGGCACCGGGAGCGCGACGTAGAACTGGAGTGAGTCGGCGCGGGGCTCAGGGGTCGACGCGGACGAGCCACGCCTCGGGGTCGTCGATCTCCGCCCCGGTCGGCAGGTTCTCGGCGCGCTCCCACACCGCGCCCGCGGCCTCGATGCCGCGCTCGTCGGCGACGTGCCGGAAGAAGGCGGCGCCGCGCTCGTACTGCCGGCGCTTGAGCCCCAGTCCGAGCAGGCGCTGCGCGAGCCGCCGCACGGGCCCGCCGCCGCCGCGGCGCTCGTCCAGCTTCCGCCGGAGGTCCGCGTACTCGCCGTCGAACGCGCGGTCCATCAGTACCTCGGCGTACCCCTCGACCGCGGTCATCGCGGCCTGGAGCTCCGCGAACGCGTCGGGGTCGAGCCCGCGGCCAGTCATCCCCTCGACGCCGCCCGCGCCGCCGACCATGCCCTCCACCCCGCGCTCGACGCGCGATTCGAGGTACTCCGGGAGCCACGGCGCCGCGCCGAACTCGGCGGCGTGGGTCACCTCGTGGAACGCGATCCAGCGGCGGAACCGCGGGTACGCCACGTCGAGCGCGCTCGCGACCGCGACGATGTTCGGGTGGACGAAGTAGAGCCCGTGCTCGGCGTCCGGCTCGTCAGCGAGTAGGAGGGGATCGTACTGTCCGAGGACGTTGCGCGCGAGGAAGCCCAGGGCGAACGCCATCGATCCCGTGTTGGCGACCCGCGAGAGGTCCCGCGCGAACCCGGCACCGGGCGCGGGCCCCACAGGGCCCGACGAGGCGTCGGCGATCACGTCCAGCGAGTCGGTGCCGGCGTCGCCGCCCGGGTCCGCGCCGATCCGACCGCCCGCGTCGCTCGCCGCGGCCGCCTCGATCGGGTCCATCACGCGCCGGAAGGTGTCGACGCTCGCGTCGATCCAGTGGTGGCGGTTCTGTACCTCGACGGTGTCGGGCACGTCGAACTCGATCCCGGCGACCGCGGCCAGCCGCGAGCGGGCGTCGCGCACGTCGCCGGCGTACCCCGCGCGCTCCGCGTCGGAGAGCGCGACCGATCCGGGGTCGGTGGCGTCCTTCGCGGCCGCCGCGGCCCGGTCCCAGTCGACGACGCCCGGCCCCTCGGCCTCGGCGACGGTCCGGACGCTTCGGAGGATGTCCATACGGATCGGACGGGCGGGCGCCTCAAAGCGCTTGTGTCGACCGGTCCCGGCCGGATCCGACACCGACGTGTTCTTGCCGGCCGCCCCACAGCCATCGGCATGGACGACGCGCGCAGAGCGTTCCTCGACGACCTCCTCGCGACGCCGAGCCCCTCGGGCTTCGAGACGGCCGCCCAGCGGGTGTGGACCGACTACGTCCGCGAGTTCGCGGACCGGGTCGAAACCGACGCCTACGGCAACGCCGTCGCGGTCCACGAGGGCGACCCCGACGCGCCGACGGTCGCGGTCATCGGTCACGCCGACGAGATCGGGTTCATCGTCCGCGACGTGCTCGACGACGGCTTCCTCCGGATCGGGCGGATCGGCGGCTCCGACCGCACCGTCTCGAAGGGCCAGCACGTCACGGTCCACGCCGACGAGCCGGTCCAGGGCGTCGTCGGACAGACCGCGATCCACCTGCGGGACCAGGCGGACGACGAGCACGAGGACGTCGCGGGCCAGTTCGTCGACGTCGGCGCCGAGGACGCCGCCGAGGCGCGCGAACACGTCGAGGTCGGCGACCCCGTCACGTTCTCGACGGGCCGTCGCGACCTCGTCGGCGACCGGATCGCCGCCCGCGGGGTCGACAACCGCGCCGGCGCGTGGGCGGCCGCGGAGGGGCTGCGACGCGCCGCCGACCGCGACGTCGACGCCACGGTCTACGCCGTCTCGACGGTCCAGGAGGAGGTCGGGCTCCAAGGCGCGCGGATGGTCGGGGTCGACCTCGACGCCGTCGACGCCTTCGTCGCGGTCGACGTCACACACGCCACCGACAACCCGGACGTCGACCGCGAGCACCGCGGCCCGGTCGAACTCGGCGCCGGCCCGGTGATCGGTCGCGGCAGCGCGAACCACCCGGTCCTCGTGGACCTCGCCCGCGAGGCGGCCGCCGACGCCGGCGTCGACGTGCAGCTACAGGCGGCCGGCACCCGCACCGGCACCGACGCGGACGCGTTCTACACGGTCCGCGGCGGCACCCCGGCGCTCAACGTCTCGATCCCGAACCGGTACATGCACACGCCGGTCGAGGTGATCGACACCGGCGACTTGGACGAGGTCGCCGACCTCCTCGCCGCGATCGGGGCCGCAGCGGGCGATCACGCGGCCGGGCCGGAGCCGTTCGCCGTCGACGTCTGAGCGAGATCTGCCACGACAAACCGGGGCACGGCGTGGTCGAAACGGAACTGTTTTACAATCCGCACACCTACCACTGATTGCGTCGAACGGACGCGCTCTGGTGGTGTAGTCCGGCCAATCATCTTGCCCTCTCACGGCAAGGACCTGGGTTCAAATCCCAGCCGGAGCATCTCACTTCGTCGCCTTCTCGCCGCCCGGACCGGCTCCATAGCGGCGTCCCCGTCGGTCCGCGGTTTCGCTCTCTACTCACCACAGCGCCGCCGCTCCGCGGCTCGACTGCTGTCCGTTCGAGGTAGCGGCAGGTGTTGAACGGCGAGACGGGTTTTACACGTTGGCGTGCGAAGCGTTCCCATGAGCGACGCCGCACGCCCCGCGCCGACCGCCGCCGACGCGCTCCACACGACCGTCGACCTCCCCTTCGACGACGCGGTGCCGTTCGTCCAGCTCGAACACGAGCTCGCGGACTTCGAGACGGTGCGCGTCACGCGGCTCGACGAGATGATCGAGGGGATGCTCGGTCACGACGACGTCGGGCGGACGGCGCTGATCGTCGTCTGTCACCCCGAGATCGCGTACGACGCGCTGCGAATCGACCCGACGCTCGCCGGCATGCTCCCGTGTACCACCGTCGTCTACGAGCGCGCCGGTGACGACCGCGTTCACGTCCATCACGTGTCGGCGACGAAGGCGATCCGCGACCTCGGCTGCGCGTCGGCCGCCGGGGTCGACGAGGACGCCGTCGAGGACCTCGTGGCGAAGACCGGCGAGCTGATGGCGGTCGTCTGGGAGCACATCGAGACGCACGGCCGGGAGTGAGCGCCGCGGTCGAAGCGAGCGCGCCGCTTCAGCGGTTCAGCCGCCAGCGGATCACCGCGGCGGCGACGAGGACCGTCCCGAACGTGACGGCGCCGGAGATCAGCGCGCCGCGCGCGCTCGTCGCGCCGGTCGCGAACGCGCTCGCCGAGGCGGAGCCGCCGACCACCGCCGCCCCGCCCGCCAGTCCGCCGAACCCGATACGGCAGAGGCTCAACAGGCCGACGGCGGACAGCGACCCGAGGATCCCGTCGTCGCTCATCGTCGCTTCTCCCTTTCGCCCCGGACTACCAATAGGTGTCGCCTCCCAGCCGACCGCCAAGCGAGGGTTTAATTCCGACAGCGCGCGAGGGCGTCGTGTGGACCCGAGCCGGATCCCCGCCGAGTTCCCCGCGCCGAGCTTCCGCGGCGCGCAGGAGCGGGCCCTCGCCGACATCCGCGACGCGTTCGCGGCCGGCAACCGGGTCGTCTTGGTGCGCGCGCCGACCGGCAGCGGCAAGTCGCTGCTCGCCCGCGCCATCATGGGCGCGGCCGAGACGGCGGGCGAGGCGGCCCCAAGCGAGGCGACGGGCGCCTACTACACGACCCCGCAGGTGTCGCAGATCGACGACGTCGAGGCCGACGACCTCCTCGACGACCTGGCCGTGATCCGCGGCAAGTCGAACTACGACTGCGTGCTGCCCGGCGAGCACGACACGCCGGTGAACCGCGCGCCCTGCGCGCGCCAACAGGGGTTCGACTGCTCGATCCGGCACCGCTGCCCGTACTTCTCCGACCGCGCCATCGCCTCCGGCAACCGCTTCGCCGCGATGACGCTCGCGTACTTCATGCGCACTGCCGGCTCCGAGGTGTTCCGCAAGCGCGACGCCGTCGTCATCGACGAGGCGCACGGGCTCGCCGAGTGGGCCGAGATGTACGCGACCATCGATATCTCGCCCGAGCGCGTCCCGGTGTGGGACGACGTGGGCGTCCCGGACGTCGCGGCCGACGCCGGCCCCGAGGAGGACGCCGTCGACCGCACCGCGCGGTTCGTCGAGGCGCTCCGCGACGTGGCGATCCGCGCGAAAGACGAGCTGGTGGGGCGGCCCGAGCTCGACCGGGAGGAGGTCGCCCGGCGCGACCGGCTCCAGGAGCTCATCGGCGAGCTCGGCTGGTTCCTGGAGGACTACCGCGACCCGCAGTCCCCCACCTCGTGGGTCGTCGACCAGCCGGGCGGCGAGGGGTCGGCGATGGAGATCAAGCCGCTCGACCCCGCGCGGTACCTCAGACACACGGTGTGGGACCGGGGCAACCGGTTCGCGCTGCTGTCGGCGACCATCCTCTCGAAGGAGGCGTTCTGCCGCGGGGTCGGGCTCGACCCCGCCGACGTCGCGCTCGTCGACGTCGAGCACACGTTCCCGCTCGCGAACCGCCCGCTGTACGACGTGACGCAGGGGTCGATGACCTACGAGCACCGCGACGAGACGACCCCGAAGATCGCCCGCCTGATCGTCCGGCTGATGGCGGAACACCCCGACGAGAAGGGGCTGATCCACGCGCACTCGTACGACATCGCGGAGCGGATCACCGAGCGGCTCGGCGAGTTCGGCGTCGCCGCGCGCGTCAGGCGCCACGACCGGTCGAACCGCGACGCGGAGCTGGAGGCGTGGAAGGCCAGCCCGGACCCGGAGGTGTTCGTCTCCGTGAAGATGGAGGAGGCGCTGGACCTGAAAGGCGACCTCTGTCGCTGGCAGGTAGTCTGTAAGGCGCCGTACCGGAACACGAACGACTCGCGGGTCGCCCGCCGGCTGGCGGACGGGCAGTGGGCGTGGTACCACCGGACCGCGCTGCGCACCGTCATCCAGGCGTGCGGGCGGGTCGTCCGCGCCCCGGACGACCGCGGCGCGACCTACCTCGCCGACGACTCCCTGCTCGACCTCTTCGAGCGCGCGGCGGCGGACACCCCCGACTGGTTCCGCGACCAGGTCGACGCGATGACGACCCCCTCGCTGCCCGCGTTCGACCCCGAGGCCGCGCTGGCCGGCGTCGACGCGTCGCCGTCGAGCGGCGCGGGAGCGGGTCGCCGGAAGAGCCGCCGTGCGGGCGGGTCGGCCGGTACACCCGGCGGTCGCTCGTCTCGGGACGGCTCAGGTCGAGGGCGCGACGGCGGCGACGCGACCGGTGACGGCGGCGACGACCCCGTTCGGACCCGGTCCGAGCAGGACGCCGAGCGGCGGGAGAACCACCCGCTGTCGGACGTGTGGGGCGACGGCTGACGGGGACCGCCGCCGAGGCGCGGTGGGCGATCGGCGCGAGAGCGGGGACCGGCGGCGTGCGCCACGCGCCGGTTACAGTAGTGAGACGCCGTACGCCACCATGGAGCTCACCATGAGAAACGCGAAGAACAGCGCCATGAGCTGTTGTCTGTCCATGTCGCCGTGTCAACTGCAGAGCCGTATAACTCCTGCGGGCGACGGGCGGCCGGGTGCGAGTCATATTACCACCCCGAGCCGATCACTCGTTAATATATATCGTATAAGGTGTATCAGGTCCCTCAATGAAGTAGTAACCTTCATAATCCCTCACCCGACTACTGGGTGTATGGCCACGAACGGGCTGTCGAGTGCGCTGACGCTGTACGGTGCGCGAACCCTGACGCTGTCGCAGGCGGCCGCACAGGCAGGGCTCAGCGAGGCCGAATTCATCGAGCAACTCGAACGCCGCGGCATCGAGGTAACCGAGTCCGAGCGCGCCGCGGCGCTCGGTCGCGAACAGCCCGCTCGCGCCGACTGAACGGCGCTTCGTCGCCGTCCGCGAGGGCGGCGCGCCGCGCCAGCGCTCCGACTCGTCCTACGAACGATCAGTTCTCGCTGACCAACGAGCCGCGAGGCTCCCCTACTCCCGGTTCGAGACCGACTCCGCCGACCGCTCCGCGTCCTCGTCCGGCACGAGGTGAACGTCGCCGCCGTGTTCGAAGGCGAGGACCGACTCGGCGCCGTCGTCGACGAACGCCGGGTTCGGCACCGTCTTCGCCTCGTAGGTGACGGGGTCGAGCACCTGGATCGCGTTCTCGTCCTCGACGGTCACGACCGTCGTCTCCGCCGCGTCGTCGCGGGTGCCGAGCCGGGTCGCGTCGGGGGCGTCGCCGTCCGCGAACGCGGAGGTGTACTCCGCGCCCGTGGCGAGCCGGACCCCCTGGAGGCGGCCGGAGACCCCCGTGACGAGGACCGGGCCGTCCCCGTCCTCGGGGTCGACGATCTCGCCTTCGGCGTACCTCGGGAGCCGGACCGCGAACGTGACGCGGTACACCTCGTTGCCGTCGCCGTCCTCGGTGACGAGCGTCGGGTACGACTCGAAGCTCCCCCCGAGCGACTCCGTGATCCGCGTCGCCACGTTCTGCGCGAGGCGGTTCGACGAGAGCTTGATGTCCGGCCCGTCGTCGGTCTCCGTCACCTCGGTGATGAACGCCTCCCGGTCGCCGTCGGCCTCCTGGTCGGCGACGTACCGCTCGGCGATGTCCAGCGCCTCCGCGCGCTCGGCGGGCGTGAGGTCGCGCTCGTCGGCGCGGACCTGGACGATCCCGGCGTAGTAGCCGCCGGCGATGCGCCCGCAGCGGTCGCAGGTCCCCCGCGAGATCTTCACCGGGACGGTCACCTCCGCGGAGCGCAGGGTGCCGCGCACCACGCCGGAGAAGCGGCAGTGCATCCGGACGGTGTTCTCGTCGACCTGCTCCGGCTCCACGCCCCACTCCACGTCTTCCGCGTCGACGTGGACTCCGAGGGACTCGGCCACCTCGTCGACGGCGACGTCGGTGTAGTCGCGCGCCCCCACGTCGCGCCACGACTCGCCGCGCCTGACGGCGCCGCAGCCGGAACAGACCAGCACCTCGATCCGGTCGGGCGCGTCGACCAGGTCGAAGTCCTCGAAGTAGCAGTCGTCGCACAGCAGGGCGTCTCGCCCGCGCGGCTCGCCCGGAAGGGGGTCGCGCCGCTCGGGGACCGGGTCTCCGCAGCGCGGACAGAACTCCCGCGACTCGCTCATTGGCGCCCGCTACGCCGAGGACCGGTTTAAACGGCGCGGACCGCCCCCGTCGGCGCCGACGCCGCGACGGCGGCTCCGGCCGCTCCGTGCGGATCCCGACCTCCGAAATGGTTTTTCGCACGGACCGAGAACGGGCGTGTATGAGCGGTAACCCCGACGACGAACGGCTCGAGGAACTGCGCGAACAGAAGATGGAGGAGCTCCGCGAGCGGCAGGGCGGCGAGGGCGACGCCGCCGAGGCCCAACAGCAGGCCCAGGAGCGCGCCGAGGCCCAGCAGGAGGCCGTGCTGAAACAGTACCTCACGGACGGCGCCCGCCAGCGGCTCAACGCGGTCGAGATGTCCAAGCCGCAGTTCGGCGAGAAGGTGAAACAGCAGGTTGCCGCGCTGGCGCAGAGCGGGCGGATTCAGGGACAGATCGACGAAGAGCAGATGCGCGAGCTCCTCAAGGAGCTCCAGCCCGACCAGAAGAGCTTCGACATCCGCCACCGGTAGATGGAGCTCGCGCTGCTGTACAGCGGGGGGAAAGACTCCTCGCTGGCCGCCCACCTGCTCGACCGGTTCTACGAGGTCCGCTGCGTCACCGGGAGCTTCGGGCTCACGGACGACTGGGAGCACGCGGAGCGGGCGGCCGCCGAGCTCGGGTTCCCGTTCGAGCGCGTCGACCTCGACCCGGAGGTCGCCGAGAACGCGGCCGAGACCATGGTCGCGGACGGCTACCCGCGCAACGGGATCCAGCGCGTCCACGAGCACGCCTTAGAGACCATCGCCGCGCTCGACGTCGACGCCATCGCGGACGGCACCCGCCGCGACGACCGCGTCCCCACGGTGTCGCGGGCGCAGGCGCAGAGCCTCGAAGACCGCAACGGGATCGATTACATCTCACCGCTCTCCGGGTTCGGTCGCCACGCGGTCGACCAGCTCGTCGACGCCACCTTCGACGTCCAGCAGGGCCCGAGCGAAGAGGTCCCGAAGGCGGACTACGAGGACGAGCTCCGCACGCTCATCGCGGACCAGTACGGCGAGGGGACCGTCGGCGACGTGTTCCCCGACCACGACCAGACGTACGTCCACGGCCGGAGCGACTGACCGGCCGGTGCGGCGCTCCGCCCGCGGTCGGCGGCCTCCCGTCGGCCCGGAAGTGCCGGAACTACTTTCGACCCCGGGGTCGTAGCGTCGACCATGTCATCCGACCGAGTCGTCGACCTGCTCCGGACGGCGTACGCCGACGAGATCGAGACCGTGATGAACTACCAGACGAACGCGATCGTCCTCGACGGCGTCCGCGCCGAGGAGATCAAAGAGAGCCTCAAACAGGACGTCCAGGAGGAGCTCGGCCACGCCGAACAGCTCGGCCAGCGGCTCAAACAGCTCGACGCGCGGCCGCCCGGCTCCGCCGAGTTCACGGCCGGCCAGGAGTCGCTACAGCCGCCCGAGGACTCGACGGACGTGCTTGCCGTCATCAACGGCGTGCTGGACGCAGAGGAGGACGCGATCGCGACGTACCGCGAGCTGGTCGACGCCGCCGACGAGGCGGGCGATCCGGTCACCGAAGACCTCGCCGTGACGCTGCTCTCGGACGAGGAGGCGCACCGGACCGAGTTCCGCGGGTTCCAGAAGGAGTACCAGCGCGAGTAGACCGGGCGAGGCGCCGCGTTTCGACGTCCGCGACCTCCACGTCGACGTCCGCGATCGCCGCCCCCGAAAGGATGCTTTCAAGCGGGCGCTCGCCGAAGCGACGCGTATGTACGACGGCCTCAAGGGATTCCGCGACTTCTACCCCGGCGAGCAGTCCGCCCGCCGCGAGGTGACCGACGCGGTCGAGGACGCCGCGGCCCGGCACGGCTTCCGGGAGATCGCCACCCCCGCCTTGGAGCGGACGGAGATGTACGTCGACAAGTCCGGCGAGGAGATCGTCGAGGAGCTGTACGCCTTCGACGACAAGGGCGGCCGCGGCGTCTCGATGACCCCGGAGCTCACCCCGACCGTCGCCCGGATGGTCGTCGCGAAGGGGCAGGAGCTGTCGAAGCCGATCAAGTGGGTGTCCACCCGCCCGTTCTGGCGCTACGAGCAGGTCCAGCAGGGCCGGTTCCGCGAGTTCTACCAGACGAACATCGACGTGTTCGGCTCGTCGGCGCCCGAGGCCGACGCCGAGGTGCTCGCGGTCGCCGCCGACGCCCTGACCGACCTCGGGCTCACCGGCGACGACTTCGAGTTCCGGGTCTCCCACCGCGACATCCTCGGCGGCCTCGTCCGCTCGCTCGCGGCGGACCCCGACGCGGTCGACACCGCGGCCGCGATCCGCGCGGTCGACAAGCGCGCGAAGGTCGACGACGGCGAGTACCTCGGGCTCCTCTCGGACGCGGGCCTCGCCCGCGACACCGCGCGCGACTTCGACGACCTCATCGCGGACGTGGAGACGGTCGCCGACCTCGACGCGGTCGCCGAGGCCGGCGGCGAGGCGGTCGCGGCCGCGGTCGAGAACCTCCGGAACGTCCTCGCCGCGGCCGACGACTTCGGCGCGGGCGAGTTCTGCGAGGTGTCGCTGACCACCGCCCGCGGGCTCGACTACTACACCGGCGTCGTCTTCGAGTGCTTCGACTCCACCGGCGAGGTGTCCCGGTCCGTCTTCGGCGGCGGCCGCTACGACGACCTCATCGAGAGCTTCGGCGGGCAGCCCACTCCCGCGGTCGGGGTCGCCCCCGGGCACGCGACGCTCAAGCTGCTCTGCCAGCGCGCCGGCGTCTGGCCCGACGAGGAGCTGACGACGGACTACTACGTGCTCAGCGTGGGCGACACGCGGAGCGAGGCGGCCGCGCTCGCGGGCGACCTCCGCGCGCTCGGCGACGACGTGGTCGTCGAGCAGGACGTCTCCGGCCGCTCGTTCGGCGCCCAGCTGGGCTACGCAGACTCGATCAACGCCGAGACTGTCGTCGTCGTCGGCGAGCGCGACCTGGAGAACGGCGAGTACACGGTGAAGGACATGGCGAGCGGCGACGAGACGACGGTCCCGGTCGAGGAGTTCCCGCCGGACGAGGGGCTGCCGACCTACGAGGACTACGAGTAACGGCGCGGCGCGCCCGTGACCCGTCCCGCCGGCCGGGCGACGCGATCCCTGAACGCTTTTGGGTCGCGCGTCGGGACGGTGGAGACGATGATCCCGCTCGCGACGGCGATGCCCCCGACCGAGGTCGCCCTCCGCGTGGCCGCGGGGGTCCTCCTCATCCTGATCAACGCGTACTTCGTGGCTATCGAGTTCGGGCTGACGCGTCTCCGGCAGTATCCCGAGTCGGAGATGGACACGCCGGGGCTGCGGCGCGCCTGGGAGATGACCGACGACCTGGAGTTCTACCTCACGACCTGTCAGGTGTGGATCTCCGGCACGTCCATCGCGCTCGGTATCGTCGCCGAGCCGGGGCTGGCGGCGCTTTTCACGCCGATCTTCGAGAACACCGCGCTCTTCGCGCCGGTCTTCGAGAACACGGCGCTGGCTTCGGCCAGCGCCGGGTCCTTCCTCGGCTTCTTCCTCATCAACATGGTCCACCTGACCCACGGCGAGCAGACGCCGACGTACCTCGGCGTCGAGCGCTCGAAGCAGGTCGCCCGGTACGGCTCGCGGCCGCTCTACTGGTTCGCGTGGCTCATCTCGCCGCTGATCAAGGTCGGCGACTGGGTCGCGAAGGCGACGCTCGGACTGTTCGGCGTCGAGATGACCGCCTCGTGGACCGAGGCCGAAGAGGAGGTACTGGAGACGCGCGCCGAGCTCCGCAACCGTCTCGGGTCGATGATGGAGGAGGTCGAACTCCCAGAGGAGCGCCGCGAGGAGGTCCTCAACGCGCTCGACGTCGACCGGGTGACCGTCGCGGACGTGATGACCGCGCCCGAGGAGGTCGTCTCGCTGACGACGGGGGCGTCCGTCGACGAGAACCTCGACCGGATCCGGGACACGCCGCACACCCGCTTCCCGCTCGTCGGCGACGACCTGACCGACTTCGAGGGGATCGTGTACGCCCCCTCGATCGTGAGCCGCTACGACGAGCTTCGCGACGGCGACCTGACGTTCGCCGAGGTCGCCGCCCCGCCGATGACGGTCGCGGCGGACGCGAGCGTCAGCGACGCGTTCGACCGGTTCCAGGCGGAGTCCCAGGAGCTCGCCTTAGTCATCGAGGACGGCGAGGTCGTCGGCCTGATCACTGCGACGGACGCCATGGAAGCGGTGATGGGCCAGCTCGAAGACCCGCTGGACGCCGGGAACCTATAAGAGACGCCGGTGTCCGCCGCCGATCCGGCGGCTGCTCAAAAACAGGCGGCCGGAACCTCGGCCCCGCGCTCCGCGCCGCCGTTCACCGCTTGTACGCCTCGCGCAGGAACACCAGCGCGCCGCCGAGCATCGCGAGGTTCCCGAAGAAGGCGAGCCGCTCGCCGCTCTTGTCGTCCTCGTCGGCGTTCCAGAAGTCGTGCATCGTCGCGGTCACGACGGTCAGGAACGCGACCGCCGCGCCGGTCGCGATCCGGGGAAGCCGCCAGAGCGCGATGCCGAGGCCGGCGACCACCATCATGCCGGAGGCGAACGGCGCGGCGAGGTCCGGCATCGGGACGCCCGCCGACTCGGCGTACTCGATCGTGTCGTCCATGTCGCGGAAGTCCTCCGAGGCCTGCGCGGCGAGGCCGACGCCGAGCAGGACGCGGCCGAGCCGCGAGGGCGCGCCGCGACCGTCGCTCTCCGCGGTCGTCTCAGTGGGTTCGTCGTCGCTCATACGTCTCGTAACGGCAGCCGACAGTATAAATCGCGGTGGCGCCAGCCACGGCTCATCCTCGGACCGCATCGATCCGCGCCAGCAGCCGCCCCGTCGCCGCCGCGTCGAAGGCCATGGGGCGGCGCCACCACGGGCCCTTCCCGGAGTCGCTCGACAGGTCGGTGACGATCCGGTTCGCCTCGCTCCCGGCGTCGGGCGCGCTCAGCGGGACGACGCGGTCGAACGGGCCCGACACCGCCGGGTCGCCGACCGCGACGACGCGGGCGTCGAACGGGTCGCGCTTCAGGTGCGCGTTGGTCGGCGCGGCCCTCACGGCGGCCGCGCGGTCGACGGCGTCGCCGCCGTCCGTAGCGAGCACCCGATCGACCCGCATCCCAGCGAAGAGGTACGCGCCCCAGTCGGGGGCGAGGTCGTCGTCGACGGCGACCCCTCGCTCGCGGAGCCACGCGCCGTCGCGGTCGTCCGTTCCGCCGTCGCGGTCACCGCTCGAATCGTCGGGACGCCCGTCACCCGGTCCCGCCCAGTCGCGCGGCCGCAGCGTGAGCGTCGCGTAGAAGAGGAGCCAGTCGCCGGGGTCGAGGGCGGCGATCCGGCCCGCCTTCACGGCGTACGGGTCGCCGTAGGTCGCCCGCTCGCGGCCGTGGACGCCCGGGAACTCGGGGTCGGCGTGGACCGGCGTCCCGCGCAGGTCGGCGGGGACCGCGAAGGGGAGGTCGAGGTCGCCGTACGTCGGGAGCGGCTCGTCGACCGGGAACCGGTCGCGCGGCAGCGTCGCCGCCGGCTCGGGGATCGGGACGTACGCGAAGGAGCCGTCCGGGTAGACGGGGCCGCGGAACCCTGGCTCGTTCGTGTTGGCGGCGACGTTGACGGCGACCGCACGGGGGTCGGGCATGCGGAACAGTCGGGGACTCAGTCCGCCGTCGCGGCGGGCTCCTCGTGTTCGACCTCGGTCCCGAGGAGGTCGAGGAACTGCGCGATCCACTCGGGGTGGTCGGGCCACGCCTGCCCGGTGACGAGGTTGCCGTCGGTCGTCACGCCGTCGACCCACGAGCAGCCGGCGGCCTCGACCTCGGGCTTGACCGCCGGGTACGCCGTCATCTCGTAGCCGTCGAGCACGCCCGCGGCCGCGAGGATCTGCGGGCCGTGACAGATCGACGCGACGGGCTTGTCCGCCTCGAAGAAGTGCCGCACCGCGTCGAGCACCTCGTCGTAGCCGCGGAGGTACTCGGGGGCGCGCCCGCCGGGAACGACCAGGGCGTCGTAGTCGGCCGGGTCGACCTCGTCGAGGCCGTGGGTGAGCTCGAAGTCGTGGCCGCGCTCCTCCAAGTACGTCTGGTCGCCGCGGAAGTCGTGGATCGCGGTCTTGACCGTCTCGCCCGCTTCCCGGTCCGGGCAGACCGCGTGGACCTCGTGGCCGACCGCCTGAAGCGCCTGGAACGGGACCATGATCTCGTAGTCCTCTCCGAAGTCGCCGACGATCATCAGTATGCGCTGTCCTGTCATGCGTGTACCACCGGCCGCCGGTACGTGCTACTGTCGGATAACGATGCTGGCGAGCGGTAACACACCACGCGCTCCGGTTCAGGTCTTCCGCGGGGTCGGCCGCACGGCGGCGTCAGCGCGGTCGGTTCGGCGGCCGGAGGTCCCGTCGGAACTCGTCGAACTGATCGAGGTCCTCGGGGAGTTCGTACTCGATCTCGCGCTCGTCCTGGTTGTCGGGGAGCCGCCCGTCCTTGAGGTCGTCGGCGACCTCCTCCCACCCGGGCTTGACGCGGACGGACCGCGCGGGCGACCCCACGACGACGTGGTGGTCGGGCACGTCGCCCTGCACGACCGAGCGCGCGCCGACGACGCTGTTCTCGCCGATTCGGCAGCCCGCCCTGACCATCGCGTCGTAGGTGACCCGGGCGTCGTCCCCGACGATCGTGTGGAAGTTCCGGACCTCCGTCTGGTCGACGATGTCGTGGTCGTGGCTGTAGAGGTGGACGCCGTCGGAGATGGAGGCGCGGTCGCCGATCGTCAGCTTCCCGCGGTCGTCGAGGTGGACGTCGTCGTGGATCACGACGTTGTCGCCGACCTCGATGTTGTGGCCGTAGGTGACGGAGATGCCCTTGAAAAAGCGGCAGTCGTCCCCGCACTCGGCGAACAGGTGGTTCCCGAGCATCTGCCGGAAGCGGAGCGCGAACTCGACGTTGTCGGCCATCGGCGTGGCGTCGAACTGCCGCCAGAGCCACTGGAGGTGCTTCGAGCGCCGGAAGCGGTCCTCGTCCTTCTCGGCGTAGTACTCCGACTCCAGGGTCGCGTTACACGGGTCGTATCCCTGGAGGCGGACGCGCTCGGCGCGCGACACCGACTCGCCGTCCTGCCACGCCTCCCACGCCTCCCGGTCGCCGTGGAGGTCGATCAGCACGTCGCGGACGACCTCGCAGGTGTCCTCGTCCGAGGAGAGCCGCTCGTCCACCTCGTCGATGAACCCTCGGACCCCGGCCTCGGCGCCGTCGGGCAGGGACACGTGTCGCTTTGTCATCGGCCCACCTTCGTCGCCGTGGTTGATATGGATTCGGTTGTGTGGTCCCGCGTGCGCCCGTCGGCTAATACAGAATTCCGCGTGCGAACAGTCCGACCACGACGCCGACGAACGACACGCCGACGGCCACGAGGGACGCGGTGACGACCCCGGCTATGCCGAACGACAACGACAGGGCGGTGACCGAGGCGATGGCGACGACCGCGAGCAGCGCGACGATAGCGTCGAGCCGTCGGCGGAGGGGCTTCTCCATACGAACCACGGAGTGGGTCAGTCGTGTAAATTCTACTGGTGCGGTCGGCGCCGGACTACCGGTTACCGCTTTCCGTTCTGTACCCGTGGGAGCGACCGCGCCCGATAAGTGTCCCGACCGCCAAGCGGCCGGTATGGAACACCGCGAACTCGGTAATTCGGGCGTCGAGGTCTCGGAGATCGGCTTCGGCGCGTGGGTCGTCGGCACCGACTGGTGGGGCGACCGCTCGGACGACCAGGCGGTCGCGATGGTCGAGGAGGCGCTCGACGCGGGCGTCACCTACGTCGACACGGGCGACGTGTACGGCCACGGCGACAGCGAGGCGATCATCGGCGAGGCGATCGACGGCCGCCGCGACGAGGTGACGCTGTCGACGAAGATCGGCTACGACTTCTACGACAACCCGCAGGCCGGCCACGGCGAGCTCCCGAAGGAGCTCAACCGCGAGTACCTCACGGAGGCGTTCGAGGCCTCGCTGGACCGCCTCGACACCGACTACGTCGACGTGCTCCAGCTCCACAACGCCAACGTCGACGAGGTGACGCCCGAGGTGCGCGACCTCCTCCGCGAGTGGAAGGAAGACGGGCGCGTCCGCGCGCTCGGCTGGGCGCTCGGCCCCTCGATCGGCTGGCTCGCCGAGGGCGACGCGGCCGTCGAGTACGAGGAGTTCGACGCGGTCCAGACCGTCTTCAACCTCTTCGAGCAGGAGCCCGGCCGCCACTTCGTCGAGACGGTCCGCGAGAGCGATTCGGACACCTCCGTCATCGCGCGCGTCCCGCACTCCTCCGGCCTGCTCAACGAGCAGGTGACACCCGACACCGTCCTCGAAGACGGCGACCACCGCTCGCACCGGCCGAAGGAGTGGTACGAGACCGGCTGGGAGAAGGTGGAGGCGATCCGCTTCCTCGAAGACCCGGAGGGCGTCGAGGGGACCCGGACGATGGCGCAGGCCGCGATCCGCTGGCTGCTCGCGCACGACGAGGTCGCGTCCGTCACGCCCACCTTCCGCGACGCCGACGACATCGCCGAGTGGAGCGCCGCCGCCGACGTGCCGCCGATCTCCGACGCCGAGTACGAGCGCTTGGAGGAGCTGTACGCCCGTAACTTCGACGTCGACCGCGACGACGGGATGGACGTGCTCCGCACCTCCGTCGACGGCGAGGACATCGAGGCCGCCGGCCTCGACAAGCGCGCCGCCTCGTACTGACCGGGGGCACCCTCGTCCGCCGAGCGATCGACGCCGACCGACCCGCCTTTTTCGCCTCGAAACCGCCGGACTGCGTGCAGTTGACACGGCGCTGAATCACTTTCACCGCGCTCCGTCGCTCGGCGCCGCCCCGCGGGGTGTCGACGACCGCTCGGGGGCGGCATGGTCGCGCCGCTGGCGAGGGTGGAAGGTGGCTCGGTGGAAACCCGTCGTCACAGGGGGCTCAGTGGGGGTAACCGACTCGTCATCGCCACCACGGTGCGATCTACTCGCTCGCGGATATAAACTGATCGCGACGGTCTCCACCGACCGGCGGCCGCGGTCGCGGTGACCGCCCGACTGCCGACCGGTCGCCCGGACTGCCCGAGATGCTAGACCGCCCGGACTGCCCGGGCCGCTAGACTGCCGGACTGCCCGAGCCGCTGGACCGCTCGGACTGCCCGGGAGGCTCGACTGCCGGCCGCCGGGCTCGACCCGTCTTAGTCGCCCCCGCTACAGACGAGGACCGGCCGTTCGGTGTCGAGAATGACGCTCTGCGTGACGCTGCCGAACAGGACCTTCCCGGTCGGGGTGCGCTTCCGCCCGGCGACGACGATCTGGTCGGCGTCGTGCTCGTCGGCGACGTTGAGGATCGCTCGGGCCGGGTCGCCGCCGTACCCCTCGGGTGTCACCTCGATCCCGGCGTCCTCGAGCCGCGACCGAGCGACCCGAACCGACTTGACCTGCTCGACGGTGCCGCCCCCCTTGTTCTCGCTGAACGAGTGGACGAGGACCGCCGTCCGGTCGGCGCCTTCCGAACCCGGCGCCGGCCGGCCGTCGCTGTCGCCGGCTCCCGGACCGGCGTCGCTCGGGTCGGGCATGCGTGTGCCGGCGCACGGCACGCCCCCGCATAAATCAACCGCCCAAGTCGGTGAGACCGCTCGCGACGCGGGAGAGAAGCGAGGCGACGGGTGGTCCGAGGGAACGGCCTTGTGGTCGCGCCGCGCGCCTGACGGTACGAACGAAAACGCGATGCGACGGTTCCCCGTGCCCGACTACGAGGACCTCCCCGAGGACCTCTGCGACCGCATCGACGAGGAGACGGAGGACGCCGGGTTCACGCCGAACGTGTTCTCGGCGTTCGCGTACACGCCCAGCCACTTCCGGGCGTTCTTCGCGTACCACGACGCGCTCGTGTCCGACACGTCACTGGCTCGGGAGGGGGTCGAGACGGTAGTCGTCGCGGTGTCGGGCGCGAACGACTGCCTCTACTGCGTGGTCGGTCACGGCGCGCTCTGTCGGATCTACGCCGGCGCGCCGAAGATCGCCGACCAGCTCGCCACGGACCACCGACAGGCCGACGTCTCCGACCACCACATGGCGATGCTCGACTTCGCCGTCACACTCACGAACTCCCCCGGGACCGTGGCCGCCGAAGATATCCAGCGACTCCGCGACGCCGGCTTCTCCGCGGAGGAAGTGTGGGACATCGCCTCCGTGGCGGCCTTCTTCAACCTCTCGAACCGCATGGCGACCGTCGCGGACATGCGTCCGAACGACGAGTTCTACGCGATGGGCCGCGGCGACTGACCGCCCCCGCGCCGGCGCCTTCGACACCGACGAGGAGGGATCGCGACGGGTCCGGAACCCGTTTGAACCTCGGCGGCCTCACTGCGGTCATGCGCGAAGTGACGTTCCGGATCCGCCACGCGGGGGAACCGGAGTGCGAGGTGAGCGCGCGCCACCCGGAGGTGCGGTACCGGTCCGTCTCCTCGATGACGGGCAGCGGCCCCGAGCGCAAGCGGATCGCCGAACTCACCGGACCGCCGGCGGAGATCGAGGCGTTCGTCGAGGAGTTCCGCGAGTTCGACCTGGTCGTCTCCGCGGAGCCGCTGGCGCCGATCGAGGGCACTCACGCCTACGTCGCCCTGACGATCGACGCGGGGGCGGCCGACTGGGAGGGCATCGGCGAGCGGTTCTCGCGGATGGGCATCCACTACCGGACCGGGACGACCATCGCCGGCGGCGTCGAGCGCTGGACGGCGTACCTGGAGGACGACGACGGCCTCTCCGCGGTGATGCGCGAACTGGAGCGCGGCGGCAACGAGGTCGAGCTCGCGCGGAACGTGGAGCTGTCGTCGATCGAGCGCTCGCCGCAGCTCCCCGCGTCCGGCCTCCTCGACGGACTTACCGACCGGCAGCGAGAGGTGCTCGCGACCGCCATCGCCGCGGGCTACTACGACCACGGCGGGGGCGTGGGCGTCGAGGAGGTCGCCGCCGAGCTCGGACTCGGCTCGACGACGGTGTGGGAACACCTCTCGCGCGCCGAGTCGTCGGTGATGAACGCGCTGTTCGAGCGGTTCGCGGAGGGCGAGCCGATCGGCGCCGTGCGCGAGACGGACCGGTCGGAATCGCCGTGAGCGGGCTCAGACCAACGCTTTTGTAGCTTCGGGACGGAGCGCCGCGTATGGACGACGGAACCGTCTCCGTGCCGGACGAGCAGTACGAGCGCCTCGCGGCCCTCGCCGCCGCCCGCGGCGTGAGCCCCGAGACGCAGCTGGCCCGGCTCATCGACGACGCGTACGCCGGCCTCGACGGCGACGAGACCCCCGAGACGCTCCCCCTCGGCGTCTGCGACGACTCCGCCGAGGAGTGAATCGCGCGCCGAACCGGCGAGGCGTCCGTGAGCCGCCGCGCCGCACTACACCCCGGGCAACAGGGCACGTGGTGAGATCGATTCATTATCGCGTACCGCGTGGCGATCCCATGACTCCGTCCCAGCGGATCCTCGAACGCGTCGCGGAGCTCGAAGGCGTCCCGCCGTCGGCGATCGACGAGCCGCTGTTCGAGGCGGTCGCCCCCGACGCCCTCGACGTGCTGTTCCGATCGGTGCCGGACGGCCCGACGAGAGACGACGGCGAGATCCGCTTCGCGTACCTCGGCTACGACGTCACCGTCCGCGCCGAGGGCACCGTCACGGTCCGCTCGCCATTCCGGGTCCGGTGAGTCAGGCCGTCCCGTCGCGCTCGCGTTCCGGCGGTTCCGCGGCGCTCACTCCTCGTACGGCCACCGCCCGCCCGTCTTCAGCTCCTCGACGTACCCCTCGTCGATGGCGTCGCGGATCGACTCCCGCGAGCGGTGTTCGGCCGCCACATCGCCGGTCGCGAGCCGGTAGACGGCCGCGGTCACGAGCGTCGCCACCTCGCGGAGGTCGCGGGAGTCGAGCTTGTCGAGGGTGTCGGCGTGGGTGTGGCCCCAGCCGCGCCCGGACTGGTCGCTCGTCGTGGAGGCCATCACCGCCGGGATCCCCTCCTGGACGAACGCCCACTGGTCGCCGTGCGGCGAGATCGTCTCGCCGGTCGTCAGGGGCGCGTCGAACGCCTCGGCGACCGCCTCGAACGTCGAGCGCATCCCCTCGAACCCGTTCGTCCCGACGCGGAGGTCCCGCGAGCTACAGGCGCCGTCGAGGTTGACCACGCAGGCGATGTCCTCCTTCGCGGTCGTCTCCGCGGCGTGGTACGCCCCCCACAGCCCGATCTCCTCGGACCCGAACGTGACGAGCCGCACCCGGGTGTCGAGGTCGCCCTCGACGGTCGCGAGCAGGCGCCCGACCTCCGCGACGAGCGCCGAGCCGGCGCCGTTGTCGTTGGCGCCGTCGCTCACGTCGTGGGCGTCGACGTGGGCGGTGAGGTACACCGCCTCGTCGGTGTCGGGGCCGACCTCCGCGACCGCGTTCACCGAGGTCGTCGGCTCGTTCCGGCAGTCGACGTCGAGCGAGACGGTCGGGCGGTCGCCGCCCTCCTCCGCGGCGAGCCGCGAGAGCCGGTCGCCGACCTCCTTCGAGACGCCGACCGCGGGGATCGGGCCGGGCCGGTTGTGGTAGCCGATCTCGCCGGTCGGCGGGAGCGCGCCCTCGATGTGGTTCCGGAAGACGAACCCGACCGCGCCGCGCTCCGCCGCCGCGACGTACTTCTCCATCCGGTGGATCCACCGGTCGTGGGAGTCCGGCGTCCGCGAGGAGGCCATCGCGACCGCGCCCTCCAGGTCCCCCTCCGCGGCCGCGAACTCCTCGTCGGTGCCGTCGCCCACGTCGACGAGCGGGGCCGACGCCTCGCCGCTCGGCGTGCCGGGCAGCGCGATCACCTCGTGCGAGCCCTCGTGGTGGCGGTCCACGGCGCCCGTCACCGACAGCGACGACTCGCCGCGCCACCAGCCAGGGATCTCGAACTCGTCCAGGCCGGCGTTCCGCAGGCCGGCTTCCTCGAACGCCTCGACGACGCGCTCGGCGCCGCGGCGCTCGCCCGCCGATCCCGCCATGCGGTTCCCGATGTCGGTCAGGTCGGTGAGGAGGTCCCACCCGAAGTCGCTCGTCCGCGCGTCGCCCACGACGCGGTCCGGTAGCTCGGTCATACGGTCCGGTTGGGCCCCGGGCGAAAAGGGGTTGCGGGAGGCGGAGCCGCGGCCCGACCGGACGGCTCGGCGCGTCCGACCTCAGGCCGGGTCGGCCGCGGTCACCTCGACCTCGACGGCGTCGGGGTCGACGCCGATCCGGGCGAACTGCGTCCGGACGTGCTCGCGGGCCGCTTCGACCGCCTGGTCGCGGGTGTCGAACCCGCGGGGCATCGGCTCCTCGAAGGCGACGCGGATCTCCTCGCCGTCGACGACGAGCGGCGAGCCGCCGCTCTCGACCTCGTAGAAGGAGTCGCACACCCACACGTACGGGGCGTCCTCGTCGGGCGCGCCCTTGTACGCGGGCGGCTCCTCGCCGCGCTCGAACACCGTGCCGGTGAGGTCCGTCCCGCCGCCGCTGCCGCGAACGAGTATCATGCCACGGGTACGGGGTCGAGCCGGATAAGGGCCCCGTGACCGGCGCTCTGCGCCCGGTCGTGGACGGGCGGCGGCCCAGGGCGCGAGGGCAAACGCTTTCGGCCCGGCGACCGGTGGATACGCCATGACGCTGGAGGATTTCACCGAGTTCAGCGGTGACGACGACGCCGACGGCCGCGCGGACGATGTCGACTCCGCGGCCGACGGCGGAAGCGCCGCTGACGCCGCTGACGCCGCTGACGCGCTCGGGGACGCGTCGTCGGCCGGGTCCGGGTCCGACCCGAGCGGCGACGCCGAGGACGAGTTCGCCGCCTACGACGCGACGCCGGCCGGCAGCGACGCGGGGCTCGGCGTCGTCTCCGTCTCGCAGGGGCTCCGCGTGGCCGAGGAGGAGGAGGAGACGTCGCTGAAGGCATTCGTCACGACCGGGAACCGCGAGTCGGTGCGGCTCGGGAAGTACCTCCTGATCCCGTACCCGGACGGCGAGCGGCTGTTCTGTCGGATCACGGGGCTGGAGTACGCCCAGGAGTTCCAGTCGGACGACGCGACCGAGATCCACGCCCGCCGGCAGATGCGCCGCGACGAGTTCGCCGAGCGCGACTACAAGTTCGTCGCCGACCTGGAGCCGATGTCCGTCGTCTACGGCGAGGGCGACTCGATGAAACGGCGGATGACCGACCGGGTCCCGAAGCCCGGCGCGGTCGTCGAGGAGGCGGCCGACGACGCAGAGATCAAGACGGGGCTGAAGATCCCCGACGACGGCGTCTTCCTCGGGCACCTCTCCGTCGGCGGCGAGAAGGTCCGGACCGCCGCGGAGCCCCCCACGGTCGACTACCGCGTGAAGGACGACTACGCCGACGGCGACCCGCTCGCGTTCCGGCACACGCTCGTCGCCGGCGGGACCGGGTCCGGGAAGACCCACGCCTCGAAGAACGTCCTCCGGCAGTACCTCGACGACGACCGGACGTACCCGATGGGCGACGGCCGGGAGTCGCGCATGGCGGTCGTCCAGTTCGACCCGCAGGACGAGTACGCGCAGATGCACGACGACAACCCCGACCTCGACGACGGCTTCGCCCGCCGGCTGGAGCGGGAGGGGATCGCCCACGGCGGCCACGACGACACCGTCGCCTTAGTGCCCCGCGTCGCGAACGCGACGTACCCCGGCGAGGGCCACCGCGCCGAGCGCGTCGAGTTCACCATCCCCTTCTCGCTGGCGCGGGACATGCCGTGGCTCGTCGCCGGCTCCGGGCTCAACGACAACCAGTACCCGGCCCTCCTGACGCTGCTCAACCGCTTCTTCGACAGCTACGGCGACTCGGGGACGTACAGCCAGTTCCTCTCGTACCTCGACGACCCGGCGCTGAAAGAGGAGCTCCACGAGAGCGGCCGGGTCCACGAGGCCACCTTCGACGCCGTCAAGCGTCGGGTCCGGGGCGTCCCGAGCGGCGTGTTCGACCAGGACGCGAAGCCGATCACGGAGCTCGACCACACGCTCGTCCGGCCGGGCGGCCTCTCGGTCGTTCCGACCTACCACCTGCCGACCTCCCGGCAGAAGGAGATCGTCGTCCTCGCGGTCGCGGGGCTGCTCATCGACGACAAGCTCTCGAACGACCCGGACAGCGACCGGATCAAGGAGACGCCGCTGTTGGTCGGGATGGACGAGGCCCACAACTTCCTCGCCGACGCCGACAACGTCCAGGCGCAGAAGGTGGTCCAGAAGTTCACCGAGGCGGCGAAGCAGGGTCGCAAGGAGCGGCTCGGCCTGTTCCTGATCACCCAGGACCCGCAGGACGTTGCCGAGTCGGTGTTCAAGCAGGTGAACACGAAGGTCGTCTTGAACCTCGGCGACGAGGACGCCATCTCCAGCGTCAACATCCCGACGAACCTCGCCGGGAAGGTGCCGTACATGGAGAAGGGACAGATGGTCGTCTACTCGCCCGACAACTCCGAGCCCGTCGAGCTGATCGGCCTCTCGGAGTGCGTGACGCGGCACGACTGACGGCCGGCCGCCCCGGGCCCGTCGGGTCGCCGACGGGGGTCCCGACCCGACTCAGACTCGCACGACCAGCGTGTCCGCCCACCGGTCGCCGAGCCGCTGGCTGTTCGGCGAGTCGGCGATGAACACGACGCCCGCGAGGATCAGCAACAGCGAGGCGCCGCCGACGATCTTGGTGACGTTCCGGACGACCGCGGCGACGGCGGAGACCTCGTCGCCGTCCGTGTCGACGACTCTGATCCCGACGACCCACTTTCCGGGCGTGTGTCCCCAGACCGCCTCCGACGCGACGTACCAGCCGAACGCGACGAGGAGGAACACGAGGTCGGCGAGGACGGCCGAGACGGCGCCGACCGCCAACGAGACGACCGCGGCGACGGCGACGCTCGCGACGATGTCGACGAGCCACGCGCCGCCGCGAGCGGTGACCGACGCAAGCTGCGACTGCGCGTACGGGGTACTCATACGAGACGGATGAACCGGCGCTCGGCAAGTGTCTTGTGACCGACCGCTCTACGGTCCCGAGACGCCCCGATTCCGGCGGATTGTCGCCGGCCCGGAGTCGTCGTCGCCCTTTTTATCCGGTGCGGGCGAATTCCCGCGCATGAGCAAACGTATCCTCGTCGCGGTCGACGGGTCGGAGGAGGCCGCCGAAGCGCTCTCGTTCGCCGTCGCCGAGTGGCCCGACGCCGACCTGACGGCGCTGTACGTGGTCAACCCGGCGGACTCGACCACCGGCGCGGAGGGCGGGTTCCCGGGCGCCGCGGACCAGTGGTACGAGAGCGCCACGGCGCGCGGCGAGCGCGTCCTCCGCGAGGCGGCCAAGTCCGTCGACCGCGATATCGACACCCGCATGGAGGTCGGCCGCCCGACGGCGACCATCCTCGGCGTCGCCGCGGGGGAGACGGAGCCGACCACGGACCTCGACCAGCCCGCCGACCCGGAGCCGTTCGACCACGTCGTCGTCGGGAGCCGCGGCCGGACCGGGCTCTCGCGGGTTCTCCTCGGCAGCGTCGCGGAAGGGGTCGTCCGCCGCGCCGAGATGCCCGTGACGGTCGTCCGCTGAGGATTACTCCTCGACCGCCTCCGCCGCCTCCGCTTCGACCACCTCGCCGACCATCGACCAGCCCTCCTCGTCGGGCCCCGACCGACCGAGCAGGATCCGCTCGTAGTCCTCGGAGCTGATCAGGCGGAACTCGGCGTCCGCGTCGGCGTCGGTCCGAGTGCCCTCGCCGCGGAACTCGCGCTGGAAGAACTCGGTCGACGAGAACTCGTAGACGCCGGTCTCGCCCGAGTCGAGTTCGAGCCGCACCGGGCGCGGCTGGACGTTGTGGATCCGCTTCGCGATCGGGTGTAGATCCGGCATACCGACAGGTGGGAGCGGTCAGAATAAAAGCCGTCGGCTCCGTCGGTCGCGCAGCGTGACCGACGCCGCCCGGCCCGGGGCGCCGCCGTACTAGTTTAATACCTCACGGCGCGTCACTGCCGTGAGAACCACCATGTTAGAAGCATCGCTCAGCTATCTTCGCGACGGCGACGACGCCGTCACTACCGCCGTCATCGGCGGGCTCCTGCTGCTCGCGAGTCCGCTCATCATCCCCTCGATCCTCGTCTTCGGCTACGTGACCCGCGTCATTCGGCGCACCGCCGGCGGCGACGACGAGCCCCCGGCGTTCGAGGCGTGGGGCGACCTGTTCGTCGACGGCCTGAAGGCGTTCGTCGTCGCGTTCGTCTACTCGCTGCTGCCGCTCGGGGTCCTCACGGTCGCCGGGGCCCTGACCGTCGGCGCGTTCGTCGTGGTGCCCGGGACCGGCGACCCCGGCGCCGGGACGTTCCTCGGCACCTTCGTCGTCGGCGTCGTCGTCCTCGTCGCGGGGCTCGTCGCCCTGGGCCTGTCGTTCGTCGGGCTCTACGTGACGCCCGCGGCGCTGGCCGCGGTCGCGGACTCCGGGAAGGTCGGCGACGGCTTCGCCCTCGGGACCCTCTGGGGCGTCGTCACGAAGCGGGCGTACGCGACGGGGTGGGTCACCGCGGCGGTCGTGGTGCTCGCCGGCGCCCTCGCGGTGGGCGTGTTCTCCGTGGTCCCGATCCTCGGGACGATCGCGGGGGTGTTCGTCCAGTTCTACGCGTTCGCGGCGGCGGCCGCCATCGTCGGGTGGACGTGGACCGACGTGCGCCCGGTCGGGACGGAACCGCCCGAGACGGAACCCGCGGAACGGCCCGCGGTGTAACGGGGCCGAATCGAAATCGCCGCAGAAGGACGGGACTCGCGAAAAGGGGCGGCGTTACTCGTCGAGGACGTCGTCGTACTCGCCGGCGTCGACGCGCTCGTCGAACGTCCGGGCGTCCTCGCCCTCGATGGTGACGCCGAGGGAGGCGCAGGTGCCGCCGACCTCCTTGGCGGCGGCCTTCGTGTCGTACGCGAGCAGGTCGCTCGACTTCTGCTCGGCGACCTTCTTCACCTGTTCGATCGACATGTCGGCGACGAAGTTCTCCTGCGGCTCGCCGGAGCCGGTGTCGAAGCCGGCCTCGTCCTTGATGAGCTCCGCGGTGGGGGGCACGCCGACCTCGATGGTGAAGGAGCCGTCGTCGTCGTACTCGACGGTGACGGGCACCTCCATGCCGTCGAAGGCGGCGGTCTCGTCGTTGATCTCCGCGACGACGTCCTGGACGTCCACCGGCGTCGGTCCGAGCTCGGGACCGAGCGGCGGGCCGGGGTTGGCCTGCCCGCCGGGGACGAGCGCTTCGATAGTTCCAGCCATGTCCGTACGAACCCGTCGCCGACTTTTAACGGTTGTTCTTTCGGGTAGGGGGAGTCAGCGGTTCGCACACCGTACGCCTGGGTTCCCCGGCGGTGAGCCGCTCGCTCGGCGATGCGTGCCTGTCCGGTCTGGTTTCGTATATCATCACTCAACGTCGCGCGATACCCCGTCGACGATCATATCGTCTATCTACAAGACACCGGCTGCGGACCGACGCCGAACGCCTCCAAAGCCCCAGCCGCGAGGAGGCCGTACGCTCGCTGCGCGCTTCAGTCGCTCGCGTTGCTCGCTCTTTCCAGTGCTTGCGTCACCTACGGCCTCCTCGCGACTGCCCCTTTGAATCCCACCCCGCACCGCACGGCCCCCGCCTCGCACCTCCCCAGCCTCGCGGTTCGCTCGGGCTCCCTGCGGTCGCCCCTCGCTCACCGCGTCCAGCGAGAATCGGAGATTCTCTGGCAGCCGGCGCGTCGCGCCGGCGACCTCGCGCGTGCTGCCTCGCGACCTCCGCTTTGCTCCGGTCGCTCGCAGGCACGCGCCACCGCAGTCCGAATTCACAAATCGCTCTTATACATCAGTCAGCGAAACCGACAGTGGAGTCCGCACCTACGAGTCCACGACGCCCGACGGGTCGGTCCCTCTCGCCTCGTCGGCGACGCGGCCGGGGAGGAACGTCCCGGTCTCTCGGCGGACGCCGAGGAGGAGGACGCCGCCGGCGAGCAGCGGCAGGGCGGCGCAGGCGGCGTATATCGGCGTGAAGCCGACCGCCTCGATGAGGGGGAGCGACACCATGGGGCCGAGGCCGCCCCCCACGTCCCCGAGGACGTTGTTCGTCCCCGAGGCGCGACCCATCCGCTCGTCGGGGGTGAGGTCGGCGAGCAGGGCCATCATCGGGCCGCTGGTCCCGCCCTGGCCGGCGCCGATGAAGACGCAGGCGAGCCCCAGAGAGACGACCGACCCGGCCCGGGCGAGCAGCAGGAACCCGACGAACGAGACCGCGAGGAACGTCAGGAGGACGGGCGTCCGCGACTCGCGGGTGTCGGAGATCCGGCCGCCGGCGAGCATGAAGGCCGCGGCCGAGACGACCGTGCCGGCCATGAACAGCCCGGAGGTCCCCTGCGGGGCGAGGCCGAACAGCGAGATGTCGTTCGCGCCGAGGAACAGCACGAGCGTGGAGAACAGCGCGCCGATGTACGCGAACATCAGCCCGAAGTTGACGAGCCCGACCGTCAGGGCCGGGACGGCGGTGTCGACCTCCCACGGCTTGATCGAGTCGCCGGAGCGGTCCCCGGTGACGTGCGTCTCCGGGACGTACCTGTACGCGACGACGCTGGCGGTGAGCGCGAAGCCGGCGGCGACGGCGAACGCCGCGACGTTGCCCGCGACCGCCGAGACGACCCCGCCGAGCACGAGACCGGCCGGGAACCCCATCGTGATCCCGCCGCGGACGATCCCCATGTTCGTCCCGCGGTCGCCGCTGTCGGAGAGGTCGGCGGCGATGGTGTACGCGGTCGCGAACACCGCCGCGGAGCCGAGCCCCCAGAGGACCCGCGCGAGCAGGAACCACGCCTCGGGAGCGATCCCCGCCGGAACAGCGAGCGCGACGACGTACCCGAGCGTGGCGACCCCCTCGACGAACAGGCCGACGACGAACGGCGTGCGTGTCCCGTACCGGTCGACGAGGGCGCCGGCCGGCGCGTTCGCGACGAGCCGCACCCACCGGTTCGCGGAGAGGATCGCGCCGACCATGAACGCCGAGATGCCGAGGACCGCGCCGAGGTTCGGGAGGATCGGGAAGACGACGCCGCCGCCGAAGCCGACGAAGAACGTGCTCGCGATCACCGCGAGGAGGACCGGCGGCGGCCGCTCGAACCCGAAGCGGGTCATTCGGTGGCGTCCGCGGCGGCGCCGCTTTCCGGCTCGTCGGCGTCGCGCCGGAGCGCATCGATCGCCGCGTCGAGCGGCGGCAGTTCGACCCCGTCGGCGAGCAGCGGGCCGACGATCCGCCGGAGCGCCGCCTCAGCGACCTCGCGGGTGTAGCCCTCTCCCTCGGCGTCGCGCTCGGCGCCGGCGAGGGTGATCTGCCGGGTCCGCGCGCCGTCGAGGGTCGCTACGAGCAGCGCCGCCGTCTCCTCGACGTCGACGTCGCGGAAGACGCCCGCCTCGATGCCGTCCGCGAGGATGTCGGCGACGGTCCCGCGGAGCAGCCGGTCGCTGCGCGCCAGCTGCTCGCGGATCCGCTCGTTGAACGGGCCCTGAGTGCGGAGCTCCAGCAGGGCGATGTGGAACGCCTCGCGGTCGGCCTCGTCGGGGGCGAAGACGAACCACCCCACGAACTGGACCAGCCGATCGACGGGCGGGTCGTCCGCGCGGGCCGCGATCCGGTCCTCGGAGTCGGAGATGATGTACTCCAGGAAGGCGACGAGCAGGTCCTCCTTCGTGTCGTAGTGGTAGTGGAGCAGCGACTTGCTCTTCGAACACTCGTCGGCGATGTCCTGCATCGTCAGGTCGGCGTAGCCGTGAGCGCGGAGGGCGCTGTACACCCCGTCCATGATCTCCGCGGCCGCGCTCGGCGAGTCGCTCATTGACTGACCGGTCAGTCAACAAACGGTAAATTCCTATCGGTCGGGGGCGGTCGCCGCCGAGACCGCTCGGCGCCGCGAGCGACGCCCGCCCGCGGCGGGGTGCGCGACGGCGCCGCCGCTCGGGGGTCGAGAACAGTCGAAAAGCCGATTCGCCTCGGGTGTCGCCGACTTACAGACGGGTGACGTTCGACGCGCGCGGACCCTTGTCCGCCTCCTCGATGTCGAACTCGACTTCCTGACCCTCTTCGAGGTCTGGGCCGCCGACGTCCTCCATGTGGAAGAACACGTCCTCGTCCGCGTCGTCAGTCGAAATGAAACCGTAGCCGCCAGTGTCGTTGAAGAAGTCAACTTCGCCTTTCGCCATTGCGACCGTAGAAGCGGGACTGTGACATATAAGGCTTCCGCGACGATCCGCGGCGTGGAACGCCCTCGCACGGACCGCGTTCGCGGATCGGACCCGTCTCGGAGTTCGGCCGCTTGACCCCCGCCTCCTCCCCGATTCCGTGCCGATCGGAATGGTCCGGAATCCGGCCGCGCAGGCCGCCGTGTTAGTAACTACTATACCAGCGCGGTTCAGAACCGTTAGGTATGAGTCAGTCGTACAATCGAGGCCTCATCGAGGACTTCGGCCGCTGGCGGGAGTTCGAGGCGGGGATGTGGGCGTGGATCTTCCACAAGTTCACGGGATGGGTGCTCATCGGGTACCTGTTCACGCACATCGCGGTCCTGAGTACGGGGATCCCGGCCGCCGGTGCCAGCGAGGCGGCGATCGCCGCCGGAAACGACGTGTACACGCAGACGATCGTCTCCTTAGAGGGGCTGTTGCTCGTGCGCCTCCTGGAGGTCGGCCTGCTCGCGGTGGCGGTCTTCCACATGCTCAACGGGACGCGACTCCTCCTCACCGACCTCGGCATCGGGCTGGACGCACAGGACAAGAGCTTCTACGCGTCGCTGATCCTCACGGGAGCGATCACCGTCGCGTCGGTGCCGACGTTCATCGCGGGGGCGTTCTGAGATGGCAGAGCGCTACTCCTCGTTCCAGTCGGGCGGCCGGATGTGGTTCCTCCAGCGGGTCACGGCGGTCTTCCTGTTGGTCGTGTTGGCGTTCCACTTCTTCCTGCTCCACTTCGTCCACCACGCCGACGAGGTGTCGTTCCTCGCCAGCTCCGCCCGGATGGAGCAGCTGAGCTACTACTCGCTGATGATCCTCTTCCTCGTGACCGCGACGTTCCACGGGGTCAACGGCGTCTACAACGCCCTGGTGAACCAGGGACTCACCGGCACGAAACGCACCGTGATCAAGTGGACGCTCGTCGCCGCGAGCGTCGTGCTGATCGCGCAGGGAATCCGCACCGCGAACGCGTGGGCGGGCATCGGACTCTACTGAACCGACAATGAGCACGCAAATTCCGAAGCAGACCGAGGAATCGACCGAGACCGAGACGGAGCCCGCTTCGAAGGGCGACGAGCGCCGCGCCGAGAAGCGGCGCCGCGCGGCCGAGCGCCGCGAGCAGCGACAGGAGGAGGAGGCGGAGAAGGCGGCCGCCGACGAGAGCACGGTCGAGCTGAAGGTGTTCCGCTACGACCCGCAGGTCGAGGGGAAACAGGAGCCGCGCTTCGACACGTTCCACGTCCCGTTCACGAAGGGGATGACCGTCCTCGACGCGCTCATGTACGCGCGCGACACGTACGACTCCTCGCTCACCTTCCGGCACTCCTGCCGGCAGGCCGTCTGCGGCTCGGACGCCATGTTCGTCAACGGCGGGCAGAAGCTGGCGTGTAAGACCCAGATCTCGGACCTCGAAGAGCCGGTCCGCGTCGAGCCGCTCCCGCACGCCGAGGTGACGAAGGACCTCGTCGTCGACATGGAGCACTTCTACGACCAGATGGAGGCCGTCGAGCCGTACTTCCAGACGAACGAGTACCCGGACGGCGAGCTCGAAGAGCAGCGCCAGGACCGGGCGAACCGCGAGAAGATCAAGATGTCCACGCGCTGTATCTGGTGCGGCGCGTGCATGTCCTCGTGTAACATCGCCGCGGGAGACAACGAGTACCTCGGGCCGGCCGCGATCAACAAGGCGTACCGGTTCGCGATGGACGAGCGCGAGGGCGAGGAGATGAAACAGAAGCGCCTGGAGATCATCGAGCAGGAACACGGCGTCTGGCGGTGTCAGACCCAGTTCTCCTGTACGGAGGTGTGCCCGAAGGACATCCCCCTCACCGAGCACATCCAGGAGCTGAAGCGGGAGGCAGTCAAAAACAATCTGAAGTTCTGGTAAACCCGACAGACAGTATCAAGGGACTCCGGAACTTACGAAATTACATACCAACCATGTACGAACACGACGTCGTCGTCGTCGGGGCCGGCGGGGCGGGACTCCGGGCGGCGATCGCGGCACAGGAAGCGGGCGCGGACGTGGCGATGGTGTCGAAGCTCCATCCCGTCCGGTCACACACCGGCGCGGCAGAGGGCGGGATCAACGCGGCGCTGCGCGACGCCGACTCCTGGGAGGACCACGCGTACGACACGATGAAGGGGTCCGACTACCTCGGCGACGCGCCCGCGGTCGAGGCGCTCTGTCAAGAGAGCCCCGAGGAGGTCATCCGCCTCGAACACTGGGGGATGCCGTTCTCCCGCGAGGACGACGGCCGCGTCTCCCAGCGGCCGTTCGGCGGCCTCTCCTTCCCGCGGACGACGTACGCGGGCGCCGAGACCGGCCACCAGATGCTCCACACGATGTACGAGCAGGTGGTCAAACGCGGGATCACGGTGTACGACGAGTGGCACGTGATGGACCTGGCGGTCACCGACGAGGACGACCCCGCCGAGCGGACCTGTCACGGCGTCGTCGCCTACGACATCCAGAGCGGCGAGATCAGCGGGTTCCAAGCCAACGACGGCGTCATCCTCGCCACCGGCGGGATGGGCCAGGTGTTCGACCACACCACGAACGCGGTCGCCAACACCGGCGACGGCGTCGCGATGGCGTACCGCGCGGGCGTCCCGATGGAGGACATGGAGTTCATCCAGTTCCACCCGACGACGCTGCCGTCGACCGGCGTCCTCATCTCCGAGGGCGTCCGCGGCGAGGGGGGAATCCTCTACAACAGCGAGGGCGAGCGGTTCATGTTCGAGCACGGCTACGCGAACAACGCGGGCGAGCTGGCCTCCCGCGACGTGGTCTCCCGCGCCGAGCTGACCGAGGTCAACGAGGGGCGCGGCATCGAGGACGAGTACGTCCACCTCGACATGCGCCACCTCGGCGAGGAGCGCATCCTCGACCGCCTGGAGAACATCCTCCACCTCGCGGAGGACTTCGAGGGCGCCGACGGGCTCACGGAGCCGATGCCGGTCAAGCCCGGCCAGCACTACGCGATGGGCGGCATCGAGACGAACGAGTTCGGCGAGACCGTCATCGACGGGCTGTACGCCGCCGGCGAGTGCGCCTGCGCCTCCGTCCACGGCGCGAACCGCCTCGGCGGGAACGCGCTGCCGGAGCTCATCGTCTTCGGCAAGCGCGCCGGCCGTCACGCCGCCGGCGAGGAGATGGGCGAGGCCGAGATCGAGACCGGCCGCTCGGGCGACTGGCAGCCGGCCGACTACGAGTTCGGCGTCGAGGTCGGTGAGACCGGCGGCTCGGGGCCCGCAGCGGCCGACGGCGGCGCCGTGGCGACCGACGCCGACAGCGTCCTCAGAGCGGCCGTCGACCGGGCTCAAGAGCGCGTCGAGGAGCTGCTCTCCCGGAAGGGGCGCAACCACGCGGAGATCCGCTCGGCCGTCCAGGAGACGATGACGGCCAACGTCAACGTGTTCCGCGAGGAGGGCCGGTTGGAGGAGACGCTCGAAGACCTCCGCGAGGCCCGCGAGGCGTACAAGGACGTCGCGGTGTCGGACCCGTCGCGGACGTTCAACACCGACCTCATCCACACCATCGAGACGCGGAACATCCTCGACATCGCGGAGGCGCTCACGATGGGCGCGCTCGCCCGCGAGGAGTTCCGCGGCGCCCACTGGCGGAAGGAGCACCAGGAGCGCAAAGACGAGGACTGGCTGAAGCACACGCTCATCTCGTGGAACGACGGCGAGCCCGAGCTGTGGTACAAGCCGGTCGTCCTCGAGGGCGAGAACAAGACGTACGAGCCGAAGAGCCGCTCGTACTGAGCCGTCAAACGACGCGCGGCCGCCGGCGACCGTCCGCCGGCGGGTCGGCGGCGACTCGCTTCGGTATCCCCTCGCTTTCACCCGATCGATCCGGATCGTTCACGGTCTCCTATCCGTCGACGGTCGAAACCGGCCGTCGATACGCGTCGATTTCCGGTTCGTTAATCGACGTTGCCCGAACCAGCCCCGAGGGAATCGGCGGAAGACGTGCTCTTCTGTGCCTTCCGGAGATTTCGACGAACGTTGAATAGGGGATTTATTATCGTCGAACTACACTGATCGGACAAGATGATCGAGACGGAAACCGCGTCCGCGGCCGCCCCGGCGTTGCCCCGGGAGCTCCAGTCGCCCCGCGCCAAACTCGTGTACCTCTACCTGACCACGAACGGCGACGCCACGGTCTCGGAGATGGGCGAGTCGCTCGGCATGAAGAAGCTCTCCCTGTACAGCATCCTGAAGACCCTCCGCAACGAGGGGCTCGTCGACTGCGACGGCGACTGTTACGTCCCCAACTGACCGCGGCCGCGGCGCCGACCGAGCGGCCCCCCGGCTCGCGACCTCCGGCCCGCGACGTCGCTGTTCTCCCTTCGCGCTCCCCGCCGCAGCGGAGCGTTTAGGGTGGCGGAGCGCCCACGTCGACCGTGGACGCGAACCAGACGGAGTTCGAGAACCCGTTCGCGATGGACACCGACTGCGAGAACTGCGAGGCGCTGTGCGGCGCCCGCGACCGCGTCGTCCACGGCTACGGCGACGTCGGCGCCGAGTTCCTCGTGGTCGGGACGGCGCCGACGGCGGCCGCCGAGCGCAACGGCGTCCCCTTCACCGGAGAGGGGGGCGGCGAGCGCGTCCAAGCTATCTTCGCCGACCTCGGCTTCGTCCGGTCCGCGCCGGGCGCCGCGGAGCCGGACGTACAGAACGTCTTCTTCACGAACCTGACGCGGTGTCGCCACCCGGAGCGCGGGCCGACCGACCGCGAGGTCGACACCTGCGAGCCGTTCCTCAACGCGGAGATCCGGATGATCAACCCCCAGATCATCGTGCCGGTCGGCGAGCGGCCGCTCAGGGAGCTGGCCGTCGAGTACACGACGCGCCGACCGGACTCCTTCGACGTCGACGCGGAGCACGCGACGACGATCCGCGGGCGTGGGTTCGAGCTCGTGCCGATGACCGAGCCGGCCGCGATGACCGACGAGGAGGCCGACGCCTTCCGCGACCACATGCGCGAGAACGTGTTGAGCCGGGACTACCGGCAGACGAAGGGGCGGCGGAGCCGGTAGCTTTCGCGGCCCGGCCTCAGTCGTCGAGGTCGACGTCGTCTAAGATCCCCTCGGTCGCGTCCTTGCTGTCCGCGCCGAACGCGCAGTCGACGAGGATGTGCCCGCCGAGCGTCGACGGCGAGATGACCTGATCGGCGCCGGCGCGGCGGAGCTTGTCGACGTTCTCCCGCTGCGTCGCCGCCGCGACGATCCGCACGTCCGGGTTGAGCTGGCGGGCGGTGAGGATGGCGAGCGCGTCGCGCGCGTCGTCCTCGGTGGCGGCGACGACGGCGCGGGCCCCGGCGACGTTGACTCGTTCGAGCGGGTCGACGTCGCTGGGGTCGGCGGTGTACACGGGCACGTCGCGGTCCGTGAGCCGCCTGGCGACGTTTTCGTCCGGCGTCACAACCGCGTACTCGACGCCGTCGCGGGCGTCGAGCTCTTCGAGGATCGGTTCCGTCAGGTCCCCGTAGCCGAGGACGAGGACGTGGTCGTCGAGGAGGTCTATCTGTCTGTCTGTCATTTTCCCGAGCGCCTTGGAGAGCTGCGCCTCGATTGCGGGCGTGAGGAGGACCCCGAGCGCCACCGCGAAGGCGGCGACGTTCACCACGAGCGACGAGAGCGCGAACAGCTGCGCGATGTCGGAGGCCGGGCCGGTCGCCGGGTGGACGTCCCCGTACCCGACGGTCGAGGCCGTGACCACGGTGAAGTAGAACGCGTCGACGATCGTCTCGATCCCCTCGAACTGGTCCCTGAGGGCGTACGAGCCGACCGTTCCGTACGCGACCGCCCCGACGAGCGCCGCGCCCGCGGCCAACTGCGTGGGCGAGGGGCTGAACCGCCGGTCGAACCGCCCCCGGTTGATCACGAGCGTCGGCGCGGACAGGACCGACAGCGCCACGAGCGGGAACGACAGGACGGACGCCTGTAACAGCCCTTGAAGCGCCGTCAGCGGCAGCAGCACCGCCGTGGAGTACCACCCCACCCGGTACCCGTCCCGCAGCGCGAACCCGCTCGCGAACATCGCGAAGCCGGTGATCGTCCCGGTGAACCCCACCGTCTGCCGGACGACGCCGCCGACGTACGGGGCGAGCGGGCCGTCGACGCCGAGCCCGCCGATCTGCGCGAGCCCGGCGAGGATGGAGAGGATCGCGACCCCGAACGTCAACGCGATCGACGCGCGGACGGTAACCCAGTCCCGGGTCAGCTCCATATCCCCGGGTCGCCGAGACCCAACTTAAACCCCGCGAGGCCGGTCCGACCCGCTCGCCGCCGGCGGGAACGGCGGTCGCCCGCGGCGCCCCCGCGACCCGCCCGGATCGGCGCGCCGACACACGTTTAACCCCGCCGGCGGTTGGGTGGCCCATGTCGCTGCCCGTCGAGATCGTCTTCGGCGTCTACCTCGGCGCCATCACCGGGATCGTCCCCGCGCTGGTGGCCGGGGCCCTCGGGTTCGTGTTCAAGTACGTCACGGACGTGACGATTCCCGGGCTCGGGGTGGTCGTGCTGTCGCTCGCCATCGCCGGCGTCAACGGCGGGCTGCTCGCGCTCAACGACGAGACGATCCGGTCGTCGGAGCGCGCGCCGGCGATCCTGACGGCGATCGTCGTGGTGCTCATGCTCTCGATGTACGCCCACGCGCAGGGGGACAAGCTCGGCGCCAGCGTCCCCAAGCGGATCTCGCTCAAACAGCTCCGCGACCGGACGCTCTCGACCGACGTGATCGAACTGGTCGGCGGCCGCGGCCGCGTCTCCGTCGAGGTGAGCGGCGAGGTGGACGACATGGAGGGGTACCCGCCGCTGCCGACGGACACGCGCCGCGCGATCGTCGACGGCGACTGGACGTTCCCCGCCGACCTCCCGCTCGCGGAGCTCGAAAGCCGGTTCGCGGAGCGGCTCCGGACCGAGCTGGACCTCGCCGACGTGGCCGTGCGGATCGACGAACAGGCGCGCGCGACGGTGTCGGCCGCGCCGCCGACCGGCGCGCTCTCGAAGCGGGTGCCCGCCGGGAAGCGCGCGGTGTCCGTGTCGGCGCTGGTCCCGACCGGCATCGCCCGCGGCGACATCGTCCGCGTGATAACCCCGGACCTCGACGCCGAGGGCGCCGTGATCGCCGCCCGGTCGAGCGGGGAGCCGGAGCCCGGGGCCGCCGCCGCGTCGACGCCCGCCGCCGCGGGCGACGACCCGGACCCGGACGACGACGCCCGGACGGACGGCGGCGAGGCGGCCGTCGCCGCGCCCCCCGCGGCGACCGCGCCCACGACGACCGGCGGCGAGGGGCGCGTCACGCTCGCGCTCGACCGCTCGGAGGCGACGGCGCTCCTCCGGGTCGACCGCGGGCGCGTGCTGGTGCTGTCGCGGGGCACCCGTCGCGAGTACGAGCTCACGGCCCTGCTGCGTCGGGCCGGGAAGCGCTTCCGGAAGGTCTCGGTGGTCGCCGACGGCCCGCTCGACGGCCACACGATCGGCGAGGCCGAGGTCCGCGAGGCGTACGACGTGGCCGTCCTCGCGGCGCGCCACGAGACGTGGACGGTCGCGCCGGACGGCTCGCAGTCGCTGTCCGCGGGCGACGACCTGTTCGTCGTCGGGAGCCGCGACGCGCTCGACCGGTTCGCGGAGGTGGCGGCGTGAGTCCCGCCGGGGCGGACGCGCTCGCCGTTGGCTTCGACGCCGGCGTCGTCGCGGCCGACCTCGCCGTCGGGGCGGTCGACGTCGGCTTCGCCCGCCCGCGGCAGGCGGCCGTCACGCTCGTCACGTTCGCGGCCGTCGCCGTGCTCGTCGCGGCCGGCGCCGCGCTGGCTTACCGCTGGTACTTCCGCACGGAGATCCCGGAGGGGGTGACCTGGCTCCTCGGCGTCTCGGTCGTCGCGCTGTACCTCAACACGACCTCGCTGGGGTCGGTGGCGGTCGGCGATAACCCCGCCCTGTTGGCGCCCGAGAGCGTCTTCTTCAACCTCGTCTCGCTCGGCGTCGCGGCGGTGACCGCGCCAGTCGGTCGGTACGCCGGCGACCGGCTCGCGGTGGACGTGTTCGCGCTCTCCGGCGCCAAACAGCTCGACGGCGAGCTGAGCGGTATCGTCCGCGCGGTCGGGCGCTTCACGGCGGTGACGCTCCCGTCGGTCGACGAGATACGCGACATGGACACGTACGACCCGGTCTCGGCGGACAAGAAGGCGGAGCTCGCGGAGACGACCCTGCTGTTCCCGCGGAAGCTCTCCGAGACCGAGCTCCGCGAGCGGCTCATCGCCCGGCTCAAAGACGAGTACGGGGTCGGCTACGTCGACGTCGACCTCGGACCGGACGGGACCGTGGAGTACTTCGCGGTCGGCTCCCGCGCCGCCGGGCTCGGCCCGACGCTCGCGCCGGGGTCGGCCGCGGTCGCCGTCGCCGCGGACCCCCCGAACAACGCCACCGTCGGCGACACGGTCCAGCTGTGGCGCGACGACCCCGAGCCGGAGCGGGTCGCGACCGGCGAGCTGCGCGGCGTCGCCGGCGACGCCGTCACGGTCGCGCTCGACGAGTCGGACGCCGAGCGGCTGACCGACGAGGGCGGCTACCGGCTCGTCACGCTGCCCGCGGAGCCGCAGGCCGACCGCGAGTTCGCCTCCCTGCTGCGAAACGCGGACGAGACCATGGCCTCCGTCACCGTCGCGGCCGGCAGCGAGCTCGACGGGAGCACCGTCGGGGAGGTCGGGGCCGTCGTCGCCGCGGTCCGACCGGCGGGCGGCTCCGTCGAGCCGATCCCGCCGCGAGCGTACGTCTTCGGCGCCGGAGACCTGGTGTACCTCGTCGGCCGCCCGGGCGCGATCCGGCGGTTCGAGACCGCCGCCGCGGTCGGGGGCGCCGGCGACACAGACGACGGCGGCGCGGACCCCGACGGGACGCAACGCTCTTGAGTCGTCCGCGCGGGGATCCGGCATGGAGTGGAAGCTGTTCGCCGACCTCGCGGAAATCGCGGGCGACCGCACGGTGGCGGTCGACGCGGGGCCGGGCGACACGGTCGGCGACGCGCTCGACGCGCTGCTTGACGCACACCCCGACCTGCGGGACCGCGTGATGGAAGACGGCGCCGTCGCGGACCACATCAACGTCCTTCGGAACGGGCGGAGCGTCCGCCACGACGAGGGGCTCGACGCCACGCTGGAGGCGGGCGACGAGCTCGCGCTGTTCCCGCCCGTGAGCGGCGGCCGTTCCGTCCGATAGATCGGTCGTTTCAAACGCGCGCCGACCCCATCCGGAGCCATGACCGACAGCGACGAGGGCGACCACGGCGACGACGGCGGCCACGACCCGCACCGCGAGGAGTTCCACGAGGACCCGGTCGGCCACACGCGCGCGGCCGCCGGGATGACGGTGAGCGAACTCGTCGACGGCTACGGGGACGCGGGGATCGGTGCCGCCGCGGTCAACGAGGCCGGGGACGTGCTCGCGGAGATGTTCGACAACGACGACTGCACCGTCTTCCTCTCGCTGGCGGGCGCGATGGTCCCCGCCGGCATGCGCCGGATCGTCGCGGACCTGATCCGCGACGGCTACGTCGACGCCCTGGTGACCACGGGCGCGAACCTCACCCACGACGCCATCGAGGCCATCGGCGGGAAACACCACCACGGACGCACCCGCGACCCAGAGAAGACGCCGCGCGAGCACGACGAGGGGCTCCGCGACGAGGGGGTCGACCGCATCTACAACGTCTACCTCCCACAGGAGCACTTCGCCGACTTCGAGGGCCACCTCCGCGAGGAGGTGTTCCCGGCGCTGGAGGCCGACCCGGACGACGCGGGGAGCGGCGCCGTCTCCATCGCCGACCTCACGCGCGAGCTCGGCCGCGCGAACGCCGCGGTCAACGAGCGCGACGACGTCCCCGAGGGGCCGGGCGTCGCGGCCGCCGCCTACGAGCACGACGTGCCGATATACTGCCCGGCGGTCCAGGACTCCGTGTTAGGGCTTCAGGCGTGGATGTACGCCCAGACGGCCGACTTCACCATCGACGCCCTCGCGGACATGACCGAGCTGACGGACCTCGCGTTCGAGGCCGACGACGCGGGCTGCCTGCTCGTCGGCGGCGGCGTCCCGAAGAACTTCACACTCCAGACGATGCTCGTCACGCCGCGCGCCTACGACTACGCGGTCCAGGTCACGATGGACCCCGAGGCGACCGGCGGGCTCTCCGGTGCCAGCCTCGACGAGGCGCGCTCGTGGGGCAAGCTTGAGAAGGACGCCCGCAACGCCTCCGTCCACGGCGACGCGACGGTGATGCTCCCGATGCTCGTCGCCGCCGCCCGCGAGCGCGTGGAGTAGCGGCGCGGGTTCGATCACGACCACGTCTCCGTTTATAAACCGACCCGCGGTGGCGCGTGCCGACGAGCGCCCGAAGGGCGCGGGTCGCACGCGCGAGGTCGCCGGCGCGTAGCGCCGGCTGCCAGAGAATCTTCGATTCTCGCTGGACGCGGCGACCGGAGCGAAGCGGAGGGAGCCGCGAGGTTGGGGAGGTGTGAGGCGCGGTGCTGTGCGGGGCGGGACTCAAAGGGGCAGTCGCGAGGACGGCGCACGCTCGTTGCGCGCTTCAGTCACTCACTCCGTTCGCTCCTTCCAGTGCCTACGTCGCCTGCGCCGTCCTCGCGGCCGGGGCTTTGGCAGCGTTCACCGCCGATCCGTCAGCACTCAGTTATAACTGAGCGACCGTTGCACGCACAGCTACGCGAGCGAAAGCGAGAAGAAACCGAAGAGACGCCGGTTCAGTTGTCGCCGTTCTTCGACTGCCAGGCGTAGTCGCGCCGGGAGGCGGACTCGCCGAAGCCGCACGAGGAGCAGCGCTCCTTCTTGACGTGGTAGGACTTCTCACCGCAGCGTCGACACTTCACGTGGACCGTCTTGTTCTTCTTTCCCTGAGAGGGCGTACCTGCGCCGGTCATGCTTTGATGGTAACGACGTTATCGCCGCGTATAATCGTTGTGTCTTCGATCGCGACCGCGAACTCGCCGTCGAGGTCGCCGTCGACGCGGTCGTCCACGTCGGCTTCGGGCTCGATGACGACGTTCATGTGCTGGTCGTAGCCGCCGAGGACGCCGTAGTAGGTCGTCCCGTCCTTCAGGTGTACCGTCACGGGCTCCTCGAGCGACGCTTCGAGCACGTCGAGGGGTCGTCCACTCATTGTCGGATCGCCGCCCGTCGCGGTAATAAAAATACCGGGACGGAGCCCCCGAGGCCGGTCGGTTTGACACGACCGCGGGCCCGCCCCTCTCGGCCCGGCACTCACCCCAGTCGCTCGCGCACGAACGCGGTCGCCGGCGGGACCGCCCGCGCGTACAGGGCCGCGTACGTCAGCTCCGCCTGGGTCCGTCTCGGGTCGGCGTACCCGGCGTCGACCTCGTCGGCGACGCGTCCGAGCGAGGCCAGCGCCGGGCGGACGAACCGCGCCGCGAGCGGGTCGCCGCCGTCGACCGCCGCGACGGCCTCGCGCGCCCGCTCCGCGGCCGACCGGAGCGACGACTCCGACGGCGGGTTCCGGTGGCCGCCGTCGCGGATCGCCTCGACGGCCCGCCGCCGCGCCTCCACCGTCGCCAGCGCGGTCCCGGCTTCGATCACCGCGGTGGCGTAGTTCCCGTCGTCGGACGCCCGCTCGACGCCTCTGACCGCCGACGCCGTCCGCCGCTCGGTCGCGACCGCCAGCTCCTGAGCCACGGTCCCGCTCAGGTCCTCGTCGGTCGGGACCGCCTCGTCGCCGGTGCGTCGACGCACTTCCGCGCGCGTCCGGCGCACGGAGCCGTCCAGCGTCTCCGCGGCCGCGACCAGCGACGCCCACTGCGGGTCGATCCCCTCGCGGTCTCCGTGAAACGCGTCGCGGAGGCCCGCGGCGTCGGTGGCGGCGGCCCGCGCCCGCTCGACGTCGCCGACCGCGTCGCCGGCACGGAACGGCGCCGCGACCGGGTCGTCCGGGTACCGGACGGTCGGAACGAGGTGCCGCGCGCACGCCGCGAGCAGCGACTCGACCGGCTCGTACGCGAGCGCCGCCGCCGCCGTCGACTCGGCGCGGTACTCCAGGCCGGCCGCGAGCGCCGCCCGGTCCTCGCGGACTGTGCGGCGGCGAGCGGCGAGGTCGGCACTCTCGTCGACGCCGGTGGCCGCCCGGTAGGCGCCGCGGACCGTCGCCGCCGTTCCGCGGGCGCGCCGCCGCGCGGCGAGGGCCTCGGTCGGCCACGGGTCGGTCGGCTCCGCGTCGACCCGCTCGACCGCCCGCGCCCTGTCGTCCGCGATCGCCGCCGCGACCGCCGCGTTCGGAAGCGACGGCTCCGCGGGGACGGCGTCGAGCAGGTCGCGGGCGCGCGACTGGTGAGCCGCCGCGAGGGAATCGGGGACGGTCGCCGGGAACGGCGCGGGGGGCCACTCGACCGCATCGACGAGGCCCGGCGGCACCGCGGTCGCCTCGCCGCGATTCGTCTCACCGTCGGCGAGCGGCGAGGCGGCACAGCCCGCGACCGCCGCTGCGCCGGCCGTTGCGAGCCCCGCGAGGAAGCCTCGGCGCGACCGGGAATCGCGGGTCACGAGCCCTCACCCCCGGCCTCGGCCGATGAGCCGAACGCGGTCGACGCGCCGGTCGGGTCCGAGCCGTCGGTCGCTCTCGACGCGTTGAACGCGGCCGGGCGCCGTCCGGTCCCGCAGGAGCCGGCCATGCTCCGGCCGCTCCCGCGCGACCGCCCGGCCGCGACCGGCATCCGGATCGCGAACCCGACGGCGTGGATCGCGTCGCGCTCGCAGTCGACGTCGGCCGGGCGATACGCGCGACAGAAGTCGACGTGCGGCTGGAGGTCGCCCTCGGCCAGCGGCCCGCGCTCGACGCGCACCGACCGGAACCGGACCTCGCGACACGCCTCGACCGGCATCGTGTGGAGGGACACCGACGAGGACGCGAAGTCGGTGGCGGCGCAGAACTCGCGGAGCCGCTCGGCCGGCGGGGTCTCGGCGAAGGCGAGCGCGGAGCGATCGCCGTCGGAGGTCAACACTCGCGACGTGGTCCGCCGTTGGACCGCGCGCTCGTCGGTCGACAGCGCGGGCACCGTCTCGCCGTCGGCGACGAGCGCGCCGCCGTCCTCGTCGCGGACGCGCTCGACCTCGACGTTCTCCAGCGGCGGACCGGTGGTCGGGTAGCTGTTCGACGCGGTCTCGCTGCCGGCGCAGCCGGCCAGGGCGGCGATCCCTGACGCGGCCGCGAGGAGGACTCGGCGGCGGGAAACCTCGGACATCGGCGGCGATTCGCCCGACTGCGTGAAACGCTTTGTGGGACGCGACCCTCCCGCGTCGGACCGCCGAGGCACCGTTCGGACGCGAACCGTCGCCGCGGGGCCGAACCCGGGAGTTTTTAACGTGGGCGAGAGTACGCCGAGGTACCACACTCCCGCGGGACACGGTGAGTCGCGACGACTCGGCCGTAGCGGGGCCTCAACGACGCGCGGTACGACGGTGCGCCGACGGCTCCTTGCGGGGTTTCAGTGACCGGCGCCGACCACGGCGTCAGACACGAACACACCATGGAAATCGAAATTGCGACACTCGGCGGTTACGAAGAGGTCGGTCGACAGATGACGGCGGTCCGCGCGGGCGAGGACATCGTCATCTTCGACATGGGCCTGAACCTCAGTAAGGTCCTCATCCACGACAACGTGGAGACCGAGAGCATGCACAGCCTCGACCTGATCGACATGGGCGCCATCCCGGACGACCGGGTCATGAGCGAACTGGAGGGCGACGTTCAGGCGATCGTTCCCACCCACGGTCACCTCGACCACATCGCGGGGATCCCGAAGCTCGCCCACCGCTACGACGCCCCGATCGTCTCGGCGCCGTACACGATCGAGCTGGTCCGCCAGCAGATCGAAGACGAGGGCAAGTTCCAGGTCGACAACGACCTCGTGAAGATGAAGCCGGGCGCGTCGATGGCGATCGGCGACTCCGAGCAGGTCGAACTGGAGTTCGTCAACGTCACCCACTCGATCATCGACGCGATCAACCCGGTCCTCCACACGCCCGAGGGGGCGGTCGTCTACGGCCTCGACAAGCGCCTGGACCACGACCCCGTCATCGGCGACCCGATCGACATGGAGCGGTTCCGCGAGATCGGCCGCCAGGACGAGGGCGTCCTCGCGTACATCGAGGACTGTACGAACGCCGGCCGGAAGGGCCGGACTCCCTCCGAGTCGTACGCGAAGAAGCACGTCGAGGACACGCTGAAGTCGATGGAGGACTACTCGGGCGGCATCGTCGCCACCACGTTCTCCTCCCACATCGCCCGCGTGAAGACCCTCGTCGAGTACGCCCGCGAGATCGGCCGCCAGCCGGTCCTGCTCGGCCGCTCGATGGAGAAGTACTCCGGCACGGCCGAGCGGCTCGACTTCGTCGACTTCCAGGGCGACGTCGGCATGTACGGCCACCGGAAGTCGGTCGACCGCGCGTTCAAGCGGATCATGAAGGAGGGGAAGGGCAACTTCCTCCCCATCGTGACGGGCCACCAGGGCGAGCCCCGCGCGATGCTCACCCGCATGGGCCGCGGCGAGACGCCGTACGAAATCGACGACGGCGACAAGATCGTCTTCAGCGCCAGCGTCATCCCGGAGCCCACCAACGAGGGCCAGCGCTACCAGAGCGAACAGCTGCTCCGGATGCAGGGCGCGCGCCTCTACGACGACATCCACGTCTCCGGCCACCTCCGCGAGGAGGGCCACTACGAGATGCTGCAGGCGCTCCAGCCCCAGCACCTCATCCCGGGCCACCAGACGCTGGAGGGGCGCTCGCCGTACGTCGACCTCGCGACCTCGCAGGGGTACAAGCTCGGACGCGACGTGCACGTCACGCAGAACGGGTCCACCATCCAGCTCGTCGAATGACGAGCGAGACGAAGGAGGCGCGGGTGCTCGACGCCATCCGCGAGCGGCGTGAACTCGTCAACGCCGCTATCGACGAGGAGCTGCCGGTCCAGGAACCGGAGCGGCTGTACGAGGCGACCCGATACATCCTCGAAGCCGGCGGCAAGCGGCTCCGCCCGACGGTGACCACGCTGGCCGCGGAGGCGGTCACCGGGACCGAGCCGATGGGCGCCGACTTCCGCGCGTTCCCGTCGCTCGACGGCGACGACGTCGACGTGATGCGGGCCGCGGTCGCCATCGAGGTGATCCAGTCGTTCACGCTGATCCACGACGACATCATGGACGAGGACGACCTGCGGCGCGGCGTCCCCGCGGTCCACGAGGCGTACGACGTCTCGACGGCGATCCTCGCCGGGGACACGCTCTACTCGAAGGCGTTCGAGTTCATGACGGAGACGGGCGCGGACCCGCAGCACGGGCTCGAAGCGATGCGGATGCTCGCGTCGACCTGTACCGAGATCTGCGAGGGCCAGGCGCTCGACGTCGCCTTCGAGAACCGCGACGACATCCTCCCGGACGAGTACCTGGAGATGGTCGAGCTGAAGACGGCGGTGCTGTACGGCGCGTCCGCGGCGACGCCCGCCCTCCTGCTCGGCGCCGACGAGGACGTGGTCGACGCGCTCTACCAGTACGGGATCGACTCCGGCCGCGCGTTCCAGATCCAGGACGACGTGCTCGACCTGACGGTCCCCTCCGAGGACCTCGGCAAGCAGCGCGGCTCCGACCTCGTCGAGGGGAAGGAGACGCTCATCACGCTCCACGCCCGCCAGCAGGGCGTCGACGTCGACGGCCTCGTCGACGCCGACACGCCCGCCGAGGTGACCGAGGCGGCCATCGACGACGCGGTCGCCGCGTTGGAGGAGGTCGGCTCCATCGAGTACGCCCGCGACACCGCCGAGGAGCTCACCGCGCGGTCGAAAGAGCACCTCGAACTGCTGCCCGAGAGCGGCTCGCGCGGCCTGCTGGAAGACCTCGCGGACTACCTCATCGTCCGCGGCTACTGAGCCGAGCGCCGGCGGCCGGTCCCGTCCGGGGACCCGGCACCGGCGGTCCGGGCCGGGACGGACACCGCTTTACCAGCGGCCCCCGTTCGGTCGGCCGTGTCACGGTACCGGAACGTCCTCCTGTTTTTCACCCTCGCACTGCTTTGGGGCGGCTCCTTCGTCGCCATCGAGGTCGGCCTCGACTACTACCCGCCGGTGCTGTACGCCGCGTACCGGTTCGACGTGGCGGCGCTCGCGCTGCTGTCGTACGTGCTGGTCACGCAGGACGACTCGTTCCCGCGGACGCGCGGCGACCTCGCCGCGATCGGGTTCAGCGGCGGGCTCTCCGTGGCCGCGAACAACGCCCTGCTGTTCGTCGGCCAGCAGTACACGACGAGCGGCATCGCCTCCATCACCTACAGCCTCGTGCCCATCGCGACCGCGGCGGTCGCGGCCCTGTGGATCGGCGGCGCCGACCTCGATCGTCGCGGTGCTGTCGGGGTCGTCTTAGCGTTCCTCGGCGTGGGGCTCGTCGCGCAGCCGGACCCCGCGAACCTCGGCGGGGGCGTCGCGGTCGGCGTCGGGCTGATCGCGGTCGGGGTCATCGCCGTCGCGGTCGGCAGCGTCGGCCTCCGAACCGTCGAGACGTCGTTCACGAGCGTCGCGCTCACCGGGTGGGCGATGGGGTTCGGCGCGCTCGCCATCCACGCGCTCAGCCTCGGCATCGGGGAGAGCCAGCGGCTCCCGGCCGCCGCCCCGCCCGCGCTCCTCTCGCTGGGGTTCCTCGGGCTGCTCTCCTCCGCGGTGGCGTACACCATCTACTTCACGCTGCTCGACCGGCTCGGCCCCTTCGAGATCAACCTCGTCTCGTACGTCGTTCCGATCGTGGCCACCGTCGCGGGCGCCCTGCTGCTCGCCGAGCCGGTGACGCCGTACACGGTCGCGGGCTTCGTCGTCATCGTCCTCGGGTTCGGCCTGCTGAAGCGCCGCGAGATAGCCGCCGCCGGGATCCGGTTCCCGGGCTGAGAGAAGGGCGTTACCACCGCAGTCCGTCGCACCGCGCCGCACCGCGCTCCGCCGGACCGGTGGCGCCGCTCTCGCGGCCGGGATTCCGGCGGTCGACGGGGTCGCTCACGCGTCGACCACCGCTATCGGGTCGCCGACTGTCCCCCCGAACAGCGAGGCGTGGGCGGCGAAGAGGTCGCGCTCGGCCGCGGCGTCGACGATCACGGTTCGCCCGTGTCGCGTGACTTCCGCGTCGGAAAGGGAGGTCTCTCCTTCGCGAGCGGCCTGCGCGACCGCCTCGGCGGTCTCCTGGTCGAGGCGTCGGGGGTCCGCCACCGCGCCGTACCGCAGCGCGACGGCCGGGTCTCCGGTCTCGTCGCCGCCCGCGTCGCCGTTCGCGTCGCTCCTCTCCGCCGGCGCTCCGCCGTCGGTCACGCGGAGCGACGCCCCGACCGCGCCGGAGGCGTCGACCGCGGTGCGGAGCGCGTCCGGCGCGTCGGCGAGCAGGTCGCGGAGGCGGCCGCGGGCGTCCGGTCCGAGGTCGACGCACACCGTCGCGTCGCCCCCGAGTAGCGAGGGGAGCGGGCCGTAGTTCGCGGTCGCTCCCGCCCGTCGTCCGGCGCCGCCACCGACGCTCCCGCCGATTCCGGCGTCGCGGTGCGCCGCCGCGGCGGCGGCGGTCGGGCCGTAGGCGGCCACGACCTCACCGGGGGTCACGGCGACGGCCGACCCGAGGGCTCCCGCCCGGAACCGGGCGAACCCGGAGCCGACGTCCGGCTCGCGGGTCACCGCTGGGTCGGCGTCGAGCTCGGCGGCGAGCGCGGTCGCGTCGACGTCGCCGACCGCCGCGGCGCACCCCTCCGGGCCGTCCGCGGTGAGGGCGGCGCCGCCGGTCGCCTGCCGCACGTCGGCGAGCGACGCGCTCTCGTACCGGCCGAGGAGCCGCCGGAGTCGACTCCCCACCCCGCTCGGGAGGCCGGTCGCCGTCAGGACCGCGGGGTCGACCCGGCCGGTCACGACGGTGTCGACGGCGCCCGACGCGGCCGCGGCCGGCTCGTAGGCGCCGGCGGCGACCGCCGATCGGGGGCCGGAGGAGCCGGCGCGGTCGCGGGCGCTCGTCGCGCCGTCGTCCGCCGGATCGCTGTCGGGCGCGCCGGCTCCGGTCGCGGCCGATTCGATCGCGAGGGCCGCGTCGGCTGGGGGTTCGGTCAGGGCGTCGATCGGTCCGCCGACTCCCAGCCCGGTCGCCGCGAGCGCCGCTATGCGCTTCGCGAACGTTCGCTTGGAGGGCATCGTTTCACTTGACTCCTGACAGGCAATAATACTACCGAGTGGCGGTCGTCGGTGGATTCGTGCCGTGCCGGCCGGCGCTCAGCCGTCGAGCCCGCGGACGTCGTCGATGATCTCGACCGCGTGGTCCTCCGGGGAGACCCCCTCGTACGCGAGGACCACTGTTCCCTCGTCGTCGAGGACGTACGTGTTCCGGAACACGCCGTCGAAGGTGTTCCCGAACATCTGCTTCTCGCCGTAGGAGTCGTACGCGCTCGACACCGCGCCGTCGGGGTCAGAGAGGAGCGTGAAGGGGAGGTCGTACTCCGCGGCGAACGGTTCGAGGTCCTCGACGGGGTCGTCGCTGATCCCGACGACGGCGACGTCTTCCGCTTCGAACGCGTCCCACTCGTCACGGAAGCCACACGCCTCGGCGGTGCAGCCGGGCGTGTCGGCCCGCGGGTAGAAGTACACCACCGTGTGATCGGCCGCGGTCGGGTCGACGGTGACGGTCTCGCCGCGGTGGTCGGTGAGCGTGATCTCGGGTGCGGAGTCGCCCGGTTCGAGCATACGTATCTGCCCGTCTCGAAGGGGTTAGGCGATTCGGTCCCTTTTTACCGGATACTCGCATCCTACCGGTATCGATGGCGTGGCAACCGACGCCGTACACGGCCCCGCTGCTCCTCGCGGCCGTCGCGTCGTTCGGGTTCGCCGCCTACGGGGCCGCCAACCGGTCGCGCGGCGGGCACGCCCTCCTGTGGAGCTTCGTCGCCGTCGCGGTCGCCGCCGGCGTCTGGTCGCTGGCGTACGCGGCCCAGCTGTCGGCGACGGCGCTCGGGCCCACGCTGCTTTTCAACCGCTTCGTCCGGCTCGGCTCCGCCGGCCTGGCGGTCGCGTGGCCGGCGTTCGTCCTCTCGTACGTCGACCGGACCGCGTGGCTCGGTGGTCGCCGGTTCGCGCTCCTCTGGATCGTCCCCGTCGCGGTCGCGGTCGCCGTCTGGACGGCCGGCGTCGACCCGCTCTTCTACGCCGATCCCTCCCTCGTCGACGCCGGCGGGTACCGCGTCCTCAGCTACACGCCGACGCCGGCGCTGCTCGGGTTCGTCGGCTACACCTACGCGGTCAACCTGCTCACGTTCGCGGTCCTCGGCTACGCGGCGGTCTCCCGCGACGGCGTGTTCCGCCGGCAGGCGGCCGTCCTCTTCGTCGCCGGCGTCGCGCCGATGGCGCTCAGCGCGGCCGGCATCGCGGGCGTCGTCGGTCCGGACGCCGGGTTCGTCGACTTCACCCCCATCGCCTTCAGCGGCACCTCGGCGCTCTTGGCGTGGGTCGTGTTCCGGTACCGGCTCCTCGACGTCTCGCCGATCGCCCGCGACGCGGTGTTCGCGAACCTCTCGGACGGCGTCGTCGTCTGCGACGCCGACGGCCGCGTGGTCGACACCAACGACCCGGCGGAGGCGCTGTTCCCGGACGCAGCGCTCGGCGCCCGGGCCGACGAGGCGTTCGACGACGTCCCCGCGGTCGCCGACGCGGTGACGGACTCGGCGGCCGACGACGAGTTCCGCGTGACGGTCGACGGGGACGGCGCGCCGCGGTTCCTGACGGTCGACGCCCACGACATCACCGGGCCGGGGACGACTCGCGGGGGGACCGTCCTGCTGTTCCGCGACGTCACCGAGCGGGAGACGCTCCAGCGTCGCTACCGCGCGCTCATCGAGAAGTCGCCCAACGTGATCGCGGTCTGCGGCGATGACGGCCTGCTCCGCTACGTGAGCCCGTCGATAGAGCGGCTGCTCGGCCACCGGCCGACGGAGATCGAGGGCCGACCGATCATCGACCTCGTCCACCCCGAGGACCGTCGCGAGGCGCAACAGGCCTTCGAGCGCGCCTTCGACAGCGCCGAGCCGCAGTCGCTCACACACCGGATCGCGCGCGCCGACGGGAGCTGGCGGCGGTTCGAGACCGTGATCGAGCGGCTGTTCGCCGACGCGGGCGAGGTGGTCATCAGCGCGACCGACGTGACGGACGCCCGGCGGTACGAACAGCGGCTTCAGGTGTTGAACCGCGTGCTGCGACACGACCTGAAGAACGACACCAACGTCATCGGCGGCTACGCGGACCTGCTCCGCGACCACGTCGACGAGGAGGGCGACCCGTACCTCGACATCATCGACCGGAAGGTGCGGACGCTGACGCACCTCAGCGACCAGGCCCGGGAGATCGACGTCGCGCTCCACAGCGACGCGGGGCGGGCCGAGATCGACCTCTCGGAGCTGGTCGAGCGGCTCTGCGCGTCGCTGTCGTCGTCGTTCCCCGAGGCGACGGTGACGGTGTCCGTCCCCGAGTCGGCCCTCGTCTCCGCCGACGAGCTCTTGGAGTCGGCGGTGCGGAACGTGCTGGAGAACGCCGTCGTCCACAACGACGGCGACGACCCTCGCGTCGAGGCGACCGTCGTCGCCGACGGCGACCGGTTCCGGCTCGACGTGGCCGACGACGGCCCGGGGATCCCGCCGGTCGAGCGGACGGTGTTCTCCGAGGCGCGGGAGACGGCGCTCGAACACGCGAGCGGGCTCGGCCTCTGGCTCGTCCACTGGATCGTCACGGAGTCCGGCGGCGACATGGAGATCGACACGCGCGAGCCGACCGGCACGGTGGTCCGGATGTGGCTCCCCCGGGCGGCCGAGGCAAGGGAATAGGCCCGCCCGCCACCGCGGCGTTCCCGCTCAGACGTGGCCGCGGACGACGTGGCCGCCGCCGCCGCACTGCTCGACGTACCCTATGTCGACGGCGTCGCCGAACGCCGACTCCAGCGCCACGGAGAGGTACTCCTCCGGGTGGCCGTGGTCGCCGTGGGCGACGAGGTTGACGCGGTTGCCCGCGGCCGTGTGCTCGACCGCGTCGATCGCCTGTCGCACGAGCAGGTCGCGGTCCGCGGCGTGTTCCGGGCCTTCGAGGTTCGCGGACCAGGAGTTCTCGTGGACGCGGTCGGTCACCGGGTCGGCGCCGTGGTCGTGTTCGTCGTCGGGGTCGGACGGTGTGCTCGACATGTCTCGTCTCAAGCGCTCGAGCACCGTCCGTCTTCGAGCGAACATGTTCGAGCGGCGTCCCGGCGCTCGACGGTCCCTCCCGAACGATTTCGGGAGGAGTTACATCACCGCGGGACCCAACGACCCAGCCATGAGCCCCGACCCGTTCGACGACGCGGACGAGCGGCTGGACGCCCGCGAGATAGACGGCGAGCCGTTCGGCGACGTCGTGGCCGCGCTCGACGGCCTCGACGAGGGGGAGTCGCTCTGTCTGGTGAACGGCTTCGAGCCGGTGCCGCCGTACGACGTGCTGGCGGAGCGCGGGTCCGAACACGAGACGGCGAACCTCGCCGACGACGAGTGGCACGTCGAGATCACGCGCCCCTGAGCCCCGGCCGGCTGGCCGGTTCGGCTCCCGCGGCGTCGACCGCTCTCCGCAACCTCTTTGCGCGCGGTCGCCGAACCCGCGTCCATGAGTCACGGACCTCTGGACGAGGACGCGGTCGAGAGCTACCGCGAGGCCGGCGCGGTGCTGGTCGAGGCGATGAACGAGGCCCGCGAGATGGTCGAACCGGGCCGGACCCACCTCGAAGTCGCCGAGTGGACGGAAGACTTCGTCCGCGAGCAGGGGGCCGGTCTCGCCTTCCCGGTGAACATCAGCGTCGACCCCGAGGCGTCCCACGCCACTCCGAGCCGCGACGACGAGGCGGCGTTCGGCGAGGAGATGGTGTGTCTCGACGTCGGCGTCCACGTCGACGGCTACATCGCCGACGCCGCGGTGACGGTCGACCACACCGGCACTCCGGAGCTCGTCGAGGCCGCCGAGATGGCCCTGGAGGCCGCGCTCGACGAGGCCGGCCCGGGCGTCGAGGTCGGCGTCGTGGGACAGGCGATCGAGGACGTGATCCGCGGGTACGGCTACACGCCGGTGCTCAACCTCTCCGGCCACGGCGTCGAGCGGTACGACGCTCACACCGGCCCCACGGTGCCGAACCGAGGCGTCGACCGCTCGGTCGAACTGGAGCCCGGGCAGGCGGTCGCGATCGAGCCGTTCGCCACCGACGGCCGCGGAAAGGTCGGCGAGGGGACCGACGAGGAGATCTTCGAGCAGCAGGGCTCCGCGAGCGTGCGAGACCGCCGCGCCCGACAGGCCCTCCAAGAGATCGAGGGGTTCGACGACCTCCCGTTCGCGGCGCGGTGGCTGGAGACCGACCGCGCCGAGATGGCGCTGCGCCGCCTCAAGCAGGCGAACGCGATCAAGGGGTACCCCGTCCTGAAGGAGGACGACGACGCCTTAGTGAGCCAGGCGGAACACACTCTCTTGATCACCGAGGACGGCGTCGAGGTGACGACCGCGGGGATCCACGGCTTCGACGACTGATGGACCGGATCTTCGCGCCGTGGCGGATCGAGTGGGTCGAGCGCGACGCTGACCCGATCGACGGCTGCCCGTTCTGCGTCCTGCCCGAGCGCGAGGACGCCCGCGAGGCGCGGATCGTCGCCCGGAGCGAGCGCAACTACGTCATCCTGAACAACGCGCCGTACAACCCCGGCCACGCGATGGTGATCCCCGACGCACACGTCGAGGACCCGACCGACCTCGACGACGCGGCCCTCCTCGATCACGCGCGGCTGAAGGCGGCGACGCTCGCAGCGCTGCGACGTGACATGGACCCCGACGGCGTCAACACCGGGCAGAACCTCGGCGGCGACGCCGCGGGCGGCTCGATCGACCACCTCCACACCCACGTCGTCCCGCGCTGGAGCGGCGACACGAACTTCATGCCCGTCACCGGCGACACGAAGGTGATCGTGGAGGCGATAGAGCGCACCTACGACCACCTCCACGACGGGTTCGCGGCCGGCGAGCACGTCGTCGATTCGGGAGACGCCGACGCGGGCGACGCGGTCGAACTCGACTTCGACGTCTGAGCCGGCGGCGTCGATTACTCATAATCACCGGCGCGGTGGCGCGTGCCGATGGGCGCCCAGCGGGCGCGAATCGCACGCGCGAGGGAGTCGGACCGGCGCAGCCGCGCCGGTCCGACGAGGCTGGGGAGGCGTGAGGTGCTGTGCGGAGCGGTGCGAGGCGGGACTTTGGAATGTTGACCGCAGCGTCGTCGTTCATCGATCTCAGATCGCCGGCTTCGACTCGGGTCCCGGCTTCACTCGGGATTCATTAGTACACCAACTCGCCCGAGATGAACTTCCGGGTGCGCTCCTTCTCGGGGTCCTCGAAGATGGCTTCGGTCGGCCCCACCTCCGTGATCCCGTCGTCGAGCAGCACCGCGACGCGGTCCGCGACGCGCTCGGCCTGGTGCATGTCGTGGGTCGCGAGCGCGACCCCGATACCCCGCGACTTCGCCTCGCCGATCGCCTCCTCGATGACCGCCGTGTTCCGCGGGTCCAGGTCCGAGGTCGGCTCGTCGAGCAGCAGGACGTCGGGGTCGTACGCCAGCGCCCGGGCGAACGACACGCGCTGGGCCTCGCCGCCCGACAGCGCGTCTGCCGGCTGGTCGATCTCGTCTTCGAGCCCCACGACCGCCAAGGACTCCTCGACCGCGTCGGCGGCGTCGTTCAGGCGGAGGACCGAAGCGAGCCGGTCGCCCCACGAGCGTCGGACGCGGAGCCCGTACTCGACGTTGCGCGCGACCGACCCGCCGAAGAGGCTCGCCTCCTGGAACACCATGCCGACGCGGCGGCGCAGCGCGAGGCGCTCCGAATCGTCGACCGCCCACGCGTCGGTCCCGTCGAGCGCGACGGTCCCCTCGTCGGGTTCGAGCGAGAGGGCGAGCGTCCGGAGCAGCGTCGTCTTCCCGACGCCGGAGGGACCGATGACCGCGACGACCTCGCCGGCGCCCACGTCGATCGACAGGTCGCTGAACACGGGCTCTTCGCCGTACGCGTGCGACACGTCGTTCGCGCGGAGCATCAGTCCGTCACCTCCCGGGGCATCAGCCCGCTACCCCCCGGTCGCCGAAGCGGACGACGATCGCGTTGACCGTCAACACGAGCGCGACGAGGACGGCGCCGAGCAGCATGGCGGTCTCGTACTGCCCCTGCCGCGCCTCGAGCTGGATCGCCGTCGTCAGGGTGCGCGTCTTCGAGATGCCGTCCGCGCTCGTGATGTTCCCGCCGACGATGAGCACCGAGCCGACCTCGCTGATCGCGCGGCCGAAGCCGGCCAGCACCGCGGTCGCGATCCCGTACCGCGCCTCCTTGATCACGACGAGCGCCACGTCGACGCGCGTCCCGCCGAGGACGCGGGCCGCGTCGCGGACCCCGTCGTCGACGCCGCTCACGGCGGCGAGGCTGATCGCCGTGATCGGCGGCGTCGCGAGGACGAACTGCGACATGATCATCGCCTCGCGGGTGAAGATCAGCTCCAGCGAGCCGAGCGGCCCCTGGTTCGAGACCGCGAACAGCACGACGAGCCCCACGACCACGCTGGGGAACCCCATCCCGGTGTTGACCACCGACTTCACGAACCCCTTGCCCGGGAACTCCGTGAGCCCGATGGCGACGGCGGCCGGCACGCTGACGAGCGTGCTCAGCGCCACCGCGGTCAGGCTCACGTACAGCGAGACGGCGATGACGCTCCCGACGTACCCGTCCCTGAACGAGACGCCGAGGAGCGACACCGCGGGCCGCGCGGCGTCGAGCAGCGCCGGGACCGACTGGACGGTCGCTTCGAACGGCACGACTACGAGTCGTCGCTCTCGCTACTCCAACCCTCCGGAACGTACTGCTGGAAGTTCGGGTCCTCGGAGACAGCCTCCGGGAAGAACAGCTGCTCGCCGTTCACCTGGTACTCCGAGATGGCCTCCTGGACGCCCGGGCTGGTGATCCAGCCGATGTACGCCATCGCGAGGTCGTAGTTGGCGTTCTCGTGGACCCCGGGGTTGACCGCCATCACCCCGTACGGGTTCGAGAGGATCTCCGGCCCGCCCTCGATCGGTCCTTGTACCAGGATCGTCAGGTCGATCTCCGAGCGCTGCGAGATGAAGGTCCCGCGGTCGGAGAGCGTGTACGCGCCCTGCTGGTTGGCGATGTTCAGCGCCTCGCCCATTCCGGTGCCGGTCTCCTGGTACCAGTCGCCGCCGGGCTCCGTGCCGGCCGCCTCCCAGAGGTTCAGCTCCTTCGTGTGCGTGCCGGAGTTGTCGCCCCGCGAGACGAACTGCGCCTCCGCCTCGGCGATGGCGGTGAGCGCCGCCGTCGCCGAGTCCATCCCCTCGATCCCGGCGGGGTCGGCCTCGGGGCCGACGATCACGAAGTCGTTGAACATCAGGTCCCGCCGGTTGACCCCGTACCCGTTCCGCATGAACTCGTCTTCGAGCCCGCGGGCGTGGACCATCACGATGTCCGAGTCGCCGTTGCGGGCGGTCTCCAACGCCGCGCCGGTCCCCTGCGCGACGGCGTCGACGGTGACGCCGTACATCTCCTCGAAGTCCGTGTGGATCGCGTCGAGGAGGCCGGTGTCGTACGTGCTCGTCGTCGTCGTGAGCGTCAGCGTCTCGCCGGCGACGCCGACCGACTCGGTCGTGCTTCCGCTCCCGTCGGTCCCGTTCCCGCCGTTCCCGCCGTTCCCGCCGTTGCCGCTGTCGCCGCTGTCGCCGCTCGTCGACGAACAGCCCGCCGTGCTCGCGATCGCTCCGGCGCCCAGCGCGGCCACGAACCGCCTCCGTTGTATCGACATAGATACAACGGTGGGTCGACGCTACATATAACTTCCGCGCCGCGGCGGGCGACGGGGCGAAAACGCCATGACGGCCCGGGGGCATTCTCCGGGCATGGGAGAGCCGACCGAAGCCGGTCCGGACGCGGCGGCGGGACGCGGGCGGGCCGCGCTCATCGAGGACGGCGTCGAGTTCGACGGCCGCGACGCGGCGCTGCTGCGCGCGGTCGACGCGGCGGGGTCCGTCGCGGGCGCGGCCGCCGACCTGGGCCGCTCGCGCGCCCGCGCACTCTCGCGGATCGAGGCCTTAGAGGAGGCCTACGGGACGCTCGTCGAGCGGCGCCGCGGCGGCGAGGGCGGCGGCGGGAGCCGGCTCGCCGCGTCCGGCCGCGCGCTCCTCGACCGCTACGACCGGCTCCAGGCCGTCCTCGCGGCGGCCGCGGCGGTCCCAGAGACGGTGCTCGAGGGAACCGTGACGGCCGTCGACGGCGAACTCGCGGTCGTCGACACCCCGGTCGGGGAACTGTCCGGGCTTCACGGGGGAACGGGAGACGACGCGGACGGCGGGAACGAGAACGGTGGCGTCGGGGACGGCGCGAGCGGAGTGAACGTCGGCGACGCGGTCCAGGTCCGGATCGGCGCCGACGCCGTCACGGTCAACGACGCGGCCGACGCGGTGGACCCCGACGCGACGAGCGCCCGGAACCGCCTCGCCGGCCGCGTCTCGCGCGTCGACTCCGGCGAGACGGTGTCGACGGTCCGGATCGCGGTCGGGGCGGCCGAGGGCTCGGCCGACGCGACCGACGTCGAGGTGGCCGCGCTGATCACCGCCGAGAGCATCGAGCGGCTGGGCCTCGCTCCCAGCGACTCGGTCTCGATCCGCTGGAAGGCGACCGCGACGCGACTGGTGGCGCACGCGGCGTGACGCCGTCCGGTGGGCTCGCCCGTCGGTGGGGTCGTCCGTTTCGGTGAGGTCGGTCGCCCGCCGGGGCGTGGGAACCGCTCTCGCGCAAGCGAACGGTTTTTGCGTCGACCGACGGGAGAGGTGGTATGGACGAGGACACCCCCGAGGGGGCGACGCCGGACGGCGACGGGCGCGGGTCCGACCCCGCCCCCGGGCCGTCGGCGCCCCCTCGGACCGACGGCGGGACCGAGCGCGCGGACGAGCCGACCGAGGACGTCGCGCTCGACCCGTGGGGGTCGGCGTCGGTCGGCGACTACGCGGACCTGTTCGAGGAGTTCGGCATCGAGGCGTTCGACGAGGTCGCCGACGGGGTCCCGGACCCGCACTACCTGATGCGCCGCGGCGTCATCTTCGGCCACCGCGAGTACGACGCGGTCGCCGAGGCGATGGCGAACGACGAGCCGTTCGCGGCGCTGTCCGGGTTCATGCCCACCGGCGACCCGCACATCGGCCACAAGCTCGTGTTCGACGAGATCATCTGGCACCAGGAGATGGGCGGCGACGCGTTCGGACTGATCGCCGACCTCGAAGCCCACTCGGCGCGCGGCATGTCGTGGTCCGAGATCGACGGGCACGCGCGCAACTACCTCCTCTCGCTGCTCGCGCTCGGCTTCGACGCCGAAGAGGGCGAGATCTACCGCCAGTCGGACAACCGCGAGGTCCAGGACCTCGGCTTCGAGCTCGGCTCGAAGGCGAACTTCTCGGAGTTCGAGGCGATCTACGGCTTCGACGGCGAAACGAATATCTCGCACATGCAGAGCGTGATCACCCAGACGGCGGACATCCTCTACCCGCAGCTCGTCGACGAGCCGAAGCCCACGGTGATCCCGGTCGGCCCCGACCAGGACCCGCACGTCCGGCTCACCCGCGACCTGGCGACCCGCGTGCGCTACTTCAAGGTGACCGAGGCGTTCGCCTCCTTCGAGCTGGACGACGACGAGCGGCAGCTGGTCCGGGCCGCCTACGACGCGCTCGCGGCGGAGCGCGCCGCCGCCGGCGACGACCCCGACGTGCGCTGTGAGGACGCCGCCGAGTGGCTCGCCGACTACGAGCCGCCGGAGTCGGACCGCGAGAGCGTCGACCTCGCGGCCGCGAAGGCGAGCGCGCTCGACAAGCTCGAAGCCGGCGGGAAGGAGCCGCTCCGCCCCCGGGTGCGCTTCTTCGACCGCAACGCGACCGACGAGGCGTTCGAGGCGCTGATCGAGTCGGTCGACGGCGAGAAGCGCGTGTTCGAGGGCCACGTCGACGCCTTCGACCTCACGCGGGAAGAGGCCGAGTCGGTCGCCCGGGAGGTCGAGATCGACCACGACGGGTTCGGCTTCCGGCAGCCCTCCTCGATCTACCACCGGTTCATGACCGGGCTCACCGGCGGGAAGATGTCCTCGTCGATCCCGGCGAGCCACATCTCGCTGCTCGACGACCCCGAGGACGGGTACGACAAGGTGAAGGCGGCGACGACCGGTGGCCGCGACACCGCCGAGGAGCAGCGCGAGCTCGGCGGCGAGGCCGACGAGTGTCCGGTGTACGAGCTGTACGCCTACCTGCTCGCGGGCGACGACGACGAGCTGACGAAGGAGGTGTACTCGGAGTGCGTCAACGGCGACCGCCTCTGTGGCGGCTGTAAGGAGCAGGCAGCCGAGCTGATGCGCGAGTTCCTCGAAGACCACCAGGAGAAGCGCGAGGAGGCCGAGGAACTGCTTGAGAACCTCGACATCGACCTCGACTCCGACCGGCGCGGCACCGGCGGCGAGCATTGAGGCGTCTTCGCTGAGCCGCGAGCCGATTCTCACGCCGTCTCTTTATAAATAGACAGTGCGGTGGTGCGTGCCGACGAGCGCCCGCAGGGTGCGAGTCGCACGCGCGAGGTCGCCGGCGCTACGCGCCGGCTGCCAGAGGGACCTCCGGTCCCTCGCTGGAGTCAAGTCGCCGGAGCGAAGCGACGGCGACTGACGAGGCTGGGGAGGCGTGAGGTGCGGTCGCTGTGCGGGGGCGGGACTCGAAGGGGCAGCCGGGAGGACAGCGAGCGTGCGCTGTCCTCCCGGCTGGGGCTTCGGCGGTGTTCGTGGCCGGTCTGCCAGCAACTAGTTATAAACAAACGACTGGGACTACGGTAGTGTTTATCGCCGGTCCAGATTCAACTATTTATAAATAACAGCGATCGACCTACAGCTCGTCTTTCACGTACACGCCCAGCAGTCCGCCGAGCGCGCTCAACACCACGCTGTAAGCGACGCCGCCCAACACGATGAGGGCGGCGACCAGGAAGACCCCGCCGGCCGCGAGACCCGCTTCGAGCGGGAACCCGAAGAATCCCAGAAACGGAAGGACCACCAGCGCGAGCAGCAGCAGTCCGACGATCGGGATCGACGCGATCGCGCCGGAGAGCGCGCCGACCCGAAGCCCGTCGTCGCCGTTCAGGTACCCGGCGACCGCGCCGCCGAGGAGCGGTGAGATGCCGGTGAACGAGAGGAGGGCCGACGCGATCGCGCCGACCACCGCGTTGAGGAGGGTGTTCTCGGTGTCCATGTGCGGTCGAACTCTCGGGGACGACATACGTCTTGCGGACGCCCGAAGGCGGCCCGGTCGCCGTCGGTCGGCGACGCGACCGCCGGCAGAGCGGCCCGCCCGGGCGGCGACGAGGCGATAGTTTATGAGGCGGGCGCCACCTCTCACGGGTATGAGCGAGGAGGAGACGATCCACGTCGCGGACGTCAGCGAGGGGATCGGCGGCGACGCGACGGCGGACCCCGGCTCCCCGGTGGAGCTCCCGGTCGTCGACGTGCTAACCGGCCGGTCCTTCATCACGGGCAAATCCGGCTCCGGGAAGAGCAACACCGCGAGCGTCGTCATCGAGAACCTGCTCGACAGCGGCTTCCCGGTTCTCATCGTGGATACAGACGGTGAATATTACGGACTTAAGGAGGAATACGAGATCCTCCACGCCGGCGCCGACGAGGAGTGCGACATCGTCGTCTCCCCGGAACACGCCGAGAAGCTCGCGAACCTCGCCTTAGAGCAGAACGTCCCGATCATCTTAGACGTCTCCGGTTACCTCGAAGAGGACACCGCCAACGAGCTGCTCTTGGAGGTCGTCAAGCAGCTGTTCGCGAAGGAGAAGCGCTTGAAGAAGCCCTTCCTGCTCGTCGTCGAGGAGTGCCACGAGTACATCCCCGAGGGCGGCGGGATGGACGAGACGGGGAAGATGCTGATCAAGGTTGGCAAGCGCGGCCGGAAACACGGCCTCGGCATCGTCGGGATCAGCCAGCGCCCCGCGGACGTGAAAAAGGACTTCATCACCCAGTGCGACTGGCTCTGCTGGCACCGGCTCACGTGGGACAACGACACGAAGGTCGTCGGGCGCATCCTCGGCTCGAAGTACGCCAGCGCCGTGGAGGACTTGGGCGACGGCGAGGCCTTCCTGATGACCGACTGGGACGAGTCGATCCGCCGGATCCAGTTCCACCGCAAGGAGACGTTCGACGCGGGCGCGACCCCCGGGCTCGACGACTTCGAGCGCCCCGAGCTGAAGTCCGTCTCCAGCGACCTCGTCGGCGAGCTCCAGTCGATCTCCGACGAGAAGGAGCGCCGCGAGTCCGAGATCGCCGACCTCAAACAGGAGCTAGAGAAGAAGGATCGCCGGATCGCCGACCTCGAACGCGAACTGGAGGAGGCCCGCGACCTGAGCGACATGGCCGACCAGTTCGCGCAGGCGCTCCTCGGCAAGGCCGAGGCGCCGTACCGGAGCGGCGGCGGCCGGGCCCGGGTCGGCGCCGACCCCTCCGACGCCGCGGCCGACGGCGACGACGGGCAGTCCGTGCTCAAGTCGTACGACGAGGCGGTCGCCGCCACGAAGAGCGACGACGACGCGAGCGGAGCGGCGCCCTCCGCCGACGGCGGCGCCGAGGGAGACCCGGAGCCGGCCGCGTCCGCCGACGGCGCTTCGTCGGATCCGGACGCCGCGGACACGGACGCCGCGGCCGCAGACGGCGACGCCGCGGACGCCGAACCCGCGGCCGAGTCCGACCCCGCCCCGCCGGACGACGTCGACCCGGTCACCCGCGACGACGTGGCCGAGAGCGCGCTCCGGTTCGACGACGCGATAGAGCTCGGCACCCGCGAGGCGGTGATCGAGGAGCTGCGCTCGCGGATCGAGGCGCTCTCGGAGCTCTCGCGCGGCATGCTCCGTCACTACCGCCGCGAGGGCGCCAGCGACCCCGTCGCGGCCCACATCGACGCCGGCGGCGACGGCGACTCCGGGCACGCCTACAGCCGCCACCGGCCGATCCGGCGGGCGGGGCTCATCCGCCACGCCGGCCGCGGCCACTACGCGTACGCGGTCCCGGACCTCGTCCGCGAGGCGTACGCGGACCGCCTCGACGAGGCGCAGGTCCGCGAGATCGTCCGCGCGGTCGAGACCGCCTTCGTCCCCCCCGCCGAACTGAGCTATCCGCCGGACGCGGACCCGGCCGAGGTCGGGGAGGGGGCGGCCGCCGTCCCCGACGACGGTGCGGCCGCCCGAGACGGCGCCGACGCGGCACCAGAGGAGACCGAGGGGGTCGTCACCGAAGCCGACGCGACGGACGCCGACGCAGAGGCGGCGGCCGAGGCCGGCGAAGCCGCCGAGTCGGAGCGGGCCGAGACGCCGACCGACGGGGGCCTGAGCGACGCCGCGCGGCGGTTCGCCGAGCGGTCCGAGCGCTGAGGCCGGCCGGTCGACGCGACGGGCACGACTCAGGAGGCCGCGGTGTAGGGGCTCAGAACGGCAGCGAGAGGTACTCGCTCGGCACCGCGTTCCGCGCCGTCACCTGCGGGTCGACCACCTGACTGACCTCCAGGCCGCCGACGAGGCTGGAGAAGAGGTACGCCTCGGTGCGCGAGAACCCGTGGTGGTGCGAAAGCAGGTCCAGCATGTCGGCGTTCGCCAGCTCGACGGCCGCCTCCATCGTCTCGGCGCTCGCGACCGTCTTCACGGCGTCGCCGGTGTCGAGGAGGGGGCGGGCGGGCGAGACGGCGGGGTCCTCGATCACCGACAGCGTCGCGTCGACCTCGACCGCTATCTCGGCGCCCGTCCCGCACATCTCGCCGTCCGCCATCGCGGCCTTCGCGTCGCCCAGCGCCAGCATCGCCCCCTCCTGGAAGACGGGGAAGTAGACGGTCGTCCCGCCGGTCACGTCGGTCGTGTCGAGGTTCCCGCCGTGGTCGTCGGGCGTGAGCGTCGAGACCGTCTCGCCCTCCGTGGCGACGCCGATCGTCCCGATCACGGGCTCGATCGGCACGTCGATCCCCTCGAAGTCGACCGCCTCCGCGTCGGCGTCGACCTCGGTGATCCGCGTCGCGGGGTGGTCAATCTCGGGGTCGTCCTGGAGGAGTCCGAACCCGGGAGCGGTGAGCACCCGGCCGCGGTCCTCCGCGACGCGCACGACCTCGATCTCGACCGCGAGCACGTCGCCGGGGCTCGCGCCGGCGACCGCGATCGGTCCCGTCGCGGCGTTGACCTCCTCCGGGATCGCGTCGAGCAGGTCGTCGGCTTCCTGGATCGCGCCGTTCAGGCTGTCGACCGTCTCGATCGTCAGCGACTCGCCGTCCGCGGCCTCGTACACCGGGTCCATCTCCGGACCGAACTCGTACACGTGGCCGTCGCGGTGTGTGACCGTCTCTCGCGCCATCAGGCTCTCCTGGTCGCTCCGGGAGTAAAAACTCCGGCCGCGTCAGCGCGGCGCGGCCGCCTCGGGGGGGACGAGCAAGACGTTGTTTGTCCCGCGCGCGACGATCGACTCCGCGGTGCTCCCGAGGAGGAGCCGCCGGAGTCGGCTCGTCCCGCGCGCGCCGATGAGCGTCGTCGTCGCGCCCACGCGCTCTTCTTCGGCCGTGATCTCGTCGACGGGGTTCCCGGACCTGACGTTGGTCTCGACATCGAACCCGGTCCGGTCACGGAGATCCGTCGCCAGTTCGTCCAGTCGCTCCTCGGCGGTCGCCGTCGACTCCGCGTCCCCATCGCCCACGTGGAGCAGGTACGCCCGTTCTGTCGCGCCCGTCAGCGACGGGAAGTAGTCGTAGGCGCGCGCCGCGTTCTCCGAGAAGTCGGTCGCGTACAGCACGTCCTGGAACAGGTGTTCCTTCCTGACCGCGTGCCCGCTCGCCGTCTCCTCGATCCGCTCGACGAGCAACGGCCTGACCGCCGTCCGCGCGACGTTGCGAACGGTGCCGCCGATGAGCCGATTCCGGAGCGGAGACTGTCCGCGCGACCCGACGACGATCATGTCCGCGTCGAGCCGCTCGGCCAATCCGTTTATCCGTCGGTGCGGTGTCCCGCGGGCGACGTGCGTCTCCACCTCGAATCCAGCGCGCTCGAACACGTTCCGCTGCGGGGCGAGCGCCTCCCTGGCGTCGCTGGCGGCGTCCATCCCCGGCAGCCCGCTGGACACGTTGTCCGGGACGACCGTCAACAGGTGAACCTCCCTGACGCCGATGTTGTCGAGACACTCCAGACAGGTCCGCGACTCGATCGCCGCTTCGTTCGCGTCCGAGAGGTCCGTCGCGAATACGATCCTCATACGTGACCGTTCGTGCCCCCGAGTAATATTGCTTTTGTTGTACAATATAGGGTATTCGGAGAGACGACACGGCGACCGACCGGCGTCGGCGCACCCCCGGCGGGAACCGGTCGCCGCCGCCGGGGCGACTCGCCTCAGACGTCCCGGTCGGGCGCGGAGGCCGGTCCGTGATCGAGGAGCGGCGAGCTCGCGTTCGCGCACCCATCTCGACCGCAGACGCCGGCGTCGTCGCCCGCCCGCTCAACGCCGGGCGAGAGCCCACCGATCTCCCAGTCGACGGCGTGGCTCGTCGCGCGCTCGTGGTCGTCGAGCGCGGTCCGCGCCCGCCGGAGCGAGTCGAACGTCTCGTCGTACGCACAGTCGGTACAGCGGACGCGAACTGTCGTCGGCATGGCTTCCCGTTCGGTCTCGACCGTGGTAAGTGCCGCTATCGGCTCTTGCGCCGAGTGGTCCGGGGACAGACCGCCGCGCCTCCCGCATCCGTATTGGACTAAACACACAAGATTAAAACCGACGCGCGCAGTATTGTCTAGTGCGTACAAACAACCGACCATGAGCACCGAAATCGATATCGCGGAGACGCTGGACGTGAAAGGACTGAGCTGCCCGATGCCCATCGTGAAGACGAAGGGCGCGATCGACGACCTCGCCCCCGGTGAGGTGCTGGAGGTCGTCGCGACCGATCCCGGGAGTGTAAGCGACATCGACGGGTGGGCGACGGGCACCGACGGCGTCACGCTCCTCGAGCAGGAGGAGGGCGACGAAGTGTACACCCACTACGTCCGCAAGGAGGCATGAGTATGGACGAGATCGGCATCATCGTCTCCAGCGACGACCCGAAGAACCTCGCGATGGCGACCAACCTCGGGCACGTCGCGCTGACGATGGACACGGACGTGTTCCTCTACTTCACCTTCGACGGACTGACGCACCTGCTGGAGGGCGAGAAAGACCTCTCGTCGGTCCAGCCGCTGCTCGACGAAGGGATGCCGAACCCCTACGACATGCTCGACCAACTGATCGCCGACGGCGGAGAGGCGGTCACCTCGGTCGCGTGTACGACCACGCTGGACATGCTCCAGTGGGAGCAGGACGCCATCGACGACGACTTGACGACGCAGTTCGCCGGTGCGGTCACCTTCCTCGAGGCCGCTGAGGAGGCCGACCACGTGTTCACGTTCTGAACGCCGGCGTCGCGTCGGTCCGCTCCATTCCACCTCCCCCTTAGTGCGCGTGCGCCCCGTAGCCGCATCGCCGTCCGAAACGCCCTCGATCTTCGAACCCCCTCCCCTGCCGTTCGAGACTGCTCTTCATTACCGGTGCGTCCGAATCGGTGTACGAGCGGGCTTAGCTTTAATCGGAGACGCACGGATCACAACCACCTTACGAAGTGCTCGAAACGCACACCTGTCCCGCCGAAGAGACCGTCCGGACTGCGGAGAGCCGCTAGAGGCGGTGGAGCTACAGGGGACTGACGCGCTCGGGACGCTCTCGGTCGTCTCCGACGGACCGAACGACGGGCTCCTCGGCGGCCTCAGCGCCGGCGAGATCATCACGCCGGTCCCGTGCGTGCGTCCCGAGTGCCGACGGGCCCTCGTCTACGCAGTGTAGCGACCCGAGGCCTCCCGCGAAACTCCGCGGCGCCGACTCCCCCTGCGTCGAGACCGTCTCGCGAGCGGCCTCTGTCGAGCGACGCTCGGCTCAGCCCTCGACGACGGCGCGCTCTGGCTCGTCGTACTTCTCCTCGAACTCGCCGATGAGCTGGCCCATCTTCGCGTACCAGTCGTTGAGCATCCGCTGCATGTCGTCGGCGATCTGAGACGGGTCCGTCGGGCTGTACACGTGGTAGTAGCCGCCGTGGTCGTAGTTGATCTGCTCCTTCTGGATGAAGCCGGCCTTGAGGAGCCGCTGAACCGCGCGGTAGGCGGTGGAGCGCTCCCGGTCGACGCGTTCGGCCACCTCGTCGATCGTGAGTGCCTCGTCCGCCGAGACGAGCGCCTGGTAACAGTCCTTGTCCAACTGCTTCAGGCCGTGGAAACACTCGAGTAACCCCTCGCACTCCATGTCTCGCTGGAGCTGTTCTGACATCGAATCGGGCATTTTATGTCGTACATGAGGCGCTCCGCCGCTAAAAGTGTTGTGTGTGGGATGTACAATTCCACGCACTCCGTCGCCGAGCGCCGAACGTGAGCCGATCGGCGTGGTCGCTACTCGTCGCTTCCGGAGGCGTCGCTGCCCGCCTCGCCGTCAGCGTCCGTCTCGTCGTCGGTGTCGAGGCCGGCCGCCTCGAACGCGGTCTCGACCTCCTCGGCCGGCACCGTCCGGAAGCCGTCGGCCTCGGTCACGGTCGCGACCGCGAGGTCGGCGGGCTCGAACTCGTCGTCGTGAGCGGCCAGCCCCGCGACCGCGAGTTCGATGCCCGCCGCGAGCGAGAGGTCGTCGCTCCACTCCGACTCGAGGTGGCCCTGGATCTCCTGGCGGCCGCCGCCGATGACCGTCGCCTTCCACTCGTTGGGGGTGCCCGAGGGGTCGGCCGCGAACAGGCGCGGCTCGCCGTCGTCGATGCCGCCGATGAGGAGGGCGGCGCCGTAGGGGCGCGTGCCGCCGCGCTGGGTGTTCTCCTGGATGTGGTCGGTGACGAACTTCGTCAGCGTCTCGACGCCGACGGGCTCGCCGTAGCGCAGGCGGTTCCCCTGCGACTGGCGGCGCGCGAGGTCGATCAGCTGGCGGGCGTCGGCGACGTGGCCGGCGCTCGCGGTGCCGACGTGGTCGTCGAGCTTGTGGAGCTTCTCGATGCTCTCGGCCTCCATCAGCGACGAGGAGGGGCGGGACATCGCGACGAACACGACGCCGTCGGTCGTCCGGACGCCGACGCTCGGCGCGCCGCGCGAGACCGCCTCGCGGGCGTACTCGACCTGGTAGATGCGCCCGTCCGGCGAGAACAGCGACGTGCCGCGGTCGTACGCCTGCTGGTCGTTGTTCCCCATCATCGTCCATCACCCGCTCGCGCGGTGTCGCGTTCGCTCATTACCGCTACTTACGTCGGCCCGTTGAAAAAGCATCCGTAACCGGTACGTCTCGGAGACCGCCGAAACCCCGAGCCCGGCGGCCCCCTGCCCCCGAACGACCGCCGATGGAGTTTCCGTCGCGCCCGTCGCTGCGAGGCGGCGCGCGCGTCGCTTCCGTCGCCGACGGATATATCCACGGGTATCGCGTAACTCGTATGACCTTGACTCGTACACCATCCGCGGCCGCGCTACTGGCCGCCGTGACCATTCTCGCGACGATCGGCGGGGCCTTCGCGGCGGGCGGCGCGGCGGCGGTCCCGGACGCGCGGATCACCGTCGGCGAGGTGGGGGCCTCCCCGAGCGACCCGACCGTCGGGGAGCGGACGGCGCTGAACGTCACCGTCTCGAACTCCGGCGGCAGCGACGCGGCGGCGAACGTCACGACGGTCCGCGTCCGGAACGCCGACGGCGACGTGCTCGACAGCGTCACGGGCGTCGGCGCGCTCTCGGCGGGCGACTCGCTCGACGCGACGCTGTGGACGTCGTTCGACGAGCCGGGCGCGAAGCGGCTCACCGTCGAGGCGGTCGCGAACCAGTCGACGACCGGCGAGTTCGTGACCGTCAGCCGGGACACCGTGATCGAGGTCCGACCGACCCAGGTCGCGCTCGACCTGCGGACCCGCGCGCTCGACCCAGAGGACCTCCAGAGCGACGAGGGAAGTGAGAGTTCGGCCGGCGACCTCGGCGTCGGCGGCATCCAGGGCATCTTCGGCGGTGGCGGCGGCCTCGACACCGGCGACGCGGACGGCCAGGGCGACGCGCCCCCGGTCGCCGACTCGCCCGTCGAGGTGACGGTGGTCAACACCGGCACGACGACCGCCGACCGGGTGAGCCTCCGCGCGGTCGGGACCGCGGTCGACGGCGACGAGCGGACCGTCTCGGTCGGCCCGTTCGTCGTCGAGGACGTCGCGCCCGGCGAGGAGCGGCGGGTGATCGTCGACCTCGGCCCGCTCGACCGACGGTCGGAGGTGACGGTCACCGCCGCCTTCCGCGCCGACACGGACCGGTTCGACGACCGAGGCGCGGACCGCAGCGCGCAGTCGACGGTGACGTACCCGGTCCGCGAGGCGGCCCCGACCGTCACCGACGCGACCGTGCGCGAGACCGCCGCCGGCGTCGTCGTCGACGCGAACCTCGGCAACGCCGGCGGCGGCGAGATGACCGGCGCGGTCGTCTCTGTCGGCGACGCGCCGGGCGTCGAGCCGACCGCCGCGGGCGGCGAGTACTTCGTCGGCACCCTCGGCGCGAGCGACTTCGTCGGGTTCGACCTGACGACCGCGGTGAACGCCTCCGTCGCCGACGAGATACCGATCCGCGTCACCTACACCGAGCGGGGCGTCCGGTACACGGAGACGCTGACGGTGGCGGCGCCCGAGGCCGACGACGACGGGGAGAGCGGCGGCACGCTCGGTCGGATCGGCGTCGGCGGCGTGGGCGCCGCTGGCGCGGTCGCGAGCGGCCTCGCGCTCGTCGGCCTGGCCGGCGCGGTCGGCCTCGCGGTCAGGACCGGACGGATCGGCGGGTCGACGGGGCGGCGACGCGGCGGGTCGGCGCCGTGAGCGGGGACGCCGCGGCCGACGCGACGGGCGACGCGGTGAACGACGACTCCGGGAGCGACGCGGTGAACGGCGACTCCGGGAGCGACGCGGTGAACGGCGACTCCGGGAGCGACGCGGTGAACGGCGACTCCGGGAGCGACGCGAGGGACGACGCCGTGACCGCCGAGGGTGCGGTCGACCGAACGACGGACTCCGCAGGCGACGCCGAGTTCGGCGTCGCGCTGCGGGACGTGGTGAAGCGCTACCCGAGCGGCGGCGGCGATCCGGTCGTCGCGCTCGATCACGTCGACTTCGCGGTCCGGCCCGGCGAGTTCGTCGCGGTCGTCGGCCCCAGCGGTTCCGGGAAGTCGACGCTGCTGAACGTGCTCGGGCTGCTCGACGACCCCACCGCGGGCCGGCGCCTGCTGAACGGGACCGACGTGACGAACCTCTCCGTCGCCGAGCGGACCCGGGCGCGGAAGGAGTCGATCGGGTTCGTCTTTCAGGACTTTCACCTGCTGCCGACGCTGACGGCCGTCGAGAACGTCGCGATGCCGACCGCGTTCGACCCCGGCGACGCGAGCGGCCGGGCGGCCGACCTGCTCGCGCGGTTCGGGCTCGGCGACCGCCTCGACCACGACCCGAGCGAGCTCTCCGGCGGGCAGAAGCAGCGCGTCGCCATCGCCCGCGCGCTGATCAACGAGCCCGCCGTGCTGCTCGCGGACGAGCCGACGGGGAACCTCGACACCGAGACGGGGGAGTCGATCCTCGGCGAGTTCGAGCGCGTCAAGGCCGAGGGGGTCGCCGTCGTCGCGGTCACGCACGACCCGCTCGTCGAGGAGTACGCCGACCGCGTCGTCGACCTCACCGACGGCGTGCTGACCGGCGGGCTGCCGGACGCGGGGGACGACCGATGAGCGACGGCGACCGGACGGGCGCCGGATCCGCCGGCTGGCTCCGCGGCTGGCGGCCCGCGGTGTCGATGGCGTCGCGGAACCTGCGGCGGAACCGCGTGCGGACGGTGCTGGCGGTGCTGGGCGTCTGTATCGGCGTGCTCGCGGTCGCCGCGCTCGGCATCTTCGGGAACGTGCTGGCGCTCGGCGCCGACGACGCCATCGGCGACATCGGCACGCAGGTCGTCGTCTCGCCGAACGCCGACGCCGGCGTGGAGTCGCTGTCGGACGCGGACGTGGCCTCGATCCGGCGCGCGGTGGGCGAGCCCGCGGTCGTCCCGCTGTACTCGGACAGCGCCACGGTCGCGCGGCAGGGCGACCAGACGTTCGCGACCGTGTACGGGATCGAGGAGCCGGCGCTGGCGTACGAGGCCGCCGAGGGCAGGCTCCCCGAGCGACACCGGCAGGGGGCGATTCTCGGCGCGGGCATCGCCGCGGACCTCGACGCCGGCGCGGGCGACACCGTCGAGATCGCGGGCTCGCAGGTCCGGGTGATCGCGGTGTTAGTCGAGAGCCAGACGTTCAGCCCGGTGGCGCCCGACGACGCCGTCTTCCTCCCCGAGTCGGCCTTCTCGGCGGACGGCTACGCGCAGGCGCTCGTCATCTCCGACACCGGCGCCGAGGCGCGCGCGGCCGCAAACGCCATCCGCGAGGAGGTGAACGCCCGCGAGGAGCGCGTCGACCTGTTCGAGCTGGCCGCCCTCGTCGACGAGATCAACGAGTTCTTCGACCTGCTCTCGACGTTCCTGCTCGGGCTCGGCGCCATCTCCCTCGTGGTCGCCGGCGTCTCAATCCTCAACGTGATGTTGATGAGCACCGTCGAGCGGAGACAGGAGATCGGGGTGATGCGCGCGGTCGGCGTCGCCCGCCGCGACGTGCTCCGCGTCCTGCTCGCTGAGGCCGGCCTGATCGGCGCGGCCGGCGCCGCGGCCGGCACCCTCCTCACCGTCCTGCTCGTCGCCGGGCTCGTCCTCGCGACGCCCGCCGTCGACGCCGCGCTCGTGATCGACCCGACGAACGGGTACTACCTCCTCCTCGCGCTCGTGTTCGGCGTCGGCGTCGGGCTCGTCAGCGGCGCGTACCCCGCGTGGAAGGCGGCCAACCAGCGCCCGGTCGAGGCGCTGCGGAACTGATTCTGTGGGGTGCCCGATAATCCGAATCGTCTCGACCATTTAAACTCCGAACGGCGCGCCGGCGAGCGCCCGGAGGGCGCGAGCCGCCCGCGAGGGAGGCGGCGGCCCGGCGCGGCTCTGCCCGCGCCGGGCCGTCCGCCGAGGCTGGGGAGGCGTGAGGCTGCGGTCGCCGTGCGGGGTGGGACTCAAAGGGGCAGCCGCGAGGGGGTCGCAGACGACGTAAGCACCGCAGCGAGCGAAGCGAGCGAGGAGCGCAGCGAGTGTGCGACCCCCTCGCGGCTGGGGCTTTGGAGGAGTTCACCGCAGAGTGAGCGATCACGTATAGCCGAGCGGCTGGGGCTTTGGCGGTGTTCCCCGTCGATTCACTATCAGCTATTTATAAGAGTCGATGACTCAGGCAAAACGCCCATGTATCGCCGCGTCCCGGCCCTAGCCATGTCCCCCAAGCGACGAGCGGTCCTCCTCCTCGGCGCGGGCGCGGTCGGATTCGGTGCCATCGGGTATCGCGAACTGACGGACTGCGAGGAGCTCGCCTGTTTCGCGTTCGAGCATCAGAGGGCAGACGACGTGGCGAGCAGACTGGTGATCGAACACACCGGCGGGACCGAACGGCTCCGCGCCGGGGACGTGTTCGTCACGAATGTCAGCGTGGACTACGAGGCGGGCGAGAACGACACCGTCGCGTGGGCCGAACTGGACGACGACCTCGGACCCGACGACGCGATCAACGGGGAGACGCTGCGGATACGGATCCGGTTCCCGGACCTCGTGACGGTCCGTTGGCGTCGCGACGGCGACGAGGAGGTCTTGGGGGCGTGGGTGTACGACGACGACGTGCGGTGAGCGGCGTCCCCGGCGACTTCGTTGACCGCCCTCCCCGTGGTCCGACCGACTTCCGGCCCAAACGGCTTTTGCGCGCGGCGGGACAATCAGCGATTATGGCCCTCCGAGATGTCTGCCTGTCTCCGCATCTCATCGGTGGTTCTCCGGCGAGGACGGCGCTCCCGCTGGCGGTGGTCGGGCTCCTCCTGCTCGCCTCCGTCGGGTTCGCCGTCGGACTGAACACCGGGATCTCCCTCTGGTGGATCGCGCTTGCGCTCGGGATCGCCGTCGCGGCGGGGATCGCGGGTGCGGGCCTCGTTCCGACCGTCGGCTCGCTGTGGCTCGTCGGGTTCTGGTGGTTCGCCTTCCCCCCGCTCGTCGGCTATCTCACGGGTAACTGGACGGGCGCGGGCCGGTACTCGTACCCGCGAATGATGGGATACGGGTACCAATCCGCGCGTGGGGAACTGCTCGGCGGGATCGAAATCGGTGTCAGACTCGGGCTACAGTTCGCGGTCGTCGTCGGCCTCGTCGGGTACGCGGTCGGAGTGATCGTTAGTCGGCTGTCGACGCGAACGAGCGGGTCGAAATAAACTCGATCGTTCGCATATAATTCGTTGATTGCGGGTCGGTATCGAACACCTCCAAAGCCCCAGCCGCGAGGGCGGCGCACGCTCGCTGCGGTCCTCAGTCACTCGCTCCGCTCGTTCCTTGCGGTCCTTGCGTCGCCTCCGCCGCCCTCGCGACTGCCCCTTTGCGTCCCGCCCCGCACAGCACCTCACGCCTCCCCAGCCTCGTCGCCGGCGGCTGCGCCGCCGGCTGCCAGAGGCGCGTCGCGCCTCGCTGCCGCTCGCTCCCTCCGGTCGCTCGCGGCGTCCCTCGCGCGTGCGGTTCACGGCCGCCGATGGCGGCCGCTCACCGGCACGCGCCACAGCAGTTGGTATATGAAAGCCGCCACCCCAATCGGAATCGGCTACTTAAACGCCGCGGCCCTGGAGCTTCTCCTCTTCTTTCATGTCCTCGTTGGACTGGCCCTTCATCCCCTTCCCGGTGCCGCTCGCGATCCGGGCGAGCTCGTCGGGGTCGTCCCAGTTGTTGACGGCCTCGACGACGGCGGTACCCATCGCCTCGGGGTCCTCCGCGCCGAAGATGCCGGAGCCGACGAAGATGCCGTCGCAGCCGTGGTACATCATCAGCGCGGCGTCGGCGGGCGTCGCGATACCGCCGGCCGCGAAGTTGACGACCGGGAGCCGCTCGGCCTCGGCCGTCTCGTGGACCAGGTCGCGCGGGGCGCCGTGTTCGCGGGCCCACTTCTCGCGCTCCTCGTAGTTGAGGCCGGTGAGCGTGCGGATCTGGTTCTTGATGGTGCGCTGGTGTTTGACGGCCTGGTTCACGTCGCCGGTGCCGGCCTCGCCCTTCGTCCGGATCATCGCCGCGCCCTCGCGGATGCGGCGCAGCGCCTCGGGGAGGTTCCGGGCACCGCAGACGAACGGCGAGGTGAAGTCGCGCTTGTCGGTGTGGTACTCGTCGTCGGCGGGCGTCAGCACCTCCGACTCGTCGATCATGTCGACGCCGAGGGACTCCAGGATCTCCGCCTCCTTCCGGTGGCCGATCCGGGACTTGCCCATCACCGGGATCGACACCTCGTCGATGATCTCCGGGACGCGCTCGGGGTCGGGCATCCGCGCGACGCCGCCGCGCTTGCGGATGTCCGCCGGGACGTGTTCGAGGACCATCACGGCGACCGCGCCGGCGTCCTCCGCGATGCGGGCCTGCTCGCGGTTGACGACGTCCATGATCACGCCGCCCTTCTGCATCTGCGCGAAGCCGCGCTTGACCAGCTCGGTCCCCCGCTTCAGCTCCTCCAGATCCGTTGCCTCTGGCATGGATATCGGTTGGGGCGCCGGCCACTTAACGGGTCGCTTTCGGGCGGATGGAGCGTCGAGCGCGGCGTTCCCGGCCCGAACGAATTCGGGGCGCTCCCGCCGGCCCGGGCGCTGCCTTCCGCCCCGCCACCGCCCCGTCCCCCGACCACCGCAACCGCGAAGTCCCCCGCCGTCCAAGCCGCGGCCGTGACCACGGGAGCCATCCTCGCCGGCGGCCGCTCGACGCGCTTCGGCGACGCCGACAAGGCCGTCGCGCCGATCGCCGGCGTGCCGATGATCCGCCGCGTCGCGGACCGGCTCGCGGGGGCCGACGACCCGGTGCCCCCCGGCGCCGACCGCGCGAGCGGCGGCGACCCGGTCGTCGACGAGTTCGTCGTCAACTGCCGCCCCGACCAGCGCGAGGCGCTCGCCGAGGCGCTGTCGGGAGTCACGCTCCCCGTTCGCTGGGCGCTCGACGAGGAGCCCGACTTGGGCCCGCTGGCGGGGATCCGGAACGCCTGCCGCGCGGCGACCGACCCGTACGCCGCCGTCGTCGCCTGCGACATGCCGTTCGTCGACCCGTCGTTCCTCGCGGCGCTGCGCGAACTGGCCGGAGAGCCCGACGTCGAGGCGGTACTGCCGCGGCTCGACGACCGCTGGTTCCAGACGACGCAGGCCGTCTACGCGACCGAACCGGCCGCGGAGGCCTGCGACCGCGCGCTCGACCAAGGCGAGCGGAAGGTGCTCGCGATGGTGGATCGAGTGCGTGAGGCCGTCGTCGACGACGAGGCGATCCGGTCGCTGACGACCGACCGCACCTTCGCGAACGTCAACACGCGGGCCGACCTCGACGAGGCGGAGCGGGCGGTCGCCGCCGCGAGCGACGAGGCGTGAGCCGCGGCGTCTCCGTCAGGCTCCCGGACCGTCGCGCTCTCGGGCCGCCGCGGGGCGCGCTCCGCGTCACCCCTTCAGGACTTCGTACGCCTCGTTGAGCTCCTTGAAGTCCTCCTCGTCGCCGTCCTCGCCGTCCGGATGGAGCCGCTTCGCCCGCTCGCGGTACCGCCGCCGGACCGCCTCGCTGTCGGCCGTGCGGTCGAGCCCGAGCGTCTCGTACGCCTCGCGCTCGGTCATTCGGTCGGCCGTCGGCGCGCGGTCGCGAGGGTCGCGGGCCCCGCCCGGTCCGCGAGCGCCCGCTCGCCGCCCGGTCGCGCCGCGACCGCCGTCGGTGCCGGCGGCGCGGTACGCGCGCTCCCGGTTGGCCTCGGCGCGGGCGCGCTGCCTGGCGCGCTGGCGCTCCGTCGGGCCCGCCGCCTCGGCCGACCGCCGGGCCTGGTCGTGGAGGCGCCCGGTGGCGTGGTACCAGAGGAAGTAGGAGACGGCGCCGAACGGCAGCGCCAGCGCCAGCGCGATCGGGTGGAGGACGATCCCGCCGATCACGAGCAGCGCCGTCATGCCGACGAACGCCCCGGCGAGCCCCACGACGATCGTTCGATTCGTCACGGCCGTACTCGGGGGCGGAGGACTGTAAGGCTCTCGCCGGCGGCGGGGGCTCGACCGGAGCGGTCCGCGCCGCTCCGCACCGTTTATGCCCGCGGCCGCCCGGACTCGGGGTATGGAACCGGCGGACCGAGAGACGGCCACGGGGCTGCCGCCCGGGATCGCGGCCGCCCGCGAGGAGCTCACGCCGATGCTCTCGCAGTACGCCGACCTCTGTGCCGCCCACGAGGACGCCCTGGTGCTGTTCCAGGTCGGCGACTTCTACGAGGCGTTCTGCGAGGCGGCCGAGACCGTCGCGCGCGTCTGCGAGGTGACGCTGACGGAGCGGTCCGACTCGACGGGCGACTACCCGATGGCCGGGATCCCGATCGACAACGCCGCGCCGTACCTCGAATCGCTGCTCGACGCGGGCTACCGCGTCGCGCTCGGCGACCAGGTCGAGGACGCCGAGCAGGCGTCCGGCCTCGTCGACCGCGCGGTCACCGAGGTGATCACCCCCGGCACCGTCGTCGAGGACGACCTGCTCGAATCCGGGACGACGAACTACGTCGCGGCGGTGGCGGCCGACGGGGGCGGCGGGGCCGGCGGTGGGGCCGACTCCCCCTCCGAGACCGTCGGCCTCGCCGCCGTCGACGTCTCGACCGGCGAGTGCCTCGTCACCTCGGGCGACCGGGACGCGGTCGCGGGCGAGCTCGACCGGATCGCGCCGGCGGAGCTCATCGCCGGACCGGACGCCCCCGCGTTCGACCCCGCGGACGCCGAGCGCGGCTGGACGACTCACGAGTACGACGACGGCGCGTTCGACCGGCGGCGGGCGGCCGAGCGCCTGGAGCCGTACCTCCCGGCGCCCGAGCGGCGCTTCGACGCGGACGCGGAGCTGCGGGCGGCCGGCGCGGTGCTAGCGTACGCCGAGTACACCCAGGGCGACGACGGGCCGCTCGGGTACGTCACCCGGATCCGGCGGTACGACCCCCGCGACCGGCTCCGGCTCGACGCGGCCGCTCAGCGCAGCCTGGAGCTGTTCGAGAACCGCGGGCTGGGCGCGAGCGACACGCTGTTCGACGCGCTCGACGAGACGAACTGCGCGCTCGGCCGGCGGTGCCTAGAGCGCTGGCTCCGGCGCCCGCTCGTCGACGCCGACGCGGTCCGGAGCCGCCACGACGCGGTCGGCGAGCTCGCGGACCGGAGCCTCGCCCGCGAGGGGGTCGCCGACGCGCTCGCGACCGCCTACGACCTCGAACGGCTGGTGAGCCGGGTCTCGCGGGGCCGGGCGGACGCCCGCGACCTGCGCTCGCTCCACCGAACGCTCGCGGTCGTCCCCGAGCTGAAGGCGACGCTCGCGGGAGCGGAGGGGGAGCGCGAGACGGGGGACGACGCCGACGGGGTGGCCGACGCGGACGCCGACGGATCGACCGACGCGGACGCCGACGGCCCGGCACTCCCACGCACCGACCACCTCGGCGACCTCCGCGACCGGCTCGACGAGCTGACCGAGGTCCGCGACCTGATCGACGCGGCGATCGCGGCCGACCCGCCCCAGGAGATCACCGAGGGCGGCGTGATACGCGAGGGGTTCGACGGCGACCTCGACGACCTGCGCGCCACCGAGCGCGAGGGCCGCGAGTGGGTCGCCGACCTGGAGGCGAGCGAGCGCGAGCGCACCGGGATCGACTCGCTGTCGGTCGGCCACAACCAGGTCCACGGCTACTACATCGAGGTGACCGACGCGAACCTCGACCGCGTCCCCGACGACTACCGGCGCCGGCAGACGCTGAAGAACAGCGAGCGCTACGTCACCCCGGAGCTGAAGGAGCGGGAAGAGGAGATCGTCGGCGCCGCGGAGCGGGCGGACGCCCTGGAGTACGAGCTGTTCGTCGACGTCCGGGAGCGCGTCGCGGCGGAAACCGAGCGGATCCAGGGGCTCGCGGACGCGCTCGCCGAGCTCGACGCCCTGACCTCGCTCGCGACGGTCGCGGTCGAGGGCGACTACGTCCGGCCCGAGCTGCGCGCGAACCCGGACGGCGGCGTCGCGATCGAGGGCGGCAGACACCCCGTCGTCGAGCGGACCGAGGACTCCTTCGTCCCCAACGACGCCGACCTCCCGCGCGGCTCGGTCGCCGTGATCACGGGGCCGAACATGAGCGGGAAGTCGACGTACATGCGGTCGGTCGCGCTCGCGGTCGTGCTCGCGCAGACGGGGTCGTTCGTCCCCGCGCAGGCGGCGTCGCTCCCGGTGTTCGACCGGCTGTTCACCCGCGTCGGCGCCTCCGACGACATCGCGGGCGGCCAGTCGACGTTCATGCGCGAGATGAGCGAGCTGACGGAGATCCTCCACGACGCGGGCGCCGACTCGCTCGTCCTCCTCGACGAGGTCGGCCGCGGCACGGCCACCACCGACGGGCGGGCCATCGCCCGCGCGGCCGCGGAGTTCCTCCACGACGAGCTCGGCGCGACCGCCCTCTTCGCCACTCACTACCACGGTCTCACGGACCTGGCCGAGGAGCGCGAGCGCGTCTTCAACCTCCACTTCACCGCCACCCGCGAGGACGGCGACGTGACGTTCCTTCACCGGGTCGTCCCCGGCGCCTCCTCGTCGTCGTACGGCGTCGAGGTCGCGGAGCTGGCGGGGGTCCCGGGGCCGGTCGTCGACCGCGCCCGCGACCTGGTCGCCGCGGAGGAGGCGGAGCGGGGCCGTGACCCGAGCGGACCCGAGCCCGAGGGTCCGACCGACGAAGCGGCGGCGGCCGACGAGGGCGGGCCCGACGACGGGGACCGCGACGGCGACGCGTCGCTGCGGGAGTTCCTCGCGGAGGAGGCGTCGGAGCAGCGCGACGGCGGCGGTCCAGCGGCGAGCGACTCCGCCGCCGAGACCCCCACCGAGGGCGACCGCGCACAGTCGTCGAACGAGGCCGACGGCGAGGCTGCGCCCGGCTCGTCCCCCGACCTCGCCGCGGCGCTCCGCGACCTCGACCTCGCGCGGATGACGCCGATCGAGGCGCTGAACGCCCTCCACGACCTCCAGTCGCGCGCCGACGATGACGGGTGAGCGCGACGCCGCTCGGGGCGCCGCGGGCGGCGACGGCGCCTCGGGCGCCGGCGACCCGGGCGACGAGGAGGGTCGCGTCCGCCGGCTCGACCGGGCGACCGTCGACCGGATCGCGGCCGGCGAGGTCGTCACCCGACCGGCGAGGGTCGTCGGCGAGCTCGTCGACAACGCGCTCGACGCCGGCGCCTCTCGGATCGAAATCGCGGTCGACGGCGACGGCACCGACCGGATCCGCGTCGCGGACGACGGCCGCGGGATGGCCCGCGCGGACGCGGCCCGCGCCGTCGAGCGCCACGCGACGAGCAAGCTGGCGCCCGACGGCGACCCGGTCGGGGCCGACTCGCTCGGCTTCCGCGGCGAGGCGCTCGCGGCCATCGCCGAGGCCGCCCGGCTCGAACTCGTGACGAGCCCCGGCGACGGGGTCGGCACGCGGGTCGTCGTCGACGGGACCGCCCCGCCCCCGGGCGGCCCGGAGGGGCCGGACGCGACGCCGAGCGTCGAGGTCGAACCCGCGGGCCGCGCTCGCGGGACGACGGTCGTCGTCGAGGACCTCTTCGCGACGCGGCCCGCCCGGCGGGAGTCGCTCGGGGGCGCGAGCGCGGAGTTCGCGCGGATCTCCTCGCTCGTCGCCGACTACGCGCTGGCGAACCCCTCGGTCGCCTTCTCGCTCGACCACGACGGGTCGGCGACGCTGTCGACGCCCGGTACCGACCGCACCGACGCGCTCCTCGGCGTGTACGACCGCGAGGCCGCGAGCCGGTCGACGACCGTCGACGCGAGTGCCGACGCGGAGGGGACTTCGGTCGGGGTCTCGGGCGCGCTGGCGTACCCCTCCGTCACCCGGGCGACGCGAGACCACGTCCGCGTCTCGGTGAACGGCCGCCCGGTCCGGAACGACCGGATCGCGACCGCGGTCCGCGAGGGCTACGGCCGCCTCCTCCCGGACGGCCGCGAGCCGGTCGCCGCGGTCGACGTGTCGCTCCCGCCCGAGCGCGTCGACCCGAACGTCCACCCGGCGAAGCGGGAAGTGGGGCTGCGCGACGCCGACGCGGTCGCGGACGCGGTGGCGTCGGTCGTCGCGGACGCGCTCACCGGCGCCGACCTCCGCCGCGCCGCGGACGTCGCCACCGACCTCGACAGCGCCCTCGAACCGGTCGGCGAGGGGGACGGCTCGCGGGCCGGCGCCTTCGCCGACGCCGAGCCGATCGGCGTCTTCCGCGACCTCTACGTCCTCGTCGAGTCCGGCGACGAACTCCTCGTGATCGACGGCCACGCCGCCCACGAGCGCGTGAACTACGAGCGCCTCGCCCGCGCCTTCGACGGCGATCCGGTGCCGACCGCGACGCTCGACCCGCCCGCGACCGTCTCGCTGTCGACCGACGAGGCGGCGGCCGCGCGGGCGCACGCAGACGACCTCGCCGCGCTCGGCTTCGAGACCGAGCCGTTCGGGGGCGGCACGCGACGGCTTCGGAGCGTCCCCGCGCCGTTCGGCCGGACAGCGGACGCGGACGCCTTCCGCGACGCGCTCGCGGCGCTCTCGGCGGCCGGCTCCGGGACGGCGCGGGACGCGCGCGACGACCTCCTCGCCGACCTCGCGTGTCACCCGTCGCTGAAGCGGGGCGACTTCGCCGCCCTCGGCGACGGCGACCTCCGGAATCTGCTCGACCGCCTCGGCGAGTGCGACCGGCCGTACGCCTGCCCGCACGGCCGACCGACCGTCCTCTCCGTCGACGCGGCGACGTTCGCGGCCGGGTTCGGGCGGGACCGGTGAGGAACCCGGGTCGCTCGGCGTCCGAACGGGGCCCCTGACCGATACCTATTAACACGATGGGACCGGGGGTACTCGCATGGGAGAGCGGACCGACGTGACGCGGGGGTCGCTGCCGGCGGAGCGGTCGGCGGGCCGGTTCTCGGGCCCCGGCGGCCTCCGCGACGTCGTGGAGCGGATCCTCGCGTGGCTTCGGGAGCGGCGCGGATCCGGCCTGGAGCGCGTCTCGACGGCGACGACGATGCGGAACGTCGTCGACACGGACGCGCTCGCGGAGGAGACGCCACAGAAGTGGAGCGTCCGCCACGACGTGGTCACCTACGGCGCGGACTCGCTCACGGACGTACTCGTCTTCAGGCACGATCCGAGCAGACAGGACCTCGTGGTGATGCCGGAGCGGAACACCGAGCCGGAAGGCGAGGTCAGCTTCTACCACGCCGACCGCACGAAGGGCGCGCGCCACCTCCTGTCGATCGGCGCCGACTCGCTCACGGCGGCGCTGAGCTACGTCCTAGAGCGCATCGAGCGGTTCGAGCGCCTCTTCACCGGCCGCGGCTCGGAGCTGCCGAGCGGCTACACGGGGCCGTCGGAAGACCTGTAAGCGCGGCCGCGGGCCGACGCACGCCGACCGTTCTCACACCGACCCGTCCCGCGAACGGCCGTCGCCGTCCTCGTCGATCCGCTCGACGCGCTCGACCGTCTCCTCCGCCTCCGCCGTCTCGGGCGGGTACGAGACGGTCCGCTGCGGGTAGGGGATCGAGATGCCGGCGTCGGCGAAGCGCTCCTGGATCCGCTCGACCGCGATCGCCTTCGAGCGCCACCGGGCCTGCGGGGTCGGCGGGTCGATCCAGAACCGGAGGTCGAGGAGGATCGCCGAGTCGCCGAACCCGGACGGGATCGCGTACGGCTGCGGGTTGTTCGCGATCGTGTCGATCCCGTCGAGCACGTCCTCGGCGATCTCGGCCGCCTCGTCGGGGTCGTCGTCGTACCCGATCCCGACCTCCATGTGGATCCGGAGGCGCCCCTCGCGGCTCCGGTTCGTGATCGCCTGGTTGGCGACGAGGTCGTTGGGCACCACGACGTACTCCCCGTCGAAGTTCCGCATGTGGGTGTTTATGATCGTGATGTCGGTGACGAACCCCTCCTCGCTGCCGATCTCGACCCAGTCGCCGATCTCGAACGGGCGGGCGAACATCAGCACGAAGCCGGCGATGAGCGACCCCAGCGTCTGCCGGGCCGCCATCCCGAGCACGATCCCGAGGAACCCGGCGCCGACGAGGAGGCCGCCGAGGTTCACGCCCCAGATGCCGAGGACCGTGATCCCGGCGAGCACCAGCAGCCCGACCTGCGCGAGCCGGGTGAGCAGCTGTTCCTGGTGGGCCGTGATCCGGTCGCTGTCCGCCGACAGCTCCCCGACGTACGTCTCCACCACGTCGCTGACGACGTAGGCGCCGCCGAGCAGCACCGCCGTGACGACGACCTGCGCGCCGACCCTGGCGGCGTTCTCAGCGACGGGCAACACCGCGACCACGAGTTCGAAACGCCCCCACAGCGTCAACACGGCGACGCCCGCGAGCGCGAACAGCGCGAGTTGTAAGAGCCCGACCGACAGCCGCAGGATGAACGAGGTCGGGACCCCCTCGCGGAACGTCTCGATTGCGCCCTCGGTCGACTCCGCCGTCCGCTCGTCGAGGAGCCGCTCGATCCAGCTCGCGGCGGTCCGCTCGCCGGCGCGGACGGCCTTCGGCAGCAACAGCCACCCGACCGCGAGCGTCCCGAGGCCGATGGCGGCGGTGACCGCCAGCCGTCCCTCAGTGGTCGAGATGTCGCTCAGCACCGCTCCGACCCGAGCGCCGAGTCCGCCGATCACGGTCGTCCGTTCGCCGCCGGTCGGATAACGGCTCCGACGCGAGTCTCAGTCGGGAGAATCGGCGCGCCCGCTCCGGGGACCCGGGCCGCGGGAGCGGGGCGGTCCCTCACCGCCCTCGGCGGAGCTCCTCTATCAGTTGTTCGATGAGCGCCGACTGCCGGTCGAGGCGCTCGGACTGCGCCTCGACGGTGCGGCGCAGCGCCGCGACCTCGCTCGCGAGGTCGGCGTCCTCGACCCCGGCGCTCTCGAACGGCGACCCGTCGAAGGCGTCTTCCCCGCGGATCGGGCCCTCCGCGTCGCCCTCGGTCGCGACGGTGTCGGCGTCGCCGACGGGGTCCCCGGCCGCCGACTCGGTGCCGGCCGCGTCCGCCGAGCGCCCCTCGGCGCCGACCGCCGACGCGGCCTCGCCGGCGCCCTCCGAGTCGATCCCCTCGGCGGCCGACGCCGGCTCCGTCGCGTCCGCGTCCAGCGGGTCGCTCGCGGCGTCGTCGACGCTCGCGTCCGCGGCGAGGGGGTCCGCGTCCAGCGGATCGTCGCCCGACGCCGACCCCGCCGCCGTCGAGGCCGCGGTCTCGGCCGAGTCGGCGCCGTCGTCTCCGGAGGCGGAGTCCGTCTCGGTCGACCGGCCGGCGCCGGCCGCGTCTCCCGCCTCGGGGCCCTCCGCGTCGGCCTCGGCGTCGGCGGCGGGCGACGCCGAGAGCGGGTCGGGCCCCTCGCCGAAGTCGGTCGTGCCGCTCGGCTCGGCGTCCGCGGCCGGCTCCTCGGCCTCGGCGGCGGCGACGCGGAACTCTTCGAGGCTGTCGACGCCGTGGAACGAACACACCGCGTCGGCGAGCGTCTCCCGGACCGCCCGGGCGGACTCGTTGGGGGCCTTGAACCGCTCCGAGCGGCCGCCGTGGACGAGGACGACCGCGGTGGCCACGGTCCCCTCCTCGAAGTCGAGGCCGGTGATGTCCTCGTAGTGGAACTCCTCGAAGTCGGCGTCCCAAACGGCCGAGCCGACGTGTTTGACAAGCCGCTCGCTGGTGACGATGAGGGTGAGTTCCGAGAAGCGGAAGGTGCGGACGACCGTCTCGCCGGGGCCGGTGACGCCGCTCGCCGAGAGGACGCCGGCGAGGACCGGGTGGAGGACGTCGTCGACGCGCTTGGCGGGGACCGAGAGCGTCTCGTCGCCGTCGAGGCCGTACCCGAGGGTGATCTTCGCCTTGCGGCGGCCCGTCGAGACGTCGATCCGCTCGACGTCGTGGCCGTACTCGTCGACGGACTCGTCGGACAGGAGCCCGTCGCCGCGGAAGACGAGGGTCCGGGTGGGCGTGACCGCGAGTCGATCGTCGCCGCCCAGCGGCACCTCGGCGACGACGTCCTCGTCGCCGACGGTCGCCGCGAGCAGTTCGGGGAGGCTCATACGCCCGGGATACGCCGCGCCCGGCATAAATCCGCTGGGTCGGCCGCGAGCGGGCGGCGACTCTGTCCGTCGCGGCCGCGTCCGCGAGCGCGCTCTGACCGCCGATCACCGCCCGACCCGCGCGCGAAATCGCCGTCGGCGCCCGCGCGAACGGCGTGGAAGCGGCCGCCCGCGGCGATCTGCGATCGGTTCACAACCCTCCGACGGATGGGAAGGTTAAAGAGTCTCATCGCGGTACGAAATGGTGAGGCCGGGTGGCTTAGCTGGACATAGCGCCGCACTCATAGGGTTCGGAGATTCGGTGCGGTGACGCCTTGGAAGCGTCCGCGTCCTTCCCGTGGCTCCGCCGAGCCTCGGACCTGGGACATGCGGAGATCGTGGGTTCGGAGCCCACCCCGGCCACTTCTCGTCTTGTCGACACTACTCCCGCTGCCCCCGTAGCACGGGCGCCGTCCGACGACGACCGGCCGAGACGCCATCAGGCCCGCCGCTGCTCGGACTCTCCCGCGTCGACCGTCCCGGCCTCGGCGCGAGCGCCGCACCGCGCTCCGGGGGCCGGGTTCACGGGAACGTTCCACGGTATGTGTGCGATTTGTACAGGTGTTTAGGCGACCGGTCGAAGCTCGACAGATGTGGATCGCATTCGAGTGGTCGTGCAACAGCGATGGACGCGACAGCGACGGACGGCGAGGGGGCGCCGTCAGACGGAGATTCCGTTACGCCGGAACCGCCTCGCCCGCGACGAGCGCGGCCGCGGCGACGGCAACGCCGAGCCCCAGCAGCGCGTAGTTCGCGAGCGGGTTCGCCGCGGTGACCAGGTCGAGCGTGTATTTCGTGTCTCGCAGGGGCGCGAACGGTCGGACCCCCATCGGCGTGAGCGCGTCCGCGAGGAGGTGCGAACCGATCGTCACGACGCCGAAGAGGAAGCCTGCGCCGCCGAACAGCATCGCCTCGACGAGTCCGCTCCGGAGACCGACCGCCAGCCCGGCGGCCCCGAAGGCGATCCCGACGAGCAGCGCGAACCAGACGGTGTGGGTGATCCCCCGGTGTTTGACGAAGGGAACTCGCGTGTCGAGGTCGGGGACCATCGCCAGCGAGGCGACGCCGACGGCGCCGGCGGCGCCGACCTCTATCGAGGCGAGGGCGGTGACGAGGAACCCGAGCGGGGCGTAGACGACGAGCGAGGCCCCGACGTGACCCGTCCGGTACACGCCCCGAAGTGCGGGTCCGTCCCCTAAGTCCGTTGCGTCGGCCGCCGCGCCCGGCGCCCGCGCCCCGGTCCCAGGGGCGAAACGCCTACGGCCTCCCGCGGTGACCGTCCGGTATGTCCCTGACTGCCCGCGACCTGATGGAGCCGGACGTGAAGACCGTCTCGCCCGACGACGACGTCGCCGAGGTGTTCAAGCGGTTCGCCCGCTACGCGTTCAGCGGCTTCCCGGTCGTCGACGACGACGACAGGGTTGCGGGCGTGATCACCGAGTCAGACCTCGTCGACCTCTTCGAGCCCGACGACGAGACGCTGTGGATCCCCATCGGGCTCCCGCCGTTCGTGGACACGCTCTCGTATCAGGTGAAGCGCCCGTGGGCCGACCTCGACCTCGGCGTGGACCTGATCCGCAACGCTGACCGCCCCATCTCCGAGGTGATGAGCGCCGACGTGGCGACGGTGACGCCGGATGCGAGCGTCGACGACGTGCTCGACCTGCTCGTCGGCGACGATCCGGATATTAATCGCGTGCCCGTCGTCGACGACGACGGCCGGATCGTCGGGATCATCGCGCGGCAGGACGTGATCCGTGCGTTCCGCGACAAGCGACTGGAATAGGTCGGATCACGAGTTCTAACGGTCGATTTCGGAGACACTCCCGCGAGTGGTCCCTTACCGATCGATAGCAGACCGACGGCGAACACCTCCAAAGCCCCAGTCGCGAGGGCGGCGCACGCTCGCTGCGGTCCTCAGTCGGTCGCTATCGCTCCCTCCTTGCGGGCCTTACCTCGTCATCAGAACGCTTTGCGTTCTGATTGGCTCACGAGAGCGGAGCTCTCGTGAACGCCTGCGCCGCCCTCGCGACTGCCCCTTCGAGTCCCACCCGCCCCACACAGCACCGCAGCCTCACACCTCCCCAACCTCGCCGCTCACGCTTCGCGGCTGCGCCGCTCGCGTTCGCGGCGTCCCTCGCGTGTGCTCCTCGCGGCCGCCGAGGGCGGCCGCTCGCAGGCACGCGCCGGCCGCGTCCGCCGGCTAAACGGCCTCGTTCGGTCGCGTCGACGGGACGCGATCGCCCGAGGCGCCGAGGGACAGCCTCTTACCGGTCGACCGTCAGGAACGGACGGACATGCTGATCGCCGGAACCGTCGTCGCCGACTCCGAGACCGTCATCCCCGACGGCGCCGTCGTCGTCGAGGGGAACACGATCGCCGCGGTCGGCGAGGAGCCCGACCTCCGCGACCGCTACCCCGACCACGAGCGGCGGACGTTCGACCTCGTCGCGCCCGGCCTCGTGGGCGGCCACATCCACTCGGTCCAGTCGCTGGGTCGGGGGATCGCCGACGACGCCGCCCTCCTCGACTGGCTCTTCGACGCCGTCCTCCCGATGGAGGCCGCGATGGACGCCGAGGCGACTCGGGCGGCCGCCGAGCTGGGGTACCTGGAGTGTCTCGAATCGGGGACGACGACCGTCGTCGACCACCTCTCGGTGAACCACGCCGACGAGGCGTTCGAGGCCGCGATCGAGACCGGGATCCGCGCGCGGCTCGGGAAGGTGCTGATGGACCGGGACTCTCCCGACGGGCTGCTGGAGGAGACCGACGCCGCGCTCGCCGAGAGCGAGGCCCTCATCCGCGAGTACCACGGCGCCGCCGCCGGCCGCGTCCGCTACGCGGTGACGCCGCGGTTCGCCGTCACCTGTACCGAGACCTGCCTGCGCGGCTGCCGCGAGCTGGCCGACCGCTACGACGGCGTGACGATCCACACCCACGCCAGCGAGAACGAGGACGAGATAGCGACCGTCGAGGCCGACACCGGGAAGCGGAACGTCCTCTGGCTCGACGAGGTCGGGCTGACGGGCCCGGACGTGACGCTCGCGCACTGCGTCCACACCGACGAGCGCGAGCGCGAGGTGCTCGCCGACACCGGGACGGTCGTCACGCACTGCCCCTCCTCGAACATGAAGCTCGCCTCGGGAATCGCGCCGGTCCAGGACTACCTCGACCGCGGGATCCCCGTCGCGCTCGGCAACGACGGCCCGCCGTGTAACAACACGCTCGACCCGTTCACGGAGATGCGGCAGGCGAGCCTCCTCGGCAAGGTCGACGCCCGCGATCCGACGCGCCTCCCGGCCGCGACCGTGCTGGAGATGGCGACCGAGAACGGCGCCCGCGCCGCCGGCTTCGACCGCCTCGGCGCCCTCCGCGAGGGGCACCGCGCCGACGTGATCGGGATCGCGACCGACCTGACCCGGGCGACCCCGATCCACGACCCGCTCTCGCATCTGGTGTACGCCGCGCACGGCGACGACGTGACCTTCGCGATGGTCGACGGCGAGGTCCGCTACGCCGACGGCGAACACGTCGGGACCGACGCCGCCGCGGTCCGCGAGCGCGCGACGCGCCACGCGGAGCGCGTGGCCGAGACGGCCGGCATCGACGTCGCCGAACCGTAGCCTCGTCGCCGTCGCTCTCGCGTCGTGAGAAGCGCGGGGAGGCCGGCGACCTACGAGGGGCGCTCCGCCGACGAGGCGACCGCGGAGGGGGACTGCGCCCACCGCATCGCGGCGTCGTCGTCGTTGAACGCCTCGGTGTCGACCCCCTCGACGTCGATGGTCCGCTTGAGGAAACGCCGCTTCGAGCGCTGCCCGACGACGGCGAAGCGGTCGACGCCGCGCGCGACCGCGATCTGCGCGGACTCGCGGAGGGCCCGCCGGCCGGCGTCGGAGCACGGCCTGCTGGTCCGGACGACGATCACGACGGCGTCGATCGCGTCGGGATCGGTCGCGGTCCGCCAGCGATCGAGGAGCGCCTCGCCGTCCGCGGGGCTCAGCCCAGTCCCGTGAGGGAACTCGACCACGAGGACCTCGTCCTCGACCCGCAGCAGCCAGCGCTCGCTCGGTTCCATGACACGACCTCCCACGTGCTTGGCTATAAACCACACTCTCCGATTATCGTATCAGATACTTGAATCCGTACGACGGAGCGATCCGACGGCCGCTCCGTGCGGGCCCGCGGATCGGAGGGGCCGTCGGTGCCGGTCGGCCGGCGACGCCCCTAGCGTCGGTTATCCGCCAACGAGATTCGACTCGCGTGCGAGCGATCCCGGCGGCGCCGGTCGCCCGCCCGAGAGGATCAGTTCCGCCGGCCGGTCCCCTCGTCGAGCGCGTCGACGACCGCGGCCGCGAGCGCCTCGAACGACGCCTCGTCGGGGACGACGTCGACGCCGAGGCCCCGGTCGCGAGCGGTCTCCGCGGTCGGCGGGCCGATGACGCCGACGACCGCGTCCGTCAGCCCGGCGCGGGCCGCCTCGTCGACGCCGCGGTCGGCGGCCGCCGCGAGGAAGTTGTCGACCGTGAGCGAGGAGGTGAACGCGACCGCGTCGAGGTCGCCGGTCGCGGCCAGCTCGGCCGAGTCACCGGCGTCGTCCGGACGCGCGAGCCGGTAGAGCACGGTCTCGGTCACGTCGGCGCCGGCCTCGCGCAGGCCGTCGAGGAGCACGTCGCTCCCGTGGTCCGAGCGAGCGACGACGACGCGCTCGCCCGCCACGCGCGCCTCCAGCGCGGCGACGAGCCCGGCCGAGGTGTACTCCTCCGGGACGACGTCCACCGTCCAACCGACCTCGCGGGCGGCCGCGGCGGTCGCCGGCCCGATCGCGGCGACGTCCGCGTCGCCGGGCTCCCAGCCGGCCTCGGCGGCGAGCTCGACACCGGTCTTGCTCGTGAGCACGACGAGCGGCGCGTCGGCCGGGACCGCGCCCGTCGGCTCGACTTCGAGCATGGGGTCCGGGACCGGCTCCGCGCCGAGTTCGCGGAGCAGTTCGACGGCCGACTCGATCCGCTCGTCGGCCGGGCGGAAGACGGCCACGCGCGGGCGGTCGGCGCCCCCGATCACGCCCCGTCACCACCGGTCGCGTCGCCGCCGCGCCCCTCGCCCGGCGACCGAACTGGGGCCGAGTCGGCGTTTTCGAGGAAGGCCACGACGCGGTCGCGGGTCGCGGCCACGTCGCCGATCACGGTGATCGCGGGCGGTTCGATCCCCGCCTCGTCGCGGACGTCGACGATGGTGTCGAGCGTGCCCGTCGCGACGCGGCTGTCGGGCCAGGTGGCGCGCTCGACGAGGGCGACGGGCGTGTCTCCGCCGAGGCCGGCGTCGCGGAGCTCCGCGGTGTACGCCGGCAGCTTCCCGACGCCCATCAGCACGACGATGGTCCCGCCGGTCGCGGCGAGCGCCGCCCAGTCGACCGCCGACTCCTCCTTCGTCGGGTCCTCGTGACCGGTGACGAACGATACGGAGGAGGCGTGGTCGCGGTGGGTCACCGGGATCCCGGCGACCGCGGGGCCGGCGATGGCCGAGGTGACGCCGGGGACGACCTCGAAGGGGACCCCCTCGGCCGCGAGGTGCTCGGCCTCCTCGCCGCCGCGCCCGAAGACGAACGGATCGCCGCCCTTCAGCCGAACGACGCGGTTCCCCTCGCGGGCCAGCTCGACCATGCGCCGGTTGGTGTACTCCTGGGGCGTCCACTCGCCGCCGGCGCGTTTCCCCACGTCCTCCCGCTTCTCCTCGGGGATCTCGCCGAGGATCTCGGGGCCGGGGAGCTTGTCGTGGAGGACCACGTCGGCCGACTCGATCAGGCGCTTCGCCTTGACGGTGAGCAGGTCCGGGTCGCCCGGCCCGGAGCCGACGAGGAAGACGGTGCCGACGCCGTCGTCGCGTCGTCGCGTCGGCGGCTCCTCGGCGTCCTCCCTTGGGGTCGCGCCGCCGTCAGTCATCGGTCTCCGCCTCCTCGCGCGCCTCGGCGATCAGGTCGTCGGCGCCGCGGTCGGCGAGGTCCGCGGCGAACTCGGCCGCCGCGGTCGCGTGCGACCGGATCGGCAGGTCGCGGGTCCCGGCCACCTCCTCGGTGCCGTCCGTCGAGAGCACCCGCGCCCGGACGTGGACGTGCTCGCCCTGGACCATCGCGGCGACCCCGATCGGCGCCACGCAGCCGCCGTTGAGCTCCCCGAGGACCGTCCGCTCGACGGTGACCGCCACGCGGGTCCGCTGGTGGTCGACCGCGTCGCGGACCGCCTCGACCACGTCCGGGTCGCTCGCGGTGACCGCGATGGCGCCCTGGCCGGCCGCGGGGACGAACTCCTCGCGCGGGAGCCGCGTCGTCTCCACCTCGTAGAAGAGGTTCGAGCGGCGCAGCCCCGCCTCCGCGAGGACGACCGCGTCGTACTCCGTCTCGACCTTACGCTCCATCGCCGAGCGTTCGAGGTCGGACAGCGAGTCGAACCACTCCTCGACGGTGCGCTCGAACTCCTCGTCGACCTCGTCGTCCGCGTCCTCCCCGTCGGCGCTCTCGCCGTCCGCGTCGCCCCCGCCGTCCCCCTCGGCGGTCAGCGCGCTCTCCTCGCCCGACGCGATCAGGCGGCGCTCGTGTTCCGCCTGGAGGCCGGGCGCGAGCAACTTTTCCAGCCGCGTGTCGACGTTGCCGCGGATCGGCTCGACGGTGAGGTCCGGGCGGGCCGCGCGGATCTGCGCGCCCCGGCGGAGCGAGCCGGTCCCGACGACGGCGCCCGACGGGAGGTCTTCGATGCCCAGCCCCTCCGGGTGGACGAGCACGTCGCCGGAGGGGGCGCGCTCGGGGACGCCCGCGACGACGAGGTCCGCCATCTCCTCGGTCGGGAGGTCCTTCAACGAGTGGACCGCGAGGTCGGCGTCGCCGGCGAGCACCTCCTCGTCGAGAGCGCGCACGAACGCGCCCGTCTTCCCGAGTCGGTGGATCAGTTCGTCGGGGATCTGGTCGCCGCGCGTCTCCACCTGCCGGAGTTCCACGTCGCGGCGCCGGCTCGACAGCGCCTCGCGGACGGTCTCGGCCTGCCGGAGGGCCAGGTCCGACCCGCGGGTCGCGAGCCTGAGCGTTTCGGTCATACGCGGACCGAGGTCCCCCGCGTTCAAAAGCGCACCAGTTCGGCCGCCTCGGCGACCGCGGCGCCTCGGCGACCACGGCGCCGACGCGCGCTCCGGCTCGCTCGCGCCCGTCCTCGCGTACCGAGGCAACTCCGGCCACGGTCACGGGCCATTTATCCGTCCGCCCCGAAGGGTGGCCGAGATGGCACGCGCGAGCGTCGGGGCCCGACTCCACTTCGGCTTCTGTAACCTCAGCCTCTCCCACGAGCGGCTGTACGGCGCCCTCGGCGTCGGACTCGCGGCGCCCCGCGCGGTCGTCGACGCGGAGCCGGCCTCGGCGGTCCGCGTGACGGTCGACGAGGCCGCGGGGACCCCCGCCGAGTCGACCGGATCCGCCGCGGCGGTGCGCGACGACGTCCGCGGGTACGCGACCGCGGCCGCCGACCTGCTCGGCGTCGACGGCGCCCGGGTCGCGGTCCGCGAGTCGCTCCGGCGGCACGCCGGCCTCGGCAGCGGGACGCGGCTGGCGGCGGCGACGCTCGCCGCGGTCGCGACCGCCCACGGCGAGCCGGCGCGGGTGCGCGAGCGCGCCCCGGCCCTCGGCCGCGGCGGGCGCTCCGGCGTGGGCGTCGCGACGTTCGAGGACGGGGGGTTCGTCCTCGACGCCGGGCACCCGACGGCGCGGTTCACCACCGACCGCCCCGCCGACGGCGAGTGGACCGTGCCGCCGGTGGCCGCCCGCCACCAAGTCCCCGACGACTGGCGGTTCCTGCTCGTCGAGCCCGGCGCGGACGCCGGCCGGAGCGGACCGGCCGAGGACGACGCGATGCGCGCCGCGGTCGAGCGCGCGGACCCGGCCCTCGCCGACCGGATCGGCGGGACCGTCACCCGGCGCGTCCTCCCCGCGGTCGCGACGGGCGACGCGGAGGCGTTCGGGGCCGCGGTCGCGGAGATCGGGCGGCTCAACGGCGCGTGGTACGCCGACGAGCAGGGCGGCGTGTACCGGCCGCCCGTCGGCGCGGTCGTCGACTCGCTGTCGGGCGCCGCGTCGGTGTTCGGCGCCGGCCAGTCCTCGTGGGGGCCGACCGTCTACGGCGTCACCGACGCGGCCCGCGCGGACGCGGCGCTGGCGGCCGGCGAGCGCGCGCTCGATCGGGCCGGCGTCGACGGCGAGGTGTCGGTCGTCCGGGCGTCGAACGAAGGGGCGCGGATCGACGCGGCGGGCGGGGCGGACCCGCCGTCTGCCGACCCGGAGAGGGGTAACACTAAGCCCCGCGGCGACGGGGCGTAAGGCATGTCCAGTGTTCCGTTCGGGGTCGCGCGCCTCGACTCCATCCTCGGCGGCGGGGCGCCGTCCGGCAGCGTCGTGCTGCTCGCCGGCGAGGCGGGCGCCGGCGCGCGGGAGTTCGCGTACACCAGCGCGGCGATGAACTCGCTGGCGCACGCCGACGAGGAGCTGTTCGACCTCTACTACGGCGACGTCGACGACGACGCGACCCTGCCCGAGTCGGTCCACTACCTCTCCTTTACCGCCGACACCGAGGCGATCACCCGGGAGATGGGGTACACGATGGCCGACGAGATCGTCGACGCGGCGGTCGACGGGATCTCCTTCCGGGACCTCTCGGCGGAGTACTTCCAGCTGTCGCCGGTGCCGCGCGACTGGTACGAGACGGCGACGACCTCGATCACCGAGCTCGGCGAGCGCGGGGAGTACGAGGACGTGCTCACCGCGTTCGGCGACTACCTCTCGAAGCACGGCGAGCGGAGCCTCGTCTGCATCGACTCCGTCACCGACCTCGTCTCGATGGTCTCCGACGACACCGACTGGAGCGACGTCGCCATGGTGATGAAGGGGCTGAAGAAGGCGGCCTACGAGTGGGACGCCTTAGTCCTCGTGTTGGTGAACTCCGAGGCGCTCCGCGACCGCGAGTTCGGCACCCTGATGGACGCCGCGGGCGGGACCCTCCAGTTCACGTGGGAGAGCGGCGGCTCCCAGCGCGCCCGGACGATGTTCGTCCGCGAGTTCCGCGGCGTGCTCTCCCGGCTGGAGGCAGAGAACATCGTCCGCTTCGAGACCGAGATCCACGAGGGCGGGTTCGACATCAGCGACGTGCGGAAGATCCGGTAACGGCTCGGGGACGTGGTGAGCGCCCAGTATCGATCCGGAGAACGGCGCGACAGGTTACTTAAGCCTCGCCGCTCAACGGCAGGTAGATGACGGAGGATCCGCGATGAGCGACCACGACCCGGCGACGGCCGCCCTCGACGCCGCGGCCGAGGACGCCGGCGTGAGCCGCGAAGAGGTCCTCAGGCGCGCGCTCGTCGCGCTCGCGGAGTCCGAGGGGATCGACGTCCCCGACGCCGAGGAGGTGGCGGCGGTCGAGGCCCGCCTCGACGACCTCGACGCCGAGCTCGACGAGAAGGTCACCGACCTCCGCCAGCGGTTCGTCGACCTCTACCGCGAGGTCGAGTCGCTCGACGCCGGCGGGGACGGCGCGGGGGACGCGGCCGCGTCGCGGATCGACGACCTCGCCGACGAGCTGGCGGAGGTCGCCGCCCGGCTCGACCGCCTCGACGCGGCCGTCGCCGACGCGCCGACCGCGGACCGCGTCGACGAGCTCCGCGACCGACTGGACGCGCTCGACGACCGGATGGACGAGCTGGACGCCGTCCGCGTCCGGGTGGACGAGTTCGGCGACCGCCTCGACGAGGTGGACGGACGGGTCGACGAGATCGACGGGCAGGTCGACGACGTGGACGACCGCCTCGACGGCGTCGAGGCGGACCTCGACCCGATATCTGCGGACGACCTGTCCGATATCGACGACAAGCTCTCGCGGGTCGCGAGCGCGGTCGTCAGGGTCAAGCGCCGGCTCGACGCGGCGGAGCGCGACCGCGCCGACCGCGAGCGCCTCGACGCGCTGACGCGGACGGCGAACCGGCACGGGGTGCGGGCGGCCGACTGCGACCACTGCGGCGGGGGCGTCGAGCTGGGACTGCTGTCGGCGCCGGAGTGCCCCCACTGCGGGCGCCGGTTCGAGGACCTGGAGCCGAACACCGGCTTCCTCGGCACGTCGAAGCTCCTCGTCGGGGACCGGCCCGCCATCGACGGCGACGTCGCGGACGGCGCCAGCGGCGACGAGACGAGCCGGACGATGAACCGGACGAGCACCGCCGCGAGCGACGGCGGGGCGGAGGGTGACCGCCGATGAGCGACGACCGCTCCGACGACGACGCGGCCGAATACGACCCCTTCGACGATGACGGCTCGGAAGCCGACCCGTTCGGCGACGACGGCTCGGAGAGCGGCTCCTTCGACGACGAGACGTTCGCCGGGGGACCGAGCGATGAGGCCGGCGACGACCTCGACGGGCCCGACGCGGGCGGGGTCGACGACCCGTTCGCGGCCCTCGGCGAGGGGGTCGGGAACGACGCCGGACCCGACCGAGGCGAGGGCCGTTCCGGCGAGCGCGGCGAGACGCGGTCCGGCGCGGACCCGGAACCGGGCGCGCCCGCGGACGACCCCTTCGCGGAACTGGACGCGGACGCGGCCGACGGGCCGACCGACGGGGACCCCTTCGAGTCGATGGGGAGCGGGGACGTCGGCGAGGAGGACGTGTGGGCGGCGCTCGACGAGGGCACCGCCGTCGGCGCCGACGCGACCGATCTCGGCGATGCGGACGGCCCGACTCCCGGGACGCCGGGCGCGGCGGCGACCGGCGACGAGCGCGTGGTCGACAAGCGGAGCTACTGCCAGCGCTGCCCGCACTTCGCGGCGCCCCCGGAGACGGCGTGTACCCACGAGGGAACGGAGATAGTGGAGTCGGTCGACTTCTCGCAGTTTCGCGTCCGCGACTGTCCGATGGTCGACGCGGACGGCCCCGCCTTCGACGGCGAGTGACCGGAGGCGGTTTCGCTTCGGCCGCCGAGTACCCGCCGCCGATTTCTGAACACGTTCAAGCCTGACCGCCCGGTACGTCGTCCGTACCGTGGTAGAGTCCGGTTTAGAGGGGCGGCGGTCGGTCGAGTTCGGTCCGGGAGCGGTCACCGGCGCGATAGGGGATTCGATTACGGTGATCCCGCTCGTCGTCGCGCTGGCGCTGCTGACGGACGCCTCGCTGCCCCACGCGCTCGCCGCGTTCGGCGCGTTCCAGATCGTCTGGGGGGTCCGGTACGGGCTGCCGGTGTCCGTGGAGCCGATGAAGGCGCTCGCCGCGCTCGCCATCGCCGGCGCGCTCACGTACGCCGAACTCGCGCTCGCGGGGGTGGTACTCGGCGTCGTCCTCCTCGCGATCGGACGCACCGGGACGCTCGGGTACGTCGAGCGGTGGATCGGCGAGCCGGTCGTCCGCGGCGTCCAGTTCGCGGTGGGCCTCGTCCTCCTGGAGACGGGGCTCGGCCTCGCGGTCGCGGACCCGCCCGTCGCGCTCGCCGGGGTCGCTGTCGCCGGCGCGGTCGCGCTCGCGGGCCACGGGAAGGCGAGCGCGCTGGCCGTCGCCGGCGTCGGCGTCGCGACCGCGCTCGTCGTCGCCGGCGTCCCCTCGCCCCGGCTCCCCGGCGCGCCGCCGACACCGGCGTTCGGGGCGGCGCTCACGCGGGCGGCGTTCGACGGCGCGGTCGCGCAGCTGGCGATGACCATCGGCAACGCCGCGCTGGCGACCTCCCTCCTCTTCTCGGACCTGCTCGACGCGGAGGTGGCGCCCGACGAGCTGTCGACGAGCATGGGCGTGACGAACCTGATCGCCGTGCCGCTCGGCGGGGTCCCGATGTGTCACGGCTGCGACGGGGTGGCCGGCAAGTACGCCTTCGGCGCGCGCACCGGCGGCGCGAACGTCGTCCTCGGCGCCGGCTACCTCGTCGCCGCCCTCTTCGCCACGCCCGCGCTGATCGCCGCGTTCCCGCTGGCGATGCTCGGCGCGCTGCTGGCCGTCGTCGCCGTCTCGCTGGCGCGCAACGTCACCGACTCCGACAACTGCGCGCTCTCGGTCGGAATCGGCCTCCTCGCGGTGGCGACGAACCTCGGCGTCGCGTTCCTCGTCGGCATCGTCGTCCACCTCGCGTGGGGGCGGATCGGCGGATAACGCGCCGTGAATGTGGTGATTTCCGTGCCCGGTGGCGCGTGCCGACGAGCGCCCGCAGGGCGCGAGTCGCACGCGCGAGGGAGTCGCTGGCGGCGCCAGCCGCCAGCGACGAGGTTGGGGAGGCGTGTGGTGCGGTTGCCGTGCGGTGCGGGGCGGACTCAAAGGGGCAGCAGCGGGGGCGACGTAGGCGACGCAAGCACTGGAACGAGGAAGCGAACGCAGTGAGCGACCGAGTGAAGCGCGCAGCGAGCGTACGTCGCCCTCGCGGCTGGGGCTTTGGCGGTGTCCGTCGCCGATTCGCACTCGACCATCGATAAGTAAGCGGCCGGGGCTCTCGGAGAGGCGACGACGATGGCAGTTCCTGATACGTCGACTCCGAATTCGGTGCCGAGGGTCACTGACAAGATCTCTTCGGTCCACTCGTCCTCGTCTCGGCCGCACCCACCGGACCTATACCGTTCGATCCCCTGTCTCTCGCGTATATGCAGTTCTGTGACGACTGCGGCTCGATGATGGTCTCTCGCGACGGGGAGATGGTGTGTCAGAACGACGATTGCGGCGCCACGACCGAGCGCGACGAGGCGCTCGCCGCCGAGTTCGAGTCGACGACCGAACAGACCGGCGACGAGGTGATCGAGACGGAGGAGGGCGCGAACTTCGAGGGGAAGCCCACCGCCGACGACGTCGTCTGCGACGAGTGCGGCCACGGCGAGGCGTGGTACACGATCAAACAGACCGGCGCCGCCGACGAGCCGCCGACGCGCTTCTTCAAGTGTAAGGAGTGCGGCCACCGCTGGCGCGGGTACAGCTGACCGCGATGGACGCGGCCCCGTCGCGGCGACGGCCCTTCCGCGCGTCCGCCGTCCGCGCGTTCGCGGCGCTCGCGGTCGTCGCCCCCGTGGCGTTCCTCCTCGGCCGCGCGGTCGGGTTCTGGCGCGTGCGGCTCGTCGTCGGCAGGTTGCTCGCGCTGCTGCCGGACGAGGGGGCACCGGACCACGTCCGGGTGCTGCCGCCGCCCGCGGACGAGTACGCCGGGACGGTCCCGACGAGCCCCGCGGAGACCCGCGCGATGCTCCCCGACCGGGGCTTCTCGGAGCTGATCCGGGCGTACTTCCACGCCTACGAGCGCGACGGGGAGACGGTCCACGAGGTGGGAAGCTTCGTCCACCGCCCGGAGGGGCTCACCGGCGACTGGCAGGTCCACGTCCGGCTGTTCCCCGCGCCCGACGGCTCGACGGAGGTGTGGGCCCACTGGGAGCGGAACCCCTACGTCGCGCCGCTGGCGCACCTGCGGATGGAGGGGTACGACCCCGCCCGCGGCGAGCGGATCGCGACCGAGTTGATCGACGGCCTACGATAGCCGACCGACCCGCCCCTGCCGCCCGCTCACGGCTCGTCGCGAAGCCGCTCCCCGAGGAACGCCGCGGCCGCCTCGCCCACCGTTCCGCTCCGCCCGACGAAGAAGTGGTCCGACTCGAACGCGACCGTCTCGATCCCCAGTTCTCCCGCGCGCTCGACCACGGGCACCCAGTCGGCCGTCGAGTCCCGGGTCGCGTACAGCACGCGCGTCGGCACGCCGCGCTCGGCGAGGTCATCGAGCGCCGCGACCGCGTCGACGTCGGGGTTCAGACGGGCCGTCGGCGCGAGCGCGCAGACGCCCGCGAGGCCGGGTCGCGAGGCGGCCGCGACGAGCGCGACCGTGCCGCCGAACGAGAAGCCGAAGAGGCCGACGCGGTCGTAGCGCTCGCGCGCCCAGCCGACCGCCGCGTCCGCGTCGGTGGTCTCGCCGTACCCCTCGTCCCAGTCGCCGTAGTCGAACCGGAGGCAGTCGACCCCGCGGTCGGTCAGGGCGTCGCTCACGGCGCGCAGCCGCTCGTCGCCGCGGTGGCCGCGCTGCTGCGGGTGCGGCGGACAGGCGACGACGACCGCGTCGGCGCGCGTCGCGTCGTCGGGCCCGTCCCGGGCGCCGTCGTCCGCGGCGGCGTCGAGCGTGGCGCGCACGTCGCGGCTGCCGGGGATCAGGACGGTGTCGCTCACCGGGTCCGGACTCCGCGGTCGCTTCCGGTCACGGGACCTGCGTCACGCGGTCGACGTGCTCCATGTCGGCGAGGTCGGCCGCGAGCGCCTCCTGGTCGACGCCCGCCTCGTAGTAGAACACGATGTCGAAGGCGCCGCCGCGGAGGAGCTGCTGGCACTCCCAGACGAACTCCTCGCCGTCGAGCGTCAGCCCCTGGAACTGGTTCGACGAGAAGCTCGTGTCGTCGTTGCCCGCCTCGATGTACGTCTCGCCTTTCCCCGCGTGGTCGGCGATGACGTCGTTGGCGGCGACCGTCAGCTCGTGCATCTCTAAGTCCTGCTGGCCGTCGAGGTCCGTGTGGACGATACAGCCCACCAGCTCGATGTCGCCGGGCTCTAAGAGCGCCTTCGTACGGGTGTATAGGTCGGCGTCGACGGTTTCGCTCATGGGCGATCCTTCCGGCTCCCGTAATAAACGGGTGACGGTTCACCGGGCGGAGGGCGCCGGACGCCGACGCGGCTCAGCGTCGGAGCGACACGACGACCCCGTCCCCGCTCGCGTCGGACTCGACCAGGCCGTCGTCCGCGAGGTCGTCGACGAGCCCGCGGAGCCACTCCCGACCGTGGTCGCCCTCGGGCGCGTAGTCGACGCGGATCCGGTGGCCGAGCGCGTCTAGGTCCATCTCGTCGTGCTCGCCGAGCAGGCGGACGATCCGGCCGCGGAACTGCCTCCTGCTCCCCTCGAAGCTCGGCTGCTCCGGCACGTCCGGCGCGGTGAAGTCGCCCGTCTGGTAGGCGTGACACCACTCGCGCCACGGGCAGCCCGCCTCGTCGCAGCGCGGCCTCTTTCCGCAGGCGACGCCGCCGAGCTCCATGACCGCGTTGTTCCACACTCGGGACTCGCCCGCGGGCATGAGCGCCGAGGCGATCCGCCCGAAGGCGTCGTCGTCGTCAGGGGTGTCGAACGCGCGGTACAGCACCCGCTTGACGTTGGTGTCGACGACGGCGTCGCCGTTGTCGAACGCGAACGAGGCCACCGCGTTGGCGGTGTACGGGCCGACGCCCATCAGCTCGCGCAGCCCCTCCGGGTCCTCCGGGAACGACCCGTCGTAGTCGTCCTCGACCTGCCCGGCCGCCTCGTGGAGGTACTTCGCGCGGTTGTTGTACCCCAGCGAGTGGTCCGACCAGAAGGCGACCACGTCGGCGCGGTCGGCCGCGGCGAGGGCGGCGGTCGTCGGCCACTCGTCGAGGAAGTCCTCCCACGCCGGCACGACCCGGTCGAGCTGGGTCTGCTGGCTCATCACCTCGCTGACGAGGACCTCGTAGGGGTCCTCCGTGCGGCGCCACGGGAAGTCCCGGTGGTCCGCCTCGTACCAGTCGACGAGCGCCCCGCGGACCGCGTCGAGGTCGGCCGGGAGCTCGGGGACGCCCTCCGCGTCGGTCATGCGGATCCCTCCGGCCGGCGGCGGTTTATCGGTGCTGGTCCCCGTCGGCGACGACGGGCTCCATCGTCCGCGGGTCCCGGTCGGGACCCGGGTACTCTCCCCCGACGGCGTCGGGGTACAGCCTCGCGGGGTCGAACACCGTCGCGAACGCCCGCGGCTCCCGGACGCTCACGGGGAGGCGGTCGCGGAGCCCGGCGGCGGCCCCGGGCCCGGTCAGCGACGGGTCGAGTGTCACGACCTGCATCGCGCCGCCCCGGTACGCGGACGCCAGCGCGGGGTGGTCGCCCGGGGGCTGCGTCGCCGGCTCGCGCCACTCCTCGGCCGCCGCGCGCCAGTCCGCCGCTAGGTCGGGGTCCGACAGCGACGCGATCACCGCCTCGGCGTCGTCGAGGAGCGGGTCGCTGGCGACGAGCGTCGTCCACGCGTGCGACCGCAGCGCGTCGAGCGCCTCGCGCGCGGCCCCGCCGAGGAGGAGGTCGGCCGCGAGCGCGTCGGCGTCGGCGACGACGCGCGCCGGGCTGGGCTCGGGAGGCTCGGGGACCGCGTCGTCGCCGGAGGAGTCCCCGGCCTCCCGCGCCCCTCGCGCGTCGTCGAGGGCGCTCCGCACGTCCGCTTCGTCGCGGTCGCCGTCGAGCGCGGCCGCGCGCTCGAACAGGTCGCCGAAGGTCATGTACCACGGTCGGCGCCGCGGGCGTATCGTCCTTGCGGCCGCGGTCGGGAGCCGGGAGCGAACGCGCGGTCTCGGTCCGCGAGCCCGGACTTATTGCTCGCCCGGACCGAACCCGACCCCGTGAGCGACCGATCCGCAGCCGACCCGATAGTCGCCGTCCCGCAGGTCCCGGTCGACGACCTCCGCGTCGACGCGAACGTCGACCGGCTCCGGCGCCGAGCGGCCGACTTACCGAGCGGGGTCGACCTCGCCGTCTTCCCGGAGTACGCGCTCACGGGGTTCGCGGCCGACGAGCGACTCCGCGGGGCCGCGCTCTCCCGCGGCGCCGCGCGCGAACGGCTCGAGTCCGTCGCACGGGCGGCGGAGGCGGCGGTGATCGCGGGCTACGCCGAGCGCGACGGGGGGAGCGTCTACAACGCGACCGCGTACGTTCCCCCGCCGGACCGCGGCGCGGGCGGCGGGCCGACGGGCGAGACCCGCGACGGCCCGGGCCGGTTCGCCGTCTACCGCAAGCGACACCTCTGGGACGACGAGGCCGCGCGGGTCGAGCCCGGCGAGGAGCGCGTCGTCGTCGAGACGGCCGCCGGACCGACCGGCCTGCTGACCTGCTACGACCTCAACTTCGTCGCGGAGAGCGCGTGGTTCGCGGAGCGCGCGGTCGACGCGCTCGTCGTCGTCGGCGCGTGGCCCGCGGACCACGTCGCCAACTGGCGGCTCCTCTGCCGCGCCCGCGCGCTCGACGGCGTCAGGTGGGTCGTCGGGGCGGGCCGAACCGGGAGTTCCGGCGGCGGGCGCGCGCCCGACGAGGCGGCGTACGCCGGCAACTCCCTCGTCGCGCGCCCGGACGGCGCGGTCGCGACCGAGCTCGACCGAGCGCCGACGACGCTGACCGCGACGCTCGACCGCGACACGCTCGCCGCGCAGCGAGACCTCGTCGGCGCTATCGGCAAAGGCTGAATATAATTTTCTAATCTAGAAAAAGTACTTTTCTTAGCAGGAACTATTAAGTGGATCGCGCGTGTACATTGGGATGAAATGAGTACCCAGAAGCAGGCCCGTCAGCGATACGGCGACGTTCACGAGAGCGAAGCGCTCCGCGTCCCCGAGGAGAAGGCCGAACAGCTCGTCGACGCGCTCAACAGCGACCTCGCGGCGACGTACGTGCTCTACCACCAGATCAAAAAGCACCACTGGCTCGTCGAGGGCGCCGAGTTCCTCGACATCCACGAGTACCTCGGCGAGGTCGCGGCCGACCTCGAGGAGGGCGCCGACGTGCTCGCCGAGCGCGCGCAGGCGCTCGGCGGCGTGCCGCTCTCGGGCGGCGCGAACTACGAGGAGCACGCGCCGGTGACCCCCGAGGACGCCGACGCCTACGACATCCGGACGTCGCTCGCACACGACCTCGAGATGTTCGGCGACATCACCGAGCAGCTCCGCGAGCACATCCAGCTCGCCAACAACCTCGGCGACTACAACACCGAAGAGCAGCTCCGCGACATCCTCGAAGACGTCGAGGAACACGGCCACCACATCGAGCACTACCTCGAAGACGACACCCTCGTCACGAGCGAGACGCTCGAATAAGCCGGCCGCGGCGGACCGCTTTCGGGCCGTTCCAGGTCCCGATTCTTCGCTTTTTCCACACCGCCGAGCGGCGCCGCCGGCCGCACTCTCGCCGACCGCGCTTCCGGTCAGTCCAGATCCGGCGCCCGCTCGCCGGCCGGTATCACGATCTCCAGCCAGTTCTCCTCGGGCGGGAGCGGACAGGAGAACGTGTCGCTGTACGCGCAGAAGGGGCTGTACGCGAGGTTGAAGTCGATCGTGACGGCGTCGCCGTCGTCGAGGTCCCCCTCGGGCTCCAGCTCCATGTACCGCCCCTGGTAATACGTCTGCTGGCCGGTCGTCTTGTCGCGAAAGGGGACGAAGATGGCGCCGTCGTCGCCCGCCTGTCGGTACCCCGCGAGCGTGTGCTCCTCGCCGTCGACGTCGAACGCGAACGTGACGACCCGGAGGTACCGGACCGGGTTGCTCGCGGTCGTCTCCATCTCGACCGGCTCGGGGTCGTCGTGGACCGTGACGGTCGCCTCGACGCGGTAGTCCGGGGCCGGCGGGAAGTAGTCGAGCCCGTCGAACTCGTCGCGCCGCTCGGGCGGGATGGGCGACTGCGGGTGGTCGTCGAAGAACTCGTCTTTCTCCCGTCGGTTCGCGCGGAGCCGCTCGGCGTAGTCCTCGCTCATGGCCGGTCCGACGGGCGCCGGCGGTTTCAGGCCCGCGGTTCGGCCGCCCTCCCGCCCCGCGACGCCCTCACAGCGCCTGGAGGTCCGCGAGGCAGTCGTCGAGGTCGCGGTTCGACGTGGCCAGCGAGACCCCGTCGACGCGGGCGAGGTCGGCGGCGTGGTCCCACAGGTCGCCGTCCTCGATGCCGTGGAGCACGACCGCGTTCGGCGTCGGGCTCACGACCCGGAGCGCCACGAGCGGCGACTCGCCGCGCGTCACCCGCGTGAACACGAGCGCGCGGTTCGTCGACTGGCCGTACAGCCGGTAGAACTCCTCGCTGGAGAGGCGCGTGATCGCCTGGATCGAGTCGATGACGGTGTGGCCGTTCACGTGGTCGTGGTCGCCGCGGACGATCTCCGTCGCGCCCATCGCCTCGTAGAAGTCCTCCAAGGGGACCGCCGTCGAGTACTCGCGGAGGTCGTGGACGATGTCGCTCTCGAACCCGGCCGAGAGCACCCTGGCGTGCTGGCGGAGGCGACCGCCGCCCCGGCGCTCGTCGATGTCGAGTAGCCCCTCGACGGTGCGGCGGACGACGCCGATCCCCGGGCTCTCGCGGCGGCCGCTCTCGTAGTCGGAGATGACCGACGAGGAGACGCCGAGCTGGTCGGCCAGCTCCGTCTGCGAGACGTCGAAGTCGGTCCGCCACTTCCGGAGGGTCGCCCCCGGATCGTCGCTCAGCGTTATCTCGCCGGCGATCCGGCGGGAGAGCTCCTCGCGTGCGTCGCTCATGGCGTGAACGGACGGCCGAGCGCCGCAAAAGGGTACCGTTCGTCGCGCGTCGAACGCCCCCGGATCACTCCAGGTACAGCGAGTAGACGATGACCGCGAACCCGACCGCCGTGAGGAGGCCGTCGATAGCGATGCCGACGGTCAGGCTCGCGCCGATGATCTGGTGGGAGACGCCGCCCAGCAGCGCCCCGACCGTGACGATGCCGAAGCCGACGCCCAGCTCCCGCAGCGACCGGTCGCCGGTCCGGTCGTACGCGCGGAGCGCGTAGTAGGTGATGCTGCCACCGAGCACCAGGATGGCGGTCTTTGCGACGATGATAGTCAGGTCGATGTAGGGGTTCATGTTTCCTCTCGTAGCTCCGACCACAGGTCGGCCAGTCGCTCGTCTCGGGTCCGCTCGGGCCGAGAGAACTCCACGTCGAACTCGCGGCGGTCCGCGTCGCCGTCGCCGTCGACCGAGACGGTGACGGCGTCGAACGACACCGAGTACCGCGTCGTGTGCTGCCCGTCCCGCCGGATGTCAGTCGACTCCGAGAGCAGGGAGGCGTCCGTGAGCTTCTCCAGCTTCCGGTAGGTCGTCGACAGGGGGATGTCGCACTCCTCGGAGAGCTCGCTCGCGGTCTTCGGCTCGGTGAGCGCCGCGACGATCCGACGGGCCGCGTCGTCGGCCAGCGCGTCGAGCACCTCGTCGACCGACGGCGGCTCCGGCTCTCGCGACGGGTCCCGCACCATGCCTGACGGTTCGGCCCCCGGAACTTAAACCATCGAACTTCGGTCCGAGCGCCGACCGATCGCCTGAGGGCGCGGCCGGCGGTCGCCCGGAACCGGTCGCGGAAGTCGCCCCGCGCGAGGCCGCCCGTTTTTGTACGGCCGCGGCGTACCGCGGGCCGATGGACACGTGGAAGCGGCGGGTCGTGTTGTACACGGTCTTCCTCGGCGTCGTGCTCACGGTTACCGCCGTCGCCTACCGATGGGGGATGCGGGTCTACGAGGGCGACCCTCGGACCCTGATCGAGTCGTTACAGTTCGCGATCGAGATGTTCACGACGACCGGCTTCGGCGGCGACGCCTCGGACTGGCAGAGCCAGCAGATGCACGCCTTCGTCGCCGTGATGGATCTGGTCGGGATGCTCCTTCTCATCGGCGCGCTCCCGGTGGTCGCGACCCCGCTCCTGGAATCCGCGTTCTCGACGACGGTCCCCCGGTCGCTGGAGGGCGACGTCGAGGGGCACGTCGTCGTGTGTTCCGACACTACGCGCTCCGACGCGCTGTTAAACGAGTTCGAGTCGGAGGCGGTCCCGTACGCCGTCGTCGAGCCCGACCCTGACCGGGCGCTGGCGCTGTACGAGGCGGGCCATACCGTGGTCCGCGCCGACCCGGAGACGACCGCGGGGCTCGAGAGCGCCCGCCTCGGGGCCGCCCGCGCCTTGGTCACGGACGTCTCCGACCGCGTGGACGCGAGCATCGTGCTCGCCGCGCGGGAGCTCTCGACGGACGTCCGCGCGATAAGCGTCGTCGAGGACCCGTCACGCGAACGCTACCACCGCCTCGCCGGCGCGGACGAGGTGCTGTCCCCGCGGTCGCTGCTCGGCGAGAGCCTCGCGTCGAAGGTGACGACGGCGGTGCGGACCGACCTCGACGAGGCGGTCGCGGTGGGCGACTCGCTCCGGATCGCCGAGGTGTCGGTCCACCACGGCAGCGGCCTCGCCGGGTCGACGCTCGCGGGCAGTCGGATCGGGGAACGCACCGGCGTCGACGTGATCGGCGCGTGGTTCAACGGGTCGTTCGAGGCGGCGCCGCCGCCGGACGCGACGCTGTCGGCCGGGACGGTCCTCCTCGTCTCGGGCACCGAGGGACAGGTCGAGCGGCTCGTCGACCTGACGAACTCGGCCGCCCGCCGGTTCGGCGCCGGCGAGACGGTCGTCGTCGGACACGGACAGGTCGGACAGACGGTCGCGACCGCCCTCGAAGACGCCGACCTCCCGGTGACCGTCGTCGACCGCGAGGACGGCGAGGCGATCGACGTCGTCGGCGACGCGACCGACCCGGAGACGCTGCGGGAGGCGGGGGTCGACGACGCGCGGACCGTCGTCCTCGCGCTCCCGGACGACACGACGGCAGAGTTCGCGACGCTCGTGATCCGCGACCTGGCGCCGAACGTCGAACTGCTCGCCCGGGTCGAGGACCCGGAGAGCGTGCCGAAGATGCACCGCGCGGGCGCCGACTACGTCCTCTCCCTCTCGACGGTGACGGGCCGCATGTCCGCGTCGGCGGTGCTCGCCGACCGTGACGTGCTCTCGCTCGACACGCACGTCGAGGTCGTCAGGAGCGAGGCGCCGGTCCTGACCGGTCGAACCGTCGGGCAGGCGGCCGTCCGCGAGACCACCGGCTGTACCGTCATCGCCATCGAGCGCGGCGGCGACCTCATCACCGACGTTGGCCCCGAGACGCGGATCGAGCGCGGCGACGAGCTCGTCCTCGCCGGCACCGACGAGGGGGTCCGGTCGTTCGAGCGCGCGTTCGCCTGACCGGTTCGCGCCGCTGCCCCGCCCGCGCCACCGCTTCCGCCGGGACGAGTCGAACGCTTCAAGTATTCGCTGGCTGTTCGTACCCGTATGAAAGACCAGGGACGCTCCGCGCGCAAGCGGACCGGCGGCCGACTCAAGCACGCCTCGAACAAGAAGCGCCACCAGCTCGGCCGCGAGCCCGCCGAGACCACGGTCGGCGAGACGCGACTCCAGTACATCGACTCCCGCGGCACGGACACGAAGGTCCGCGCGCTCTCGACGAACGTCGCGCAGGTCGCCGACGACGGCGAGGTCAGCGAGGCCGAGATCGAGAACGTCGTCGACAACCCCGCGAACGTCAACTACGCCCGCCGGAACATCGTCACCAAGGGCGCCATCATCGAGACGTCCGCCGGCCGCGCCCGCGTCACCTCCCGCCCGGGACAGACCGGCCAGGTCAGCGCGGTCCTGCTCGACTGAGCGCCCTTTCTGAAGGTATTTCCCCCCGCACGCCCACCAACCACGCGTGTACCTCGGCGTCGACGAGGCCGGCAAGGGGCCCGCACTGGGCCCGATGGTGGCCGCGGCGGTGATCGCCGACCCCGAGAGCCTGCCGGCCGACGTGGACGACTCGAAGCGCGTCGCGCCGGCTCGGCGGGAGGAGCTGGCCGCGGCCCTCCGAGACGACCCGGCCGTCGCCGTCGGCGTCGCCCGCGTCGAGCCCGCCGAGATCGACCGGGCGGACACCGACATGAACACGCTCACCGTCCGCGGACAGGCGCGCGCGGTCCGGGCCGCGCTCGCCGGTCTCCCTGCAGGCGTCGCCGAACCGGTCCGCGCCGTCGCCGACGCGGGCGACACCAGCGAGGAGCGGTTCGCGGAGCGGCTCGCGCGCTTCGTCGCCGAGGGCGGCGAGGCGGACGCCGCCGCGGGGGCCGACCGCGTCCCGCCGGTCGACGTGACGGCCGCCCACGGCGCCGACGAGGACGACCCCGTCGTCGGCGCGGCGAGCGTCGTCGCGAAGGTGGAGAGAGACGCCGCGATGGCCGAGATCGACGCCGCGTATCCGGACTACGACGACCTCGGTAGCGGTTACCCGAGCGACCCGGCCACCAGGGCGTTCCTCGCGGCGTACGTCGGCGACAACGGGACGCTACCGGACTGCGCGCGAGCGTCGTGGGCGACCTGCGAGGACGCGCTCGCCGCCGCCGAGCAGTCGGCGCTCGACGAGTTCTGACCGCCGCGTCAGGGAAGAAGCGCTTGAACGCGTTGATGACCGCCCACTTGGTCCGCTCGATCGGCTGGCCGCTCTCGCCGCTGATGACGATGTCGTCGTTCGCGACCGCGCCGCCGGTGGCGGCGACGAGGACCAGCAGCGCCACGGCGAGCGCGAACGGACCGCGTGTGAGCTTCATTACTGCCGCGGGGCGCCGCGAGTATTTAACCAGCTCAGCGATGCGCCCGTCCCGGTCGCCGGACGCCGATTCCGCATCGCGCACGCGGAGGCGCGGGCTTCAGAGCAGTCCGGCCGCGAACCCGCCGACCGCGCCGACGAACGTCTCCCACACCGAGAAGCCGGTCGCGATCGCCAACACGGTGTCCGCGCCGAAGAAGGCGAACAGCAGCGCGGAGCCCAGGTGCGCGAGCCGCATGTCGATCCGCCCCGCGAACGTGTGGAAGAAGTACGCGTTCGCGAGGCTCACCGGGACGATCGCGAGCATCTCGCCGACCCAGATGGCGGAGGTCGCGCCGTACTGGACGCTCAGCCCGATGGTCACCAGCTGGGTCTTGTCGCCGAACTCGCCCGTCGCGGTGAGCGCGAAGATGGGCAGGAAGCCGCCGAAGGACCCGGAGTACCTGTCGAGCGGTCCGGGGAGCGAGAGATCCTCGAACGGGTCGCCCCCGTCACCGTCGCGCTCGGCCGCGGGGGACGCGCCGCGCGCCGGCGCGGAGCGGTACAGGGCCACCGCGAAGACGAAGAATAGCGTCGCGGTCACGGCGTCGAGCGCGACCGGCGGGAGCGCCGACTGGAGCGCCCGGCCGAACGCGATCTCGACCGCGGTCCAGCCGGCGAACGCCGAGCTCGCGGCGGCGACGACGACCTTCGGGTCGTACTTCGTCGCGAGCCCGGCGATCATCAGTTGGACCTTCTCGCCGGGTAGCACCGCGAGCTGTGCCACGAGGGCGATGACGACGATCTCGGCGTAGCCGGTCATGCGTCACTCGCCTCCCGCCGGCCCGCGGGTCGGCGTGTAATCCCGGATGACATCGGCTCGGCTCACCTGACCGTCAGCAGGCGGCGCAGGATGTCGCCGTACGCTGGGCGGGTGATCAGGACGCCGACGAGGACGCCGAGGACGGTGAAGATGGCGAACCCGGAGAGGTCGCCGAGCGACAGCACCATCAGCGGCGACATCGCGATGATCGTCGTCGCCGCGGCCGCCCCGATGACCCAAAACGCTTGGCGGAACCGTGAGTTGAACACCGTCCGGGAGCTCACGTCGCCCTCGCTCATCACTTGGTCGGCGATGATGACGAGGTCGTCGACCCCGGTCCCGACCACCGCGATGAAGCCGGCGATCACCGCGAGTTCGAGCGGGTAGCCGAGCAGCGCCGCGAAGCCGAGGAGCGCGTACACCTCCGTCAGCGCGGTGACGATCATCGGGAGGGCGACGCGGGGCTCGCGGTAGCGGAGGAACACCATCCCGGAGACGGCGAACACCGAGAGGACGCCGATGATAAGCGAGTACGTCCGGAAGTTCTCTCCCTGCGAGGCCGAGATAGACGAGGAGGTCCCTTCGCCGCTGATGTCGAGGTCGGCCGGGAGCGCGCCGGCGCGGAGGTTCAGCGAGATGGTCTGCGCCTCCGCGAACTCGCCGGTCGTGAGGCGGAAGTTCCCGGTGTCGGCCCACGAGCCGGCCGCCATGCTGTCGGCGAGCCCGGGATCCATCCCGAAGGAGTTGACGACCTCCCCGTCGACGACGAGCAGGAGACACGGGTTCCGGTCTCCGTTCACCACCTCGATGCCGCCGGTCTCGGGGTTGTACCCGCACCGGTCCGCCTGGGTCTGGTACGCGTCCTGGAACCCCCGCTGCGCGACGGCGTCCTGGAAGCTGTGCGCGGGCGACTGGCCGTTCTCGGCGGTGTTCCGGACGGTGACCGGCACGTACGCACCCGTGCCGCGGTCGCTCTGTGCCGCGGTCCCGATCTCCTCGAAGTCGTCTTGGATCAGCGCGCCCTCCTGAACGGCGGTCCCGTTGCCGTCGGGATACGCGATGTCGATCCGCACGGTCCCGCGCTCTTCGAGGAGGTCGATCACCTCCTGGCGCCCCTGTCCGGGCACCTCGACGAGGATGAAGTACTCGCCGGTGATCGACTGGACCTGCTGGACGCTCCCGCCCGAGAGGCCCGCCTCGTTGATCTTCCCCTGGATGACCTCCATCGTCTCGTCGCGGGTCTCCTGGGTGACGCCCTCGCGGATGTCGCCGTACTCGTACCCGCTCGCGTCCATCGCCGCGCGGAACTGGGACTCGGTCACGGACGGCTCCGTGACCTCCACCGCGCCCTCCTCGGGGACGACGCCGACGTTCCGGACCGACGCGTTGTCGAGCTCGGCCGCCACCGCCTCGGCGACCGTCCCCGGTGTGTCACCCCCGAACGCAACGTCCGTCGCGGTGTATCCCGACAGCGGCGCGCGGACGCGCGTCCCGCCGGCCAGGTCGAGCCCGTACTGGAGGTTCGTGATCCCCTGGCGGGCCTCGCTCGCGTTCTCGCCGGGCGCCGGCTCCGGCCCGAACCCGGGGCCGAACAGCGTCACCGTCGACCCGACCACGACGAGGACGAGCAGCAGGATCCGCCAGTTCTCCTTGATCGGTTCGAGCATTACCGGGCCACCCCCTCGAACTTGTACCAGCGAAGCAGCGAGACGTTCAGCAGGTACGTGTTCATCAGGTCGGCGCAGAGCCCCACCGAGAGGATGATCCCGATGTCACGGAGGAGCCCGACCCCGAACACCGAGGCGACGACGGCCATCACGACCATCGCGGCGATGGAGGTGAGCGTCATCGTCACCCCGGTCCGCATCGCGCGGCTGACCGACTCGTAGAACTCGCCGGTCCGGCGCAGCACGGAGTCGTTCAACAGGATGTCCGAGTCGACGCTGTACCCGATGATCATAAGCAGCGCCGCGATCGTTCCGAGCGTCATCTGGATGCCGAGGAGGTTCATCGCCGCGATCGGTATCACGAGGTCCGAGAACGCGGACGCGACGACCGCCAGCGAGGGAACGAACGTCCGGAACAGCGCGAACACCAGCACGCTCATCCCGAGGAACGCGAGCGCCACGCCGAACAGCGCGGTCCGCGCGGTGTCGCTCGCGAAGCTCGGCGACACCTGGTCGACCGCGGTCGTCGTCAGGCCAGCCGCCTCCGCCTGGTCCTGGAGGTCGTCCGCGAGCCCCTCCGGGTCGTCCTCGGCCGCCTGGAACGTGACGACGACCACGTCGTCGCCGGGGATCGTCCGGACCGAGTCGGGCTCGCGGTCGAAGGCCGTCCGGATCTGCTGTTCGACGTCCCCGTTCGCCTCGTCCGCGACTCGCAGCTCGACGCCGCCGGTGAACTCCAGTCCGAGGTTCGCCGGCGCACCGGTGGCCACGACCCAGCCGCCGATGATCGCCAGCGCGAGGACCAGAAAGGCGAGCGGCACCGCCGCGAGCTGCCGGTTCGAGTAGTCGGTGTAGTCGACTTCCGGCACCTCGATCGCTACCATAAATACCGCTTCCTCTGCGGGCGCGAATAAGCCTTCTTATCTGGGTGGCTGCGGCCTCTCGTCCGACCGTCCACGGCCTCGATAACGCGGCCGCTCGGCGCCTTCGAACGGCCTACCCGCTCGGCGGTAACGGTCAGTCAGGTCCGACGACGAGCCAGTCGAGTTCGACGACGACTGAGCGACCGGCGCGCTCGCGGGGCCTACGGGAGGTACCGCACGGCGACGACGCCGGGCTCCGACCGGATTTCGACGCGGTTCACGCCGAGCCGGGCCGCGCGCGAGAGCGTCCCCTCGCGGTCGTCGATCACGTCCCCGACCGCCGCCTCCGTCTCCGATTCCGGCGGCGTCAACACGTGGACCTCGCCGACGCCCGCTCGCTCCTCGCGGGAGAGCTCCCCCGTCGCGGTCTCCGCGGCGAGCTCCCGCTCGTGGACGGTCGGCGGCTCCGGGCTCTCCTCGATCGACAGCGACCGGCGCTCCGCGACCTCGATCACCTGATAGGTCACCTCCATCGGCGGGTCCGGCGCGACGGTCGCCTCGACGGCGTCGTCGACGTCGAGGCCGGGGTTCGAACTCAGCGTGTGGACCTGTCCGTCGTGGACGTCCTTCAGCACGGCCGAGTCGCTCTCGACGTGCGTGACGAGGAACGTGCTCTCCTTCTCGTCGGTCATTGCGTCCGGGTAGTCGGTCCGGCGTCTTCGGGCTTTCGAGCCGCGGCCGGCGGGGGGCGGCTCACGCCGAGCCGCCGCCCTCGGTCGACTCGGCGCGGTCGGGGGACCCGTCGTCGGCGCCGCCGCGGAGCCGGAAGTGCGTCGCGAAGACGGCGAGCCCGGCCGCGACCGGCGGGACGAACCCGGCGAGCTGCGGGAGGTCGTACAGCGCGTTGACGATCACGGAGTCGCTCGGGTCCCGGAGCCCCTCGGGCGCCGAGACGATCATCCCGAGGTACAGAGAGAGCAGGAAGAGGAAGCCGGCGACGCCCATCCACCGGTCGTACGTCGCCGCGACGCGGTCGCCGCGGCGGTGGCGCCGGGCGACGAACAGGATCGGCGCGAGCAGCGGCCCGACGGCCGCGAGGCCGGCGACCACGTACAGCGACCGCGAGAAGAGGAACGTCCCCCCCTGCGCCGAGGCGGTCTCGCCCATCCAGACGACCAAGGCGAGGGTGACGACGAGCGCGACGAACCCGGCCGCCAGCGCGCCGAGCGCGGCGTACGCGCGCATCGTCCACGACTCGGTCGCGCGGAACGCGTAGGGGATTGCGCCGAACACCCCGCGGTAGCTGTCTGCCATCACCCGTGGTATGCGCGTCGGCGAATTAAACCCCTCGTCGGCGGGAAGCCATTTATACGCGCGGCCGGATCGACCTGACGTGGGTCTCTACGACGCGTACCTCGCGACGCGCCACCGCCTCCACGACGCCGAGCCGCCGGCGCACGTCGCCCTCGTGCTCACCGAGCGGGACCTCCTCGCCGACGGCGCCTTCGACACGCTGTCGTCGGCGATCCGCTGGGCGTTCGAGTACGGCGCGGAGCGCGTCACCGTCTCGGTCTCCGTTCTCGACCGCGCGGTCGCCCCGACGCTCGTCCGGGAGTTACGCCGGCTCGACGCGCCGGAGCAGACCGTGGTCCGCGGGCCACAGGCCGACGAGTTCGACGGCGGCAGTTCGGGCGCGGCGACGGACCGGGGCGCGGACGCGGCGTCGGAATCCATCGACGCGCCGGTGAGGATCCTGGTCGGGCTCGGCGGGAAGGCGGAGTTCGCCGGCGCGGTCCGCGAACTGGCCGGCGACGTCGCCGACGGCGAGGTGAGCCCCGAGGCGATCGACGAGACGGACATCGCCGAGCGGCTGCTGTTCCCCGAGGAGCCGGACCTCGTGATCAAGACCGGCGCCGAGCGCCTCTCCGACTTCGCCATCTGGCAGTCGGTGTACGCGGAACTCTACTTCACCGACGTGAACTGGCGCGACTTCCGCCGGCGCGAGTACCTTCGCGCGGTGCTGGACTTCCAGGACCGCCAGCGCCGCTTCGGGAGGTGACCGACCCCGCGGGGCGCCGACCCCGCCCTACCAGACGAGCCTGAAGAGCACGGCGAACGTCACCAGCGCGCCGACCGTCGAGAGGATCGGCACGACGTTCTGCATCAGCACGACGCGCGCGCTCGTCCCGGGGTTGAACAGGTCGGACGCGGAGGGCACGTCGCTCGCGTCGCCCTCGCCGATCTCCGGCATCTCGTCGGCCGCCAGCGCGCCGACGGAGACCGCCGGCTCCTTCTCGCCGCTTATTCCCTGTCGCACGGTCACCGTGCGCGTCGCGCGGCCCCAGCCGAGCCCGACGATCGACATCGTCGCGATGATGACGAACGAGGCGGGGATGCCGACCGCCGAGAGGCTGATCACGATCCCCGAGGAGACGACCGCGACGACGATGGCGGCCGTCAGCGGGAGGTCGGTGATGTCGTTACCGAGCGTGTCCAGCGTCCGCCGGGCGATGGTGAACGCGCCGACCGCGACCGCCGCGCTCCCGAGGAGGATCATCGGCGTCATCTCCACGCCGTCGAGCGCGACGAGCGGCGCGATGGCGTTCGCGATGTTCGAGGTGCCGGAGGAGAACGCCATCAGACAGCCGATGGAGATGACGACGACCCCCCCCGTCAGCTCTCGTCGCGTCGTGTTCGGGCCGAGGACCGGCCGCGGTATCAGCCCCGACCGGTCGAGTTCGAACAGCGCGCCCTCGGTGCTCTCGATCGCCACCCAGCGGTCGATCGCCGAGTAGAAGTAGCGGCCGACGACGCCCGACACCCAGAACCCGATGATCGGCGCGACGAGCCACCAGATCGCGATCTCGCCCATCACGGCCCAGTCGAGGGTGTTCGTCGCGATCCCGAGTCCGGCGATGGCGCCGACCGCCGTCATCGACGTCGACGCTGGGACGCCGGCGAAGTTGCCGACGAACAGCGCGCCGCCGATGAAGAAGAGCACGATGATGCTCGTCTCCAGCGTGAACACGTTCGCGCCGGTGACGAGGTCCTCGCCCAGCGTGGTCACCACGCGCTGCCCCAGCGTCCCCGCCCCGACGAAGAAGAACAGCGACATCAGCGCCGCCGCGCCCGCCTTCGATATCACGTCTGCGCCGACCGCCGGCCCGAACGCCGGTCCGGTCGTCGCCCCACCGATGTTGTATCCGACGAACGCCGCGACCGCGACGCCGACGAGAAGAAGCGGCTCAACCATATACCCGAACAGAACACACACGCGCTGTTAAACGGACGGGGTCTGCCGCTGCCCGGCCCGTCGATCGGCGACGGCGCCCGCGCGATTCGGTCGAGGAGGCGCGCTGCCCGCGCACAGATATCTCTCGGTGATTTTGCTCACTTCGTTCGCAAAATGCACCGGCCGAGATTTGAACTCGGGTTGCAACCATGGCAAGGTTGCGTGATACCACTACACTACCGGTGCGTGCTTCGCATCTCGCAGTTAGACGGAGACTCACTTAAGTCTGTCACATCGGGACGGCGGGCGGACGCGGCCGGCGCCCGCCCGGTCGATCACCGGTCGCGCCGTCGGGCGATGTCCTCCGCGTGCGCGTCGTGAAGTTCAGCGAACGCCGCGGCCTCCGCCCGTTCCTGCGCCTCGCCCTCGCGGCGGTCGCGGATCCGACGCTTGATCGCCGCGAGCGCGTCGGCCTCGCCCGCCGCGATCTCGTCGGCCACCGAGCGGGGGTCGTCGACGACGCGGGAGACGAGCCCGGTCCGCAGGGCCGCCTCGGCGTCGAGGACTCGCCCCGAGAGCGCGAAGTCGAGCGCCTCGCCCTCGCCCATGACGCGCGGGAGCCTCACCGTGCCGCCCCAGGCGCCGAACAGCCCGAGGGAGACGCCGGGCTCGCCGAGCGTCGCCCGCGGGGTGGCGACCCGGACGTCCGCCGCCAGGGCCAGTTCGACGCCGCCGCCCCGAGCCGGGCCGTCCACCCCGCAGACGACGATCGACGGCGACTCCTCGACGGCGGCGACCGCGCGCTGCCCCCGCCGCGCGAACGCGTCCGGGTCGTCGAGCGCGGCGACAGCGTCGAGGTCGGCGCCCGCGCAGAAGGCGTCGCCCGCGCCGCGGAGGTACGTCACGGGCGGGGCGTCTCCGTCCGCGGGCGCTTCGAACGCCTCGCGCAGGGCGGTCAGGTCGGCGGGCCGAAGCGCGTTGCGCGCCTCGGGGCGGTCGAGCGTGACGACGCGCACGTCGCCGTCGGTTCGGGTTCGGATCACGAGACGGAATCCCGTTCGTTTCCAAAGGTCTTTGCCCTTCGCTCGTCTACGAAACGACAATGGACGATGCCGCGCGAGCGCGTGACGCCGCGCGCGAGGCGCTCGCGGACGTCGAACCCGAACAGCTCCGCGAGGCCCTCGACGCCCGAATCGGCGACGCGGCGGTGACCCCCGGCGTGCTGGCGCTGGTCACCGCCCGCGCGCTGGAACCGGCCGTCGACCTCGGGGACGTGGCCGACCGCGCCGCGGGCGTGCAGCTCATCTACGAGGGGTTGCGCCTCACCCGGACGGTCGCTCACGACGAGCCGTGGGTGACGGCGGCGACCGCCGCCGCCGACATCGACGCGGACATGGACATCCTCGCCGCCGACGTGCTCGTCTCCCGCGGCTTCTCGCTTCTGGCGTGTACCGACGCCGCCCGGCCAGCCGTCGACGTGGTGCGCGCGTTCGGCCGCGACCAGACGCTCCGCGACCGCGAGGGCACGGACGCCGAAACGGCGGCCGAACTCGACCGCAACCTGGAGGTGGACGCGATGGAGCTCGCCGTCGTCGCGGGCACCACCGCCGTCGGCGGCGACCCGCCCGCGGAGTTGCTCGAATACGCCCGCGACCTCGCGGCCGACTGCGACGGCGAGTTCCCGCCCGCGGGCCGCGCGCTGCCGGAGGCGACCGCGGACCGCATCGCCGACATCTCGGAGCGGGCCGTCAGCGCGACCGACCGGTGATCCGCGCGGCGACCCTCCGAGACGGCGCGGGATCCCCCGACGCCGCGTCGCCGGATCGAAACCCATAAAGTCGAATCCGGTCAACGACTGATTGCGTGCCTGGGTAGCTTAGCGGTAAAGCGCGTCCTTGGTAAGGACGAGACCGGGGGTTCAAATCCCCCCTCAGGCTCTTTCCTCCGTACACTCCTTGTACGCACACTTTTCTGTCTACACTCGTCTGAACGAAACCCGTTCAAGATTCGCTTCTCTCGCTAAACAGGGCATCCCTCGCCGTAATGCGATTCGGTGAAGTGTCAGGACACACAAACTAATTCACAGACAGCGGCGGATTAGACCCGAAATCGACCGGGGGCGCATCCCCTCAAGGGACACTCCTGATTTCGATAATCTGCGCTCACGGAGGGATGAATGAACCGTAGTCAAGAATATGATAGAACACCCTCGATGCGGCGAGATACGGGTAGAGGTTTCACCGGATTTGGCCCCCGGTTGTCGTCGGTCGTGATTCACATCAGCGAGAGAACTATTTCTTCTGCCCCTCGATGTGGTGAGTAGCTTCGGTAAGTACAAAGAGCAACCAAATGATTATCTCCGCTCAAGAGGGATATTGGATATGGAATTCCTTTCGGCCTACAACGGCGTCCTCATCCGGTACGGACTCTACCTCTTGATTTTCTGGCCGACTGTCGGCTATTATGTCTACAAGAAATCAAAGGAGCAGGGCCTGTCGCGCCCTCAAGTTAGAGGGGTTGTCTTAGGATTTCTCGGCATACCCGGTTTGCTCATCCATCTGTGGTACGTCCAATCCCAGAATTAGCGTTTTCAACTCGGATTTAAATAGGAACAGGGACAGATTTAGGATGTATTTGTAGTGTCAGAGTCGGGATTCAAAAGCTGATATAACCCGATACCGATGATAAGACCGATTACTGCACCTGCAGGAATAGATTCATAGTATGGGATATTACTGACGTACCAGACAACGGCTCCGACTAATGCCCCCAATATGATGAGTATGGTAACAGTTTGGTTTCGGATTGTATCTTGAAGTGCCATCGTTCTTTTCCTAAGGATTGTACGCCTGCTATCATCTTAAACGCCACTAACATTTGCACGCTCCACTTTTGAGCTGATTCATCACAGTTTCCCCGATGCGGCTATCCACGTCGGTTACACAGTGAGTGAGCCTCCGCCGAAACGACTATTGGTAAGACCAGCGTATTACGTCTATATGTCTGAAGCAGCTACGAATGACGACGGTGGGGACGACATCGCCACGGTGAATTTCAAACTCACCGAGTCGTTCCTCGAACAGATAGACGATACGTGGCAGGGGCGCGGGTTCAACAGTCGAAGCGAGTTCATCCGGTACACGCTTCGGGACGCCATTGAGTTCCCGACGTTCGACCGCGACGAGCTCGTCGCCCTGCTCGAAGCCGAGGAGGACATCCGCGAGGGACGGACGACGAGCGCCGAGGAGGCCCACGAGCGGTTCGGCACGAGCGATGAGTGACGACGGGTGGACGTGGGAACTCTCCTCGACCGCCGAAGACGACCTCGACGGACTATCCCCCGCCGACCAAGACCGGATACTCGACAAGCTCGATGAAATCGTCTCCTCGCCGTGGCGCGACCCGCCGGACTACGGTGAGCCGCTCCAGAACAGCCCGTACAAGAAGATACGCGTCGGGGAGTTCCGGCTCTCCGTGAGCTTCCGGCAGGACGACCAGCGGCTCGTCGTCGCACGTATCAAGCGTCGTGGCGGCGCGTACACCGCTGACGACGACTAAGTGACGAAAGGCCCTCGATACGGCGAGATACGGGTGAAGGATTCGGTGGATTTGGCCCCGGTAGTCGTCAGTCGTGAGCCACGTCATCTAGGGAACTGTTCTTTCTGCCCCTCGATGTGGTGAGTAGCTTCGGTAAGTTCGGAGGAAATGCTCCACAATCATTATCTCATCAGGCATCAACTCATTATGTACGATGAGAATTATTTGGGCACTCGCTGCGGCATACGTTCTTGTTGGACTCGGTCTATTCTATAGTTTAGCGATAGATTCCAGCGAGCTATTTTTGGGAATGACTGCTCTCATTTATCTTCTAATGAGTCCGTTAGCATATCTTATTTATAAAAAACGAGTGGTAAACGAGTAATCGGTCAATTCGCACGCTCTACTTTCTAACTGATTCACCACAGCATATCTGAAACGTACATACTATCATCCACGCTCGATGTCGTGGGGCCACACGTATGAACCGCACAGCACCCCTCACAAATATGGTGTGTCGAGTAGGGCAACGCTCACCCGAACACGTTTGTCGTTTTCCGGTGTCCACAGACGGCATACGGGGCTGAATACCCAATTCTTTTATAAGTAGCGTTGCTATAGTAGTCGGTAGAACTTTTTACTCAGAGAGATATGTTGCCTGTAATGGATCACCTCAACGAGATCTCCGTCGAAGAACTCCAAGAGGCGCTTGACAATGTTGATGGAAACAAGCCGACTCAACG